>CADEFD010000021.1:0-33829 GCA_902826515.1 uncultured Acidobacteriota bacterium
AAGCCCGCGCGCGGCATGCGCGACTTCCTGCCGGCCGACGTCCGCCGCCGGCAGTACGTGATCGGCGTCGTCGCCGAGGTCTTCGAGAGTTACGGCTTCGAACCGCTCGAGACGCCGGCCGTCGAGAACATCGAGACGCTGACCGGCAAGTACGGCGAAGAAGGCGATCGTCTCATCTTCAAGATCCTGAAGCGCGGCGAAGGGGCCGGCACGGGCGAAGCGGATCTTGCGCTGCGCTACGACCTCACGGTGCCGCTGTCACGCGTGGTCGCCGAACACCGGGCGGCGCTGCCGAAGTACTTCAAGCGCTACCAGGTGCAGCCCGTGTGGCGCGCCGACCGCCCGCAGAAGGGGCGCTTCCGCGAGTTCTACCAGTGCGACGTCGACGCCACCGGCTCGACGTCGATGGCGGTCGAAGCCGAACTGCTTTCGGCCGGCGCCGACGTGCTGCGCCGCCTCGGCTTCACCGATTTCACGATTCGCCTGAATCACCGGCGCCTGCTCTCGGCGATTCTCGACGTGGCCGGTGTGCCGGCAGACCTGCACGGCACGGCGCTCATCGCCCTCGACAAGGCCGACAAGATCGGGCGCGAGGCGGTGGTCGCCGAGATGACCACGCGCGGCGTCACCGAGGCGGCAGCGGCCACGCTCGTCGCGTTCCTCTTCGGCCTCACCGGCGCGGACAACGGCCCGGCGCTCGAGGCCATCGCCGGCTTCGTCGGCACACACGAGGGCGGCGTGGCGGCGCTCGCCGACCTGCGGGAGATCCTGACGCTTGCGTCAGCGCTCTCGTCAGGCGCGCACGTGCGCATCGACGCCACCCTGGCCCGCGGCCTCGGCTACTACACCGGCGCCATCTTCGAGATTGCTGTCGCTGATCTGGCCGGCAGCCTTGGCGGCGGCGGCCGCTACGACGACCTCGTGGGCATGTTCCTCGGCCAGCGCGTGCCCGCCTGCGGGCTGTCACTCGGGCTCGAACGGATTCTCGTGGTGATGGGAGAACGCGGCATGTTCCCGGCCGCTGTCGAACGTCCGCCGGCCACCGTGCTCGTAGCCAACTTCGATGGCGGCGCCGTCGGCGACACGCTGGCGCTCGCCGCCGAGCTGCGCCGCGGCGCCACCGGCACGCCGCTCGCCGTCGAGGTCTATCCCGACACCGACAAGCTCGGGAAACAGTTCAAATACGCCGCCGACCGCGGCATTCCGTTCGTGGTCGTCGTCGGCACAGAGGAGCGCCAGCAGGGTCAGGTGACGGTGAAGTCGCTCGGCTCCGGCGCGCAGGAGGCCGTGGCACGAGACCGCGCGGCCGAGTACATCGTTACGCACATGGGGACTTCACGTGGCTGAGCAACTTGGTTCTCTCGCCCGCACGCACACCTGCGGCGCTCTCAGGGTGGCTGACGTCGGCGCCCGCACCGTGCTCCTCGGGTGGGTGCAGAAGATCCGCGACCTCGGATCGATCATCTTCCTCGACATCCGCGACCGTCACGGCGTGACGCAGGTGATCGTGCAGGACGACGCCGACCTGCTCGAACGCGCCAAGCGCCTGCGCAGCGAGTTCGTCGTCGGCATCGAGGGCCTGGTCGAACGCCGGTCACCCGAGACCGTGAACGCCAAGCTGCCCACGGGCGACGTCGAAGTGCGGGCGTCGTCGGTGCGCCTGCTGAACGAAGCGAAGACGCCGCCCTTCATGATCGGCGACGAGCAGAACGTCTCCGAAGAGACGCGCCTCAAGTACCGCTATCTCGACCTGCGCCGGCCGCAGCTGCAGAAGAACGTCATGCTGCGCCACAAGGTCACGATGGCGCTGCGCCGCTACTTCGACGACCAGGGCTTCCTCGACATCGAGACGCCGATCCTCACGAAGTCCACGCCGGAAGGCGCGCGCGACTTCCTGGTGCCGAGCCGCGTGCACCCCGGCGAGTTCTACGCGCTGCCGCAGTCGCCGCAGCTCTTCAAGCAGATCCTCATGATCGCGGGCATGGACCGCTACGTGCAGATCGCCCGCTGCTTCCGCGACGAAGCGCTGCGCGCCGACCGGCAGCTCGAGTTCACGCAGATCGACCTCGAGATCTCGTTCGCCACGCCGGAACTGGTCTACGAGATCGTCGAAGGGGCGCTCGCCGCCGCGTTCGAGCAGATCGGCGTCACGATCGCGCGGCCGTTCCGCCGCATGCAGTACGCCGAAGCGATCTCGGTCTACGGGTCCGACAAGCCGGACCTGCGCTTCGGTCTGAAGATCCAGGACGTCGGCCATCTTTTCGCCGAGTCGCCGTTCGGCATCTTCCGCGAGGCGGTGGCGCACGGCGGCACGGTGCGCGGCTTCGTCATTCCCGGCGCGGCCGCCGCGTCGCGCCGCGAACTGGACGAGATCGTCGAGATGGCCAAGCAGGCGGGCGCCTCCGGACTCATCTACATGCGCCGCACGGCCGAAGGCGTCCAGAGTTCCGCCAAGGCGATCGGCGAACCCGCGACCATCGCCGTGCTCGAGGCGATGGGGGCTGGCGCCGCCGATCTCGTGGTGCTGGCCTCCGGCGCGCCCGACGCGGCGTCGAAGGTGCTCGGACAGCTGCGCCTCGCCGTGGCGAAGAAGCGCGGCCTCATCCCCGACGGGGCGTGGGAGCTGCTCTGGGTGACCGACTTCCCGCTGTTCGAATGGAACGCCGACGAGCAGCGGTGGGACTCGCTGCACCACCCGTTCACCTCGCCGCGCGAGGAGGACCTGGCGAAGCTGGCGGCCGACCCGGGCAGCGTGCGCGCCCGCGCCTACGACGTCGTGCTGAACGGCTGGGAACTGGGCGGCGGCAGCATCCGGATTCACGACCGCGAGACGCAGGCCACCGTGTTCCGCCTGCTCGGCCTGAGCGACGAACAGGCGAAGCTGCGCTTCGGCTTCTTCCTCGAAGCGCTCGAGTACGGCACGCCGCCGCATGGCGGCCTGGCACTCGGCCTCGACCGCATCGTGGCGATGCTGGCGGGGGAGAGCTCGATCCGCGAAGTGATTCCGTTCCCCAAGACCACGCAGGCCGTGGACCTCATGAGCGACGCGCCGTCCACCGTGGACGCCGCCCAGTTGCGTGAACTGCGGCTCCGCACCGAGGCTTGACCGCGCGCCAAGCGGCGCGCTACGATTCTGGCGTCAGAAACTAAGTTACTGATACTGAAGGAGATATCCGCATCAGCACCATCACGACGCGTCGGATTGCGGTGCCCGAATCGAGCGTCGGCGCGCTCTTCGGCCCGTACGACGAAAATCTGCGGCACGTCGAAGCGCTGCTCAACGTCAAGATCCGGACCCAGGGGCACGAGCTGCTCGTGGACGGACAGCCGCGCGACACCGCCCGGGTGGAGCAGTGGGTCGGGCAGGTGAGCGGTCTGCTGCACGATGGCCACGCGCTCTCCGACACCGACATCCGCACGGCCGCGCAGCTCGTCTCGGCCAACGACGGCATCGACCTGCAGGAGCACTTCCTGAAGGGCGGGCAGCTGCGTCAGGTCGGCCGCCGCCGCATCACCGCCAAGTCGGCCAATCAGCGCCTCTATCTCGACGCGATCGAGAAACACGACATCGTGTTCGGCGTGGGCCCGGCCGGCACCGGCAAGACCTACCTGGCAATGGCGCAGGCGGTGAGCGCACTGCTCGCCAAGCAGGTCACCCGCATCGTGCTGGCCCGCCCGGCCGTCGAGGCCGGCGAGAAGCTCGGCTTCCTGCCCGGCGATCTGCAGGAGAAGGTGAATCCCTACCTGCGGCCGCTCTACGACGCCCTCTACGACATGCTCGACGTGGACCGCGCCGAGCGCCTGCTCGAACGCGGCACGATCGAGGTGGCGCCGATCGCCTTCATGCGCGGCCGCACGCTGAACGACGCCTTCGTCATCCTCGACGAAGCACAGAACACCACCGTCGAGCAGATGAAGATGTTCCTGACGCGCCTCGGCTACGGCTCGAAGGCGGTCATCACCGGCGACATCACGCAGATCGACCTGCCCACCGGCCGCACCTCGGGCCTCGTGGACGCGCTGCGCATCACCGCCGGCATCGAGGGCATCGCCGTCGTCAGGTTCGACGACCGCGACGTCGTGCGGCACAAGCTCGTGCAGGCGATCGTCAAGGCGTACGAAGCGGCCGGCGCGGCCACCCGGAGCTAGTCGTGCTGGACGTCGCCCTCGTCGCCACGCCCGCGGATCGGGCCGCCGTGCGCGGACTGGCCGCCTGGCTCGTCCGCACCGCGCCGCGGGCCCTCTCCGGCGCCGTCACGATCGCGATCGTGACCGACCAGCGGATGCGCGCCCTCAACCGGCAGTTCCGCGGCGTCGATGCCTCGACCGACGTGTTGTCGTTCCCCGCCTCCGCCAAGGCTTCGGCGAGGGCCTCCGGCCCCGGTCATGCTGGTGGCGATCTCGGCGACATCGCCATCGCACGCGGCGTAGCCACCCGGCAGGCGAGAGCCGCCGGACACTCGACCGCGACCGAACTTCGCGTCCTGGCGCTGCACGGCCTGCTGCATCTGGCCGGCTACGACCACGACACCGACGACGGCGAGATGGCACGCGTCGAAGCGCGGCTGCGCCGTAAGGGCGGCCTGACCGGCGGACTCATCGAACGCGCCGGGCGGGCGACACCGGCCACGGCCGGCCGTGCCGCGCGGGGCCGGCGATGACGCCCCTCGCGATCTTCCTGCTCGCCTGTGGCGCGGTGCTCGTCGGCACGGTGTCGGCCGCCTTCAGCACGATGATGCGGCTGTCGCTCCGCCTCACCGCCGAACGCAGCGACCGCGACGATCTGCTCGGCCGCTACCTCGACGACCCGATGCGCCTCTTCATCCCGGCGCGCATCGTGCTCGCCATCATCTACGTCGTGGCCGGCGCCCTGCTGGCCCGCGTCATCGGCATGCAGGCCGGCCACGGTCTGCCCACGCTCATCGGCGCGATGGCCATCTTCGCGCTGGTCGCCGAGCACCTCGTGCCGCTCGTGCTCATCCGCCACGACCCCGAGGGGGTGCTGAGTGCCACGCTGCCGGCCTTCCACGCGGTCGAACGCGTGCTGCGGCCGGTCACGCTGGCCCTGCTGAGCGTCAGCCGCACGCCGCCGTCGAGCGACGCGGCGAGCGAAGCCGCGGCGCCGGCCAACGGGGCGCCGGTGGTGCCCGCGCCGGAGACGGAGGGCGGTCTCGAGTCGGAACCCGACCAGGCTCGCGCCCTGCTGCGCTCGATCGTGGACTTCCGCGAGACGCTCGTCCGCGAGGTGATGACGCCGCGGCCCGACATCGTCGCCATCGACGTGGGGAAGAGCCTCGCCGACCTGCGCCAGCTCTTCCGCGAGCAGCAGTATTCCCGCGTGCCGGTGTACGAGGGCACGCTCGACAACATCCTCGGCTTCGCGTTCGTGAAGGATCTGGTGCGCGACGAGGCCGCCGCCGCCCCGACCCTGCGCGACCTGCTGCGCCCTGCGCACTACGTGCCCGAGACGAAGAAGGTACCGGCGCTGCTGCACGAGTTCCAGCGCGAGCGCGTCCAGAGCGCCATCGTCGTCGACGAGTACGGCGGCACGGCCGGCCTCGTCACGCTCGAGGATCTGATCGAGGAGATCGTCGGCGAAATTCGCGACGAATACGACGTGGAGAGTGAAGCCGTGGTGGACGAAGGCGACGGCACGTTCGTCGTGAGCGGCAAGGCCGACGTGTCGGTGCTCGAAGATCACTTCGGTGTCACGGTCGAGCGCGCCGGGTTCGACTCGGTGGGCGGCTACCTGCTGGCGTCGCTCGGCCGCGTGCCCGTGAAAGGCGAACGCTTCGACGTGGGCGATCTCGCGGTCGAGGTCCTCGACGCCGAACGGCGGCGCGTGACGCGCGTGCGGATGCTGCGCCGGCCGGCCGACGCCGACACCGAGACGGCGGGCGCATGACGTCCGGGTTCGTCGCCCTCGTCGGCCGGCCGAATGCCGGCAAGTCCACGCTGTTGAACCAGCTCGTCGGCACCAAGCTCGCCATCGTGTCGGACAAGCCGCAGACGACGCGCAACCGCATCGTCGGCGTGCGCACGCGGCCCACCGGGCAGATCGCGTATCTCGACACCCCCGGCATCCACAAGCCGCTGCGCAAGCTGAACGACCGCATGATGGACGTCTCGCGCGCCGTGCTGCGCGAGGTGGACGTGGTCACGCTCGTCATCGACGCCACCGCTCCGGAAGGTGCCGGCGATCGCTTCGTGCGCGAGCTCGTCTCCACCGTGCGCGTGCCGGTGGTCGTGGCGCTGAACAAGGTCGACCTCATGGCCAAGGGCGATCTGCTGCCGCGAATCGCCGCCCTGGCCGACCGGAAGATCTACGCCGACATCGTGCCCGTGTCGGCCACGACCGGCGAGAACGTGGACCGCCTCGAAGCCGTGCTCCTCTCGCACCTGCCGGAAGGGCAGCCGCTCTTTCCCGAGGACTACCTCACCGACCAGCCCGAGCGCTTCTTCGCCGCCGAGCTCGTGCGCGAGCAGGTGCTCCGCCACACGCACGCCGAGCTGCCCTTCAGCACGGCCGTCGTCGTCGACCAGTTCGGAGAGCCGGACACGCCTGGCGGCCTGCTGCGCCTGCACTGCTCGATCCTCGTCGAGCGCGCGACGCAGAAGCCGATCCTGCTCGGCAAGGGCGGCTCGATGATCAAGGCCATCGGCACGGCGGCGCGGCTCTCGCTCGAAGCGTTTTTCGACACGAAGGTGTATCTCGACCTGCACGTGAAGGTGAAGGAAGACTGGCGCGACGATCCGCGGGCGCTGGCCGACATCGGCCTGCCTGAGATCGACGGCCGTGGCGGGCGGCGCAAGCGCTGACGCTGTGTTACCCTTGGGCGGTTGTGCTGATCTAGGCCTTCCACACAGTCATGGCTCCGCAGCGAAGAATCGACGTCGTGCTGGATTCGGTCCGGCGCCTGCTGCGGATCGGCGCGACCGCCAACCTCCAGAATCTCCTTCAGAAGCAGCACCCGGCCGACCTCGGCCAGATCTTCGGTGAGCTGCACGACGGCGAACGCGCCGCGGCCTTCAGCATCCTGGTCGAACGCCAGCCGCGGCTGGCGATGGAGAGCGTCAGCGAACTCGGCCCCGAACGCGGCGCCACGTTGCTGGCCGGGCGCTCGGCCGAGGAAATCGCCAAGCTCGTGCAGGAGATTCCGTCCGATGACGCCGCCGCGCTCATCGACCACCTGCCCGAGGACCTGTCGAACGAAGTCCTCGAGCTGATGCGCAAGCGCGAGTCGGGACAGGTCGAGAGCCTGCTCGACTATGCCGAGCAGACCGCCGGCCGCATCATGAACCCGAACGTCTTCGCGCTCAGCGAAGACCTGACGGTGGCCGAAGCGGTCTCGGCGCTCCAGAACGCCATCAACGTCGAGATGGTGTTCTACCTCTACGTCGTGGACGGCCGCCGGCACCTCGTGGGCGTCACCTCGCTGCGCCGCCTGCTGCTCGTGGCGCCCGAGACGCCGCTGAAGCGCATCATGACGCCGGACGTCTTCAGCGTCCGCGTGGATACCGACCAGGAAGAAGCGGCGCGGCTCGTGGCGTCGTACAACCTGCTCGCCATCCCCGTCGTCGACGAGGAAAACAAGCTGGCCGGCGTCATCACGGTGGACGACGTCATCGACGTCCTCAAGGACGAGGCCACCGAGGACCTCTACCGCCTGGCCGGCGTGTCAGGCGATGAGCGCGTCGAGACCCCTGCCTGGGAGGCCCTCAAGAAACGCCTGCCGTGGCTCGGGGTGAATCTCGGGACGGCCTTCCTCGCCGCTTCGGTGGTGGCCGCCTTCGAACACACCATCAGCCAGGCCACCGCGCTCGCCGTGTTCATGCCGATTGTGGCCGGCATGGGCGGCAACGCCGGCACCCAGACCCTCACGGTCATCGTGCGCGGGCTGGCCCTCGGCGAGCTCTCCGGCGCCAACGCCCGCAAGACCCTGTTCAAGGAAGCCGCGATCGGCCTCGGGAACGGCGTCGCCCTCGGGGTCATCGCCGCGCTCGTGGCCTGGGCCACCAAGGGCAATCCGGTGCTCGGCCTGCTGCTCGGCATGGCGATGATCTGCAACATGCTCGTGGCCTCCACCGCCGGCACCCTCGTGCCGCTGGGCCTGAAGGCCATGAAAGTGGACCCGGCGCTCGCCTCGTCGGTCTTCATCACCACCTTCACCGACGTCGTGGGCTTTGCCTCGTTCCTGGGCCTGGCGACCATATTTCTGCGGTATCTCGGCCAGGGGTAGCCCGGATAGAATGAACAACGAGGTCGGCGTCGGTGCCCCTCTACACCGCTGATGCGCTGGTGCTGCGCACGTACAAGCTCGGCGAAGCCGACCGCATCGTGGTCTTCCTGACCCGGGACCGCGGCAAGAAGCGGGGCGTCGCCCAGTCGGCGCGGCGGCCCCGCTCCCGTTTCGTCGGCGCACTCGAGCCGCTGACCGAGGTGCGGGTGGCCTACTTCGAGAAGGAGCAGCGCGAGCTGGTGAATCTCAACTACGCCGAATCCGTGCGGTCCCCGATGGCCACCCCGAACCCCGAGGCCCTGGGCTACAGCGCCTATTTCGCCGAGCTCCTCGACGCGGTCGCCGCCGAGGCCGATCCCGACGAGCGCCTGTATCGCCTCGGCACGGCCACGCTCGAGGCCCTGACGGCCGGCGGCCCCGTGGCGCCCATCGCACGGTACTTCGAGTGCTGGCTGCTGCGCCTGCAGGGGGTGTATCCGCCCGATGTCGCCTGCGCCGAGTGCGGCACCGACTTCGCGACCGACGACGGCGCCTACCTGGCGGTGGAGGGGCACGGCTTCGTCTGCCGGTCGTGTCACGGCGCTCACGGCACCGACGACCGCTTCCTCTCGTCGCGCGCCCTTGCCTTCATCCGCGCCGCGCGGCGGGTGAAGCCGGCCGAGGCCGCGGGTCTCGGCGCATCAGACAGCGTGCTCCGCGAACTCGACATGGCGCATCGCGCCCTGCTCGCCTCGCATCTCGATCGGCAGTTGAAGTCGGTGCGCGTCGTGCAGGCGCTCGGCCGGCCCTCCAGGTAGGCGATTCCCGGTGACCTTTCAGGACCTCATCCTCAAGCTCTCGACCTTCTGGGCCTCCCGCGGCTGCCTGCTGCAGCAGCCCCTCGATCTCGAGGTCGGGGCCGGCACGTCGCACCCCGAAACCCTGTTCCGCGTGCTCGGCCCCGAACACTGGCAGGTGGCCTACGTACAGCCGTCGCGGCGGCCCGATGACGGCCGCTTCGGCCAGAACCCGAACCGGCTGTTCAAGCACCACCAGTTCCAGGTGATCCTCAAGCCGTCGCCCGACGAGATCCAGCAGATCTACCTCGACAGCCTCGAAGCCGTGGGCATCAATCCGCGGCAGCACGACGTGCGCTTCGAGGAAGACAACTGGGAGTCGCCGGCGCTCGGCGCCTGGGGCATCGGCTGGCAGGTGATGCTCGACGGGCTCGAGATCACGCAGTTCACCTACTTCCAGCAGGTGGGCGGCGTGAACCTCGCGCCGGTGTCGGTCGAGATCACCTACGGTCTCGAACGGATCGCGATGTTCCTGCAGAAGGTCGACAACGTGTTCGACCTCGAGTGGGCGCCCGGCGTGAAATACGGCGAGGTCAGACTGCGCGAGGAAATCGAGCAGTCGAAGTACGCCTTCAACCAGGACACCGGCATCTCGGCGGAAGACTTCGCCGCCTTCCACCGGTCGCAGTTCGACGCCAACTACGCGTTTGCCGGGCGGCTCGCCGACGCGAAGCTGCTGCTGCCGGCGCTCGAATATGCGCTCAAGTGTTCGCACCTCTTCAACCTGCTCGACTCGAGTGGCAGCATCGGCGTCACCGAGCGCACCGCATACATCCTGCGCGTGCGGCAACTGGCCGTGCGCCTGTGCCGCGAGTACGCGGCCGAGGCCGAGGCCGTCGCCGCCGCAAAGGCCGAGGTCGCCGGTTAGGCGCGCGTGACTGCCATGGACAGAGAACTGCTCATCGAAATCGGCACCGAGGAACTCCCGGCCCGCTGGCTGCCGGGCCTCACCGCGCAATTCGGCGCGCGCCTCGAGGCGCGCCTCAGCGAATGGCGCATGCCCTCGGCCGAACCCATCGAGACCTTCAGCACGCCGCGCCGGCTGGTCGCCCGCGCCGTCAAGATTCCGGAACGCCAGGCGGACTTCGAGGAGCTGGTCATGGGGCCGCCGGTGTCGGCGGCGTTCCAGGCCGACGGCCAGCTGACCGGCGCTGGTCTGGGCTTCGCGAAGAAGCAGGGCGTGGAACCCGCGGCACTCGAACGCGTCGAGACGCCGAAGGGGGTCTACCTCGCGTATCGCCGGCACCTGCGCGGCAAGGCCACGGTGGACGTGCTGCCCGACGTGCTGGCCGCCGCCCTGCGCGACCTGCAGTATCCGAAGCAGCTGCGGTGGGATGCGCAGATCGACGACGGGAAGGGCGAGCTGCTGAGCGGCCGGCCGATCCGCTGGGTGCTGTTCCTCTACGGCGGCCGCGTCGTGCCCTTCGACATCATCCGCACGGCCTCGGCCTCGAGTTCGCTCGTGCAGGACATCCGCTCCGGCGCCGTGACCTTCGGGCACCGCTTCCTCACGACGAGCGGCCGCGCCGGGCGCGCCATCAAAGTGAAGGGGTTCGACGACTACCGCCGGCGCCTGGCCGAAAACTTCGTCATCGTCGAACGCGGCGAACGCCACGACCGGATCGCGCGTGAGCTCGACGCCGAAGCCCGACGCCGAGGCGGCCGCGTCGAGGTGTCGCCGGCCGGGCAGGACGCCCTCGCCGAGGTGCCCGACCTGGTTGAATATCCCACCGTCGTCTCCGGCACGTTCCCCGAAGAGTTCCTGCAGCTTCCGGCGGAAGTGCTGACGACCACGATGATCCACCACCAGCACTTCTTCCCGCTGGTCACGAGCCACGGCGGCCTGATGCCGGCCTTCCTCGCCGTGCTCAACATGGAGCCGGAGAAGCCGGAAACCATCGCCCGCAACCTCGAGCGCGTGCTCACCGCCCGCCTGCGCGACGCGCGATTCTTCTGGGACGCGGATCGGCAGCAGACGCTGGAGCAGCACCGCGCGCGCCTGGCCACCGTGGCGTTCCATACCGGCCTCGGCAGCTTCCGCGACAAGGCGGATCGGCTGGAGCCGCTGGCCCGCTGGATCGCCGCCGACGTCTTCGGCCATCCCGAGGCGGCGGATCACGCCGCCGCGGCGGCGCGGCTCTGCAAAGCCGATCTCGCGTCGAACATGGTGCGCGAGCTCACCGAACTACAGGGCGCGATGGGCGGTATCTACGCGCGCCACGAAGGGCAGCCAGAGGCGGTGTGGAAGGCGATCTACCACCACTACCTGCCGACGGCCGTCGAGCCCACAGGCGCGCCGAGCCGCGCCGATCTGGGCGAGGCGGCCATCACCTGGGCGGCCGTGGCCCTGGCCGACAAGGTCGATACGCTCACCGGCATGTTCGTGGCGGGGGAGCGGCCCACCGGCTCGCGCGATCCGTTCGGCATCCGCCGCGCCGCACAGGGCCTCGTGCGGATCCTCGCGGACCTGCCGGAGCTCACCGGCGTCAGCGCGGCCATTCCGATCGATCGGCTCACGGCAAGGGCGTTCGAGGCGTTCGCCGGCCATGCGGGCCTGGCCGACGCCGTGCCGGCGCTGGCGGTGTTCCTCGGCGAGCGCGTGGCGAGTGTGTTCGAGCAGCGGGGCGCCGACGTGCGGAATGTGCGCGCGGTGATGGCGGGGCAGCCCTCGCTCGTGTCGCTCACGATCCGCCGCCGCCTCGACGTGTTGCCCGAGTTCACCGACACGCCCGAGTTCAAGCAGCTCGCCGTGCTCTTCAAGCGTGTGCGCAACATCGCCAGGCAGTTGCCGGAAGAACGCTTCCGCGCGATCGAGGCCGGCGGCGGTGCGCTCACGGCGCTCACGGACGCGGCCGAACTGGCGCTGCGCGATGAGATCGCGCGTCGCGCCCCGGCCATCCAGCACGCGGTGGACGCCGGCGACGGCTACCGCAAGGCGTTTGGTGAAGCCGCGGCGTTCGGGCCGGCCGTGGCGAAGTTCTTCGACGACGTGATGGTGATGGCCGACGACCCGGCGGTGCGCGAGGCGCGTCTCACGCTGCTGCGCCGCCTCGAGGCCCTCATCCTGCAGCTCGCGGACGTCTCCGAAATGGTTCCGCAATCCGACTCGTAAGGAGTTACCCCGACATGGCGAAGCGTAACGCGCAGAAGAAGGCGGCCGCGAAGGCGGCTGCTCCCACGAAGAAGGCCGCCGCGAAGAAGCCGGCGGCGAAGACGCCCGTCGCGCCGAAGGGCGCTGCGAAGAAGGGCCCCGCGAAGTCGGCCGGCAAGACGGTCGGCTCGCTGGTGAAGGCCGTGGTGAAGGCGGCGGGCCGGCTGGCCGGACGCGCCCAGGCCGTCCGCACGAGCCCGGCGGCGAAGGCCGCGAAGTTCGTCTACTACTTCGGCGATGGCAAGGCCGAGGGCAACCGCACGATGAAGGACACGCTCGGCGGCAAAGGCTCCGGCCTCGCCGAGATGACCAACGCCGGGCTGCCGGTGCCGCCCGGGTTCACCATCTCGACACAGGCCTGCAACTTCTACTACGCCAACCACGGCAAGCTCACGCCGGCCATCGAAGGCGAGATCGACGCCCACATCGCGCGGCTCGAGAAGAGCGCCAAGGCCACGCTGGGATCGGCCACGAACCCGCTGCTCGTGTCGGTGCGTTCGGGCGCGAAGTTCTCGATGCCCGGGATGATGGACACGATCCTGAATCTCGGCCTGAACGACACCGCGGTCGAAGGCCTCAAGACGCGCACGACCAATGGCCGCTTCGCCTTCGACAGCTACCGGCGCTTCATCCAGATGTTCGGCTCGGTCGTGCTCGAGATTCCGAAGGCCGCCTTCGAACACGAGTTCGAGGCCGTGAAGACGGCGGTCGGCGCGAAGGTGGATACCGACCTCGACGAAGCGGCGCTGCGCGACGTGGTCGCCCGCTTCAAGGCCGTGGTGAAGGACAAGTCGGGCAAGGCCTTCCCGCAGGATCCGCGCGATCAGCTCCGCATGGCCAGGAACGCCGTGTTCCGCTCGTGGAACAACCCGCGCGCGAAGGAATATCGCCGCATCTACGACATCCCGGACGCGATCGGCACGGCGGTGAACGTGCAGATGATGGTGTTCGGCAACACCGGTGACCGTTCGGCCACCGGCGTCGGCTTCACGCGCAACCCGGCCACCGGCGCGAAGGAGTTCTACGGCGAGTTCCTCGTGAACGCGCAGGGCGAAGACGTCGTGGCCGGCATCCGCACGCCGCGCCCGATCGCCGAGCTTGCCGACGTGATGCCGAAGGCCTACGCGCAGCTGCGCCAGATCACGACGCGGCTCGAGAAACACTACAAGGACATCCAGGACTTCGAGTTCACGATTCAGGACGATCGGCTGTTCATGCTGCAGACGCGCAGCGGCAAGCGCACGGGCTACGCCGCGGTCGTCATCGCGACCGACCTGATGAAGGAGAAACTCGTCACGGCGAAGGAGGCGCTCCTGCTGGTCGATCCGGAAGCGTTGTCGCAGCTCCTCGCCCCCGGGTTCGATCCGAAGGAGTGGAAGGCGATTCCCGTGGCGACGAAGGGCCTGCCGGCCTCGCCCGGCGCGGCCTGCGGCCAGGTGGTCTTCACCTCCGACCACGCGGTTGAATGGGCGAACCAGGGCAGGAACGTCATTCTCGTGCGGCGTGAGACCGTGCCCGACGACATCCACGGCATGTGGGTGTCGCAGGGCATCCTGACGGCCACCGGCGGCATGACCTCACACGCCGCCGTCGTCGGCCGGCAGATGGGCAAGCCGTCGATCGTCGGCGCCGGCGAACTCGCGATCGACGAACACGGCCGCGCGTTCACGCTCAAGGGCCAGACGGTGAAGGAAGGCGACTGGATTGCCTTCGACGGGCTTACCGGCGAAGTGAAGCTCGCGAAGGTCGCCGCGGCGCCGAGCGAGATCCTGCAGGTCATCGACGGCACGCTGCCGGCGGCCGAGTCCGACATCTACGGGCGCTTCAACACGCTGCTCGAGCAGGCCGACAAGGTGCGCCGCCTCGGCGTGCGCGCCAACGCCGACCAGCCCGACCAGGCCGAGATTGCCTACAAGTTCGGCGCCCGCGGCATCGGCCTCTGCCGCACCGAGCACATGTTCTTCGGCGAAGGCCGCATTCCGATCGTGCAGCGCATGATCCTGGCCGACAACGAAGCGGACCGCCGGGCGGCGCTGGCCGAGCTGCTGCCGATGCAGCGCGAAGACTTCTACGGCGTCTTCAAGGCGATGAAGGGCACGCCGGTCACCATCCGCACGATCGATCCGCCGCTCCACGAGTTCCTGCCCAAGCGGGAGGAGCTGATGGTCGAGATCGCCGTGATGGAAGCCACCGGCAAGACCGGGGCGGCGCTCACGGAGAAGAAGGCGCTGCTCGCGCGGGTGGAACAGCTGCACGAGTTCAACCCGATGCTCGGCCACCGCGGCGTGCGCCTCGGCATCACGTATCCTGAAATCACCGAGATGCAGGCGCGGGCCATCCTCGAGGCGGCGGCGCGCCTCAACAAGGAAGGCCTGAAGATCGTGCCCGAGATCATGATCCCGCTCGTCGGGCTCGTGAAGGAGCTCCAGGACCAGAAGGTGGTGGTCGACCGCGTCGCTGCCGAGGTCATGAAGGAGCAGGGCATCAGGTTCAAGTACCTCGTCGGCACGATGATCGAAGTGCCGCGCGGCGCCCTCACGGCCGACGCCATTGCCGCACACGCCCAGTTCTTCTCGTTCGGCACGAACGACCTGACGCAGATGACCTTCGGCTTCTCGCGCGACGACGTCGGCAAGTTCCTGCGGGTCTACCAGGAGCGGAAGATCCTCGACAAGGATCCGTTTGCCACCTTCGACGGCACCGGCACCGGCCAGCTCGTGGCGATGGCCGTGCAGAAGGGGCGGGCCACCCGGCCCGACCTCAAGCTCGGCATCTGCGGTGAACACGGCGGTGATCCCGCGTCTGTGCACTTCTTCCACAACGTGGGCCTCGACTACGTGAGCGCCTCGCCCTACCGCATTCCCGTCGCGCGTCTCGCGGCCGCGCAGGCGGCGCTGCAGGTAAAGGTGGGCGACTAGAACGGGGCCCGGGCCTCGGGGCCCGGGGCTCGGACAGCCCATGATTCGCTACTTCGTGCATCGCGAAGGCCGGACGAGCGCCGTGGAGGCGCTCGACCCGGCCTGGCTCCTGCCCGCGAGCGGCGCCTACGTCTGGGCCGATCTGGCGGAGCCGACCGAAGCGGATGGGCAGGTGCTGCGCGAGGTCTTCGGCATTCACGACCTGGCGGTCGAGGATGCCCTCGGCGAGACACACCATCCGAAGGTCGAGACCTACGACGGCCTGCTCTACGTGGTGCTGCACGGCATCAATTTCCACGCCAGCGAACACGCGTTCGACACCCACGACACCGACTTCTTCGTCTCGGCCCGGTTCCTCGTGACCGTGCACGACGGCAGGCGGCGCAGCATCGCGCACGTCGCCGACCTCTGCGGCAAGAGCGGCCACATCCTGGCCGAAGGGCCGATGGCGCTCATGCACCGCATCATGGACACGATGGTCGGGCACTACCATCCCGAGGTGGACGAGCTCGAAGAATGGCTCGACGATCTCGAACGCCAGGTGCTCGAGAGTCCGAGGCAGAGCCTCACGAGCGAGATCCTCGCCGTGAAGCGCGACATCACCGGCCTGCGGCGCATCGTCATCCCGCAGCGCGACGTGCTCGGCCGGCTCTCGCGCCGCGAGTTCGATCTCATCGAGCAGGAAGTCGCGTACCGGTTTCGCGACGTCTACGATCAGCTGGTGCGGCTGTCGGACGACGCCATCATCTTCCAGGATCGCGTGACCGGCATCCTCGACGCCCACCTGGCGAGCGTCTCGATTCAACTGGCGCAGACCTCCAAGCTCATCGCCGTGGTGGCGACGCTGTTCGGACCGCTGACCGTGCTGACGGGCCTGTATGGCATGAACGTGCCGCTGCCGCACCTGCCGGGCGGGGAAGGCGCGCAGTTCTGGTGGATCGTCGGCTTGATGGGGACGGCATCGGTGGCGATGTTCGCCGGGTTCCGCCGCTCGGGCTGGTGGTGACGCAATGAGCCGCATCGTCAAGCTGCCCGACGACCTCGCCAACCAGATCGCCGCCGGCGAGGTGGTGGAACGCCCCGCCTCGGTCGTCAAGGAACTGGTCGAGAACGCCCTCGACGCCGACGCGCGGCGCATCACCGTCACCATCGAATACGGCGGCAAGCGCCTGCTGCGCGTGGAAGACGACGGCATCGGCATGTCGCCCGACGACGCCCGCATGTGCCTCGAGCGCCATGCCACGAGCAAGATCCGTTCGGCCGACGATCTTGGCGCCATCAGCACGCTGGGCTTCCGGGGCGAGGCGCTGCCGAGCATTGCCTCGGTGTCGCGCTTCACGCTGCGCACTCGTGAACGCGGCGCCGACGGCGGCACCGAGATCCGCGTCGTGGCGGGGCAGATCGAGCGCAACATCGCGGTGGGCGGGCCCGAAGGCACGAGCATCACGGTCGAGGACCTCTTCTTCAACCTGCCGGCCCGCCGGAAGTTCCTGAAATCGGACGGGGCGGAGACCGCGCACGTCTCGAAGCTCATGACACAGCTCGCGCTGTGCCACCCGCGCGTGGGCTTCACGCTCGTGAACGGCGGCAAGCGGGTGCTCGAGTGCCCGCCCGCGGCGACCCTGGCTGACCGGATGTACCAGATCTACGGCGAGCGTCCGGATCTGGTGCCGGTCGAGCGGACGATGCACGGCGTGCACCTCACCGGCATGGTGGCGGCGCTCGCCGAGACGGGGCCGACGCGCGGACCACAGCACGTGTTCGTGAACGCCCGCATCGTCAAGGACAAGACGATCGCGCACGCCGTCATCGACGCCTACCAGTCGGCGTCGATCAAGGAGCGGAGCCCCGAGATCCATCTCTTCCTCGACGTGCCGCTCGACCGCATCGACGTGAACGTGCACCCGACCAAGGCCGAGGTGCGGTTCGCCGATCAGTCGCTCGTGCACGAGATCGTGCGGCGCGGCGTGGCCGATGCGCTCGGCATGGCGCGGATGCCGGCCCTGCCGGGCGATCCGGCCGGCGCGCAGCCGTCTGGCGAATTCCGCCCGGGCAGCGGGCTGCCGCCCTGGGCGGCGACCGCCGCCCCCGCGGGCTGGCCCGAGGCGTCCGACGCCGGCGGAGGGGCCGTGCGCGACTGGACGGCCGTCTGGCCCACGTCGGGGCCCTCGGGCGCGTCATCGGGCGCCGGCACGGCGTATGTGCCGGCCTCGGCCGGGCTCGGCACCTGGTCGCCGGTGAGTGGCGAACGCGTGATGCAGCCGCTCGGCCAGTTCCGCAACACCTACATCATCGCGGTAGACGACGAGGGCATCGTCATCATCGACCAGCACGTGGCCCACGAGCGGGTGCTGTTCGAACGCATCCTCGAGCGGCTCACCGCGGCGCCACTCGAATCGCAGGGCCTGCTCGTCCCGATGATCGTGGACCTGCCCGGCGCCGGCCACACCACGCTGCTGGCGCGGGCCGCGGATCTCACCCGGTTCGGCTTCGAGATCGAGGACTTCGGCGGAACGAGCGTGCGGGTGTCGGCGGTGCCGGCGATCCTGCGCCCCGACGACATCGACCGCACGCTCCGGGCGCTCGCCGACGACCTCGAACACATCGATCGCGGCCTCGTGGCCGAACAGGCGCTCAAGCAGATCGCCGCGACCATGGCCTGCCATACCGCCGTCCGCGCCCACGACCCGCTCACGCCCGAGAAGATGCGCCACATCCTCGAGGAACTGCGCGCCACCGCCTACTCGACCGTGTGCCCGCACGGCCGGCCGGTGATGTTCCGCCTCTCGCGCCGGGACCTGGAACGGCGGTTCGAACGGATCTAGGCGGCAGGGCCCCGAGACCCGGGACCCGGGCCCCGCCGCTGGCTCTTGATGTCCTTCCAGCCATCGAGCCGCCGCTTGATCTCCTTCTCGAAGCCGCGTTCGGTGGGCTGGTAGAACTGGCGGCCCTGGAGCCGCTCGGGCAGGCAGTCCATCGCGGCGACGGCGTCGGGCTGGTCGTGCGCGTACTGATAGCCGCGGCCGTAGTCGAGCGACTTCATGAGGGAAGAGGGCGCGTTGCGCAGGTGCAGCGGCACCGGTTCGGCCACGTCCTGCATGGCGGATTCGGCGGCGGCGTTGTAGGCGGCGTAGACGGCGTTGCTCTTCGGCGCCGTCGCGAGATACACGCACGACTGGGCGAGCGCGGTATTGGCTTCGGGCATGCCGATGAAGTGCAGCGCGTCGCGGGCGGCCATGGCGATGACCAGGGCCTGCGGGTCGGCGATGCCCACGTCTTCCGACGCGAAGCGCACGAGCCGACGGGCGATGTACATCGGCTCCTCGCCGGCCTCGAGCATGCGCGCCAGCCAGTAGACGGCGGCGTCCGGATCGGAGTTGCGCATCGACTTGTGCAGCGCCGACATGAGGTTGAAGTGTTCCTCGCCGTTCTTGTCGTAGCGCAGCGTCTTCTTCTGCAGCGTGTCCTGCACGAGCGCGAGATCGACCTTCGGGCGGCCCACCGGCTGCGGCGCGGCGGCGACGACGAGCTGCAGCAGGTTCAGCGCCTTGCGGCCATCGCCGTCGGCCACCCGGGCGATCGCCCCCAGGGCCTCGTCGGTCACCTCGGGCTCCATCGCGCCGAGGCCACGCTCCCGGTCCGTGAGCGCGCGCCGCAGGATGCGGGTGACCGCGGCTTCGTCGAGCGGCTGCAGGACGAACACCTTCGACCGCGACAGCAGCGCCGCGTTCACCTCGAAGGACGGGTTCTCGGTCGTGGCGCCGATGAGCACGATGTCGCCGGCTTCCACACGCGGCAGGAAGGCGTCCTGCTGGGCCTTGTTGAAGCGGTGGATCTCGTCCACGAAGACGATCGTGCGGCGGCCGGCGCGGCGCCGCTGTTCGGCCGACGCCATGACCTCCTTGATTTCCTTGATGCCGGCGAGCACGGCGCTGAAGGCCACGTAGTCGGCGGCGGTGGCGTCGGCGATGAGGCGGGCGAGTGTCGTCTTGCCGGTGCCCGGAGGGCCCCACAGGATGACCGACTGCAGGGCGTCGCGGACGATCGCCTCGCGCATCGGCCGCCCAGGCGCGAGCAGCGCCGCCTGACCTTCGATCTCGTCGAGCGTGCGCGGCCGCATGCGCTCGGCGAGCGGCGCGGGCGGCGGGGGCGTGGCGGACTCGTCGTCGTCGAAGAGACCGCTCACGCGCGAGCCCTCCGCTGCGCCGCCGCCGCGTAGACCACGAGAGCGCCCGCCACGGCGACGTTGAGCGATTCGACCGGCGCCGCCATCGGCAGCGTGAGCACCTGGTCGGCGGCCGCGACGAGCGCCGGCGCGAGGCCGGGCCCTTCACCGCCCACGAGCAGGCAGGTGGCCGCGCGCAGGTCGACGTCCTCCGGCAGCCGGCCGCCGCGCGGCGCCATCGCCACGATCTGGTGGCCGCGGGCGCGGGCATCGGCGATGAACGCCGCGGTGTCGGCGGTGCGGCCCATCGCCAGACGGAACGCGCTGCCCATCGAGGCGCGCAGCGCCTTCCAGCCCAGCGGATCGGCCGACACGCCGGCGGCGACGAACCCGGTGGCGCCGGCCGCCTCGGCCGTGCGCACGAGCGCGCCGACGTTGCCCGGGTCCTGCACGTCCACGGCCACGACGACCAGTGCCGGCGCCGGCGCGAAGACCGCGTCGAGCGCGAGCACGGGCCGGCGGGCCAGCGCGACCACACCCGAGGACGTGCGCACGGGGCTGATGGCCTGCAGGATGTCGTCGGTCACGTGCACCACGTGCGCGCCGCCGTCGATGAGGCCGTCGAGCGCCCGCGCTTCCGCGTCGCCAGGCGGATCCATGTTCACCGCCACCGCGTCGACGGCCAGCCCGGCGGCCACGGCGTCCACGAGCAGATGCCAGCCGTCGAGGAGCAGGGGCTCGTCGGGACCGCCGCCGCGCGCATCGCGGCAGGCCTGGACGAGCGGATGACGACGGCTGGTGATCGACGGCAGGGCAAGGGTCACAGTGGTGGGGCCGCGCGGGGCGCGGTGCTCACGACGGAGCATAGCACCCCGTGTGCTACAGTTACCGGCTGAACCAATGAAAGAACGAATTCTGAAGCGGTTTGACGACGAAATTGCCGTGCTCGAGCGCGAGCTCTACTCGGAGCTCCCGAAGGAGATCCAGCGCGCCCGCGAGTTCGGCGACCTGCGCGAGAACGCCGAGTACTCGGCCGCCAAGGAACGCCAGAGCTTCGTGCAGGCCCGGATCGCGATGCTGCAGCGCCGGCGCAACGAAGTGGCGCTGATGAACCTCGATCGCGTGCCGCACGGCAAGACCGGCTTCGGCTCCACCGTCACGCTGCGCGAACAGGGCGGCGGCGAGATCATCTATCAGCTCGTGATGCCCGAAGACGCCGACGCCGAAAAGGGCCTCATCTCGACGGCCTCGCCGATCGGCCGGGCGCTGCTCAACAAGGCAGAAGGTGACGAAGTCACCGTCACGACACCGGCCGGCACGCGCGAGTTCGACGTCGTCAAGGTCGTCACGATCCACGACGAGTAGGATCGACTGGTGGCGCGCGGCTCTCGAGCCCAGCACGAGCTGTATTCCCCCGAGCGTCCGACGGCCGTCGTCCTGAGCGGCACCGGCGTTGACGGTGCGTATCACGCGGGCGTCCTCGAAGCCCTTCAGGAAGCCGGCGTCAAGATCGATCTGGTGGCCGGCCGCGGCGTCGGCGCGCTTGCCGCGGTGCTTTTCGCCCTCGACGGCGCGGCGGCGCTCTGGGATGCGCGCGGACTCTGGCGCCGGCCCACGAAACACGCCGCCTATGGGCTCACGCGGCCCTACCGGGCGGTTGGCGCGGCGCTCGTCGTCATCGCCGGGCTCGTGTCGAGTCCCCTCGCGCTGCTGCTCGCGGCCGTCGCCGTGTGGCCGGTCAGCCTCATGGCCGGCTGGAGCGGGCTCGACGGCACGCCGACCATCGCCGAGCGCTACGCCGCGTGGCTCGGCTGGGTCTTTCAGCCCGACCACCTCGCCACCTGGATTGCGCGTCTCGTGCTGGTCGTTGCCACGGTGCTCCTGCTCGGGCTCGCCGTGGGCGCCGCCATCGCGGCCCTGCGGGCGCCGCGGCGACAGCGCGGACACCTGGCGTGGCGGCTGCTCGGCGCGCCGATCGACTCCGGACGATTCGCGGCCACGGCCATGGGCGCGCTCTGGGACCTGCTGCGCGGCGGCGCCGCGCTCGCGCGGCCACGGGCGGCCGATCTGAGCCTGCGTCTGTCGGAACTGCTCGTCTCGGGCGCCGGCCAGCCCGGGCATCGGGATCTGCTGTTGACGGTGCACGACCTCGACGCCCGCCGCGATCTGGTCTTCGGCATGATCGGCGGCGACGCCGGACGCCGGCTGTTTCCAGGGGTCACGGGCATCGCCGGTCGCCGCGCCGAAGCGTTCGACCTGGCCGGCCCGGCCAAGGCGTCGCTCATCGACGTGGTCAGCGGCGCGCTCACGCTTGCGGATCTCTCTGAACCGCATCCGCTCGCGTTTCCGGCCGACAGCTTCTGGCGCGGCGAAGTGCACCGCCTGGCGGACCGCCCGGCGTCGCTCTCCCGGCTGCTCGAAGAAGCCGCGGCCGCGGGCATGGAGCAGGCCATCATCGTGACCGCCTCGCCAGACGTGGGCGGCCCGCACGACCTGCGGCCGGCGCGCCTCGATCCGCGCGGCCGGGCGGGGGAATGGCTGGCGGCGCAGGAAGCCGCGGCAGTCCGCGATGCCGTGCGTTACGCGCAGGCACATTTCCACGCCGTCTTCGTCATCCGCCCGGCGCACAACGCGCTCACGCCGCTCGACCTGGCCGGGGCCGAGGATGCCGCCTCCGACCGGCGGGCCACGCCGGCCGAACTCGTCACGCGCGGCCACGAAGACGCGCACCGCCTCTTCATCGCACCTGCCCTCGGCGCCGCCGGCGAACGCGTGGGCGAAGACTCTTCCAGAGGACGTTCATGAGCAACAGCGACCGCCACGGCCCCGCGACCCGTCTCATCCACACCGGGGAGCGTCCGCCGGCCGCCGCCTCGCTCACCGTGCCGATCTACGAGACGAGCACCTTCGTGTTCGACTCTGCCGCCGACGTCGAGGCCTACGCCGCCGGCACGAGACCGGCGTACCTGTACAGCCGCTACGACAACCCGACGGTGGTCGCGGTGGAAACGAAGATCGCCGAGATCGACGGCGCCGAGGCGTCGCTCGTCTTCGCCTCCGGCATGGCCGCGATCTCGACGGCCATCTTCGGGCTGCTCGAAGCCGGCGACGAAGTGGTCTGCTGCGCGGCGATCTACGGCGGCACCTTCCACGTGCTCACGAGCCTGGCGTCACGCTTCGGCGTGACCACACGGTTCGCCTCGCTCGAGGAGTTCCGCACCCCGGCGCGGCTGGCCGGACCAAAGACGAGGATGGTGTGGTTCGAGTCGCCGATCAACCCGACGCTGCGTGTCATCGACGTGCGCGCGGTCGCGACGGCCTGCCGTGAGGCCGGCGTGCTCTCGGTGATGGACAACACGTTCGCCTCGCCGATCAACCAGCCGGTGCTGGCGATGGGCGTGGACCTCTCGGTGCAGAGCGTCACGAAGTACCTGAACGGGCACAGCGACGTCACCGGCGGCGTGCTTTCGGGCCGGGCCGGGCTCATCGGCCGTCTCGCCAAGGCGCGGCGCCTGCTCGGCGGCATCCTCGACCCGCAGCCGGCCTTCGCCCTCGGCCGCGGCATGAAGACCCTCACGCTGCGTGTGGCCCGTCACAACGAGACGGCGCTGGCCATCGCGCAGGCGCTGCACGGGCATCCGGCGCTCGCGGCGGTGCACTACCCGGGGCTGCCGTCCCATCCCGACCACGCCATCGCGGCGGCGCAGATGAGCGGCTTCGGCGGCATGGTCTGCATCGACCTCGCGGGCGGGCAGGCGGCGGCGTTCCGGGCGTTCGACCGTCTGCAGCTCTTCCAGCGCGCCGCCAGTCTCGGCGGCGTCGAGAGCCTGTGCAGCCTGCCGATCCTGACCTCGCAGTTCGGCCTGAGCGACGAGGCGCTGGCGCAGGCCGGCGTCACACGCGGCATGATGCGCCTCTCGGTGGGGCTCGAAGACGCCGCCGACCTCATCGCGGATCTGACGCAGGCCATCGAGAGCTGAGTGCGGTCGGCGCGATGAGCGCCGTCGCCAGCCCGCGCCCCGGGGGCCGGCCGGGGGCCGCTATTTCTTTCCGGTCTGCTCGTGCAGGAAGCCGAGCACCAGGTCGAGCATCCGCTGATTCACGCGGCTGCCTTCGTGCACGCCGAACTTGGTCTGGAAGGCCTCGAGCGGCACCACGGCCTTCGCCATCGTGCGGTGGCCGCCGGCGCTGCCGATGTCGTTGAACCAGCGGCGCACGAAGTCCCCGGCGTTGCGCGAGTAGCCGAGGTTGCGCACCGAGACGACCATCTGGTCGTTGACCACACCCGAGACGACCGTCCACTGCACGTCTTCGAGCTGCAGGTAGAAGTCGGCCACGTACGGAATGAAGTCGTCGCGCGGCGGCTCGCCGAGGAAGGCGCAGAAGACGTGCTCGACCATGCGGCCCTGCTGCCACGCCTTGATCACGTAGTCGAGCCGCTCGCGGGTGATTTCCGCGCCTTCCATCTTGCGGATGAGGCTGGCGTCGGCCAGGGGGTAGAGGAACGAGAAGGCGTCGAGGTCGGCGCGGTTGGCCTGGCGGTTGAAGAAGAGCGTGTCGGACTTGATGGCGTAGAGCATCGCCGTCGCCGTGCGCTCCGAGATGTCGAGGTCCACCGCCTGCAGGTGTTCCGTGAGGATCGTGGACGTCGAGCCGTAGTCGGAGCGGATGTCCTTGAACATCGCCGTCCAGCCGCTGGTTTCCGGGTGGTGATCCACCACGAGGTCGACGTGCCGCAGGGCGTCGCCGAAGTAGTGCGGCTGCACGTCCACGAGCGCGATCTTCTCGAACGACCCGAACTGGTCGGCGGTGACCGTGTCGACGCCGATTTCGAGCAGCTTCAGCATCCGCAGGTTCTCGGGCCGTGAGACCGGCTGCATCGTGCCGATGATGGCGGTCTGCTTCGTGCGGCGCAGCAGCGTGCGCAGCGCCAGGCCGCTGGCGATGGCGTCCGGATCGGGATCGTGATGGGTGAGGATGAGCACCCGGTCGGCATCGCTGAAGTAGCGCTGGTACTGCTGGACCTTCTGGCGCGTCAGCGAGCGGTTGAGTTCGGTCGAGAGCCGGGCCTCGACCAGCTCGGCCAGCGTGATGTTCGTGAGCTCGGGGAAGTCGGCCCGCAGGGCGGCCGCCCGTTTGTCGTCCTCCGGCCCGAGCGTGCCGAGCAGGTAGACCAGCACGCCGCCGGCGTCGCGCACGGCATCGAGCACCTTGGGCAGGCTGCGCTGCCGGGCGTCCTCGATGATGACGGAGGTCGTGGGCAGCAGGTCAGCCTTGACGAAGGTGTCCACCCGACGGGGGTCGGCCGCCACCACGCTGGCGCCGGCGTCGTGGAGCCGGCGGGCGAGCGCCTTGCTCTCGACGATGAACTCGATCTCGACGCGCGGGCTGAGCACCGCGTGCAGCAGGCGGCCGACGAGTTCGGTCTGGCAGACGGCCAGGCACCTCATCGATGGGATTCCGTTCGTGTCGGCGGCGGCAGCATCTGCGACAACCTCCGATTATAGCGCCCGCGGGCGGGCCGGCCCGACAGCCGGGGCGCAGGGTTGCACGCCACTGCCTGTGGTACGCTCGGCGGATACTCGCGCCAGCCGGCGCCCGCCCGTGGGCGACGGTCGACGAGGCCGTCCCCATGCCTGCCACCCTCGACCGCTTCACCCTCGTCTCTGACTTCGATCTGGCGGGCGATCAGGTGCGCGCCGTGCCGGAACTCGTGGCCGGCCTCGAGCGCGGCGATCCGAAACAGACGCTGCTCGGCGTGACCGGCTCGGGCAAGACGTTCACGATGGCGGAGGTCATCGCACGCGTCAACCGCCCGGCGCTCGTGATGGCGCACAACAAGACGCTCGCCGCGCAGCTCTTTCAGGAGTTCCGCCGCTTCTTCCCGCACAACGCCGTCGAGTACTTCGTCAGCTACTACGACTACTACCAGCCCGAGGCGTACGTGCCGGCGAGCGACACGTACATCGAGAAGGAAGCGACCATCAACGAGGAGATCGACCGCATGCGCCTCTCGGCCACGCGCTCGCTCTTCGAACGACGCGATGTCGTGATCGTGGCGAGCGTGAGCTGCATCTACGGCCTCGGCTCGCCGGAGGCCTACTACGGCCTGGTGCTGCCGCTCGAACGCGGCCAGCGCATGAGCCGCGACCACCTGCTGCGCAAGCTGGTCGAGATCCTCTACGAACGCAATGACCTCGAGTTCGGCCGCGGCACGTTCCGCGTGCGCGGCGACATCGTCGAAGTGCATCCGTCCTACGACGAGATGGCGCTGCGCATCGGGCTCTTCGGCGACGAGATCGACGAGCTCACGAGCTTCGATCCGATCACCGGCAAGACCATCCGCCGGCACGACCGCCTGTCGATCTTCCCGAAGACCCACTTCGTGACCTCGCGCGATCGGCTGAAGGAAGCGGCGGAGGCGATCAAGGCCGAACTGGAAGAGCGCCGCACCTTCCTCGAACGCGAAGGCCGCGTGCTCGAAGCGCAGCGCATCCACCAGCGCACGATGTTCGACCTCGAGATGATCAAGGAGATCGGCTACTGCCACGGCATCGAGAACTACTCGCGGCACCTGACCGGCCGCACGCAGGGCCAGCCGCCGCCGACGCTCTTCGATTACCTGCCGTCGGACGCGCTCCTCATCGTGGACGAGAGCCATCAGACCGTGCCGCAGGTGCGCGGCATGTTCCACGGCGACCGCGCCCGCAAGGAGGTGCTCGTCGAATACGGCTTCCGCCTGCCGTCGGCCCTCGACAACCGGCCCCTCAGTTTCGAGGAGTGGGAAACGCGCATGCCGCAGACGGTGTTCGTGTCGGCCACGCCCGGCCCCTACGAACTGAAGGCGTCCGGCGGCGTGGTGGTCGAGCAGGTGATCCGGCCCACCGGCCTGATGGACCCGCCGATCGAGGTGCGCCCCGTGAAGGGCCAGGTGGACGACCTGCTGGCCGAGATCCGCCTGCGCGTCGCGAAGAAGGAGCGCGTGCTCGTGACGACGCTCACGAAGCGGATGGCCGAGGACCTCACGCAGTATTACCACGAGCTCGGCGTGCGCGTGCGCTACCTGCACTCCGACATCGACACGCTCGAACGTGTCGAGATCCTGCGCGATCTGAGGCGCGGCGGCTTCGACGTGCTGGTCGGCATCAACCTGCTGCGCGAAGGCCTCGACCTGCCGGAAGTGTCGCTCGTGGCCGTGCTCGACGCCGACAAGGAAGGGTTCCTCCGCTCGGCCGGGTCGCTCATCCAGACCGCCGGCCGCGCCGCCCGCAACGTTTTTGGCCGCGTCATCATGTACGCCGACAAGGTGACCGACTCGATGCGGATGGCGATGAACGAAACCGAACGCCGCCGCACGCTGCAGGCGGCCTACAACGAGGCGCACGGCATCACGCCGACGACCATCGTGAAGGACATCGAGGGCGTGCTCTCGAGCGTCTACGAGCGCGACTACGGCGGAACACCGGCCCTCGACGCCGGCGACTCGCCGGATGAGTCAGCCGCGAAGCTGGCCGAACTCGAAGGACAGATGAGACGGGCCGCCGCCGATCTCGACTTCGAGGCCGCGGCGGCCCTCCGCGATCGGATCGCGGCCATCCGGAACCGGGCGCTCGGGCTCGCCGGCCGTCCCTCAGAGCCGGCGTGATGGCGGCGTTCACGGAGTGGCTGAAGCGGGCCCTGCTCGAGGTCCAGGAATACACGAAGCTGGCCATGGCGACGGCGCGCTGCGCGGTGACGCGGCCGTTCTACTGGCACGACTTCGTCGAGCAGCTCGACGCCATCGGCATCGGCTCGATGACGGTCGTGATCCTGACCGGCCTCTTTACTGGCGCCGTGCTGGCCCTGCAGTCGGGCTTCACGCTCGACCAGTTCGGCGCCCGGCCGTTCGTGGGCCGGCTCGTCAGCGCCTCGATGATCAAGGAACTCGGCCCGGTGCTCACGGCGCTCATGCTCGCCGGGCGCGTCAGCTCCGGCATCGCCGCCGAACTGGGATCGATGGTGGTGACCGAACAGGTGAGCGCGCTGCGCGCCCTGGGCACCGACCCGGTGCGCAAGCTGGTCGTGCCGCGAGTGCTCGCCGGCATTCTCATGACGCCGGTGCTGACGGTCGTCGCCAACACCGTGGGCCTGCTGGGCGGCTGGGTCGTCTCGGTGCAGAATCTTCATGTGGCGTCGGGGCTGTACTGGTCGTCGGTCGTCGATGGCCTGTTCCTCGAGGACGTGTGGATGGGGCTGCTGAAGCCGTTCTTCCTCGGCTTCATCATCGTCACCGTGGGCTGCCACGTGGGGCTGCGCACGCGCGGCGGCACCCAGGGCGTCGGCCGGGCCACGACCAACGCCGTCGTCGCCGCCTCGGTCGGCGTCATCGCCATGGACTTCTTTTCCACGCAACTGCTCCTGGAGCTGCTCTTCTGATGGCGACCGTGCCCGAAACACTGCGCGGACCAGCGAAGGGCCGTCCCGGCGACGAGCCGGTCGTCGTCTTCGACGACGTGCGCCTCGCCTTCGACGACAACGTCGTGCTCGACGGCATCAGCTTCAAGCTGTACCCGGGCTTCACCAAGATCTTCATCGGCGCGAGTGGCTCTGGCAAATCCACCGTGCTGAAGCTCATCCTCGGCCTGCTGGCGCCCGACTCCGGGACGATCACCGTGCACGGACAGCGCATCGACGGCATGACCGAGAACGAACTCTTCGCCGTGCGCGATCACACCGGCATGGTGTTCCAGGAAGGGGCGCTCTTCGACTCGCTGACGGTGGGCGAGAACGTCGGGTTCAAGCTCTACGAGGAAACCGACATGCCGCTCGCCGACGTGCGCACGCGGGTCGAAGAGGTGCTCGGGTTCGTGGAACTCGGCCCCTATATCGACCGGAAGCCCTCCGAGCTCTCGGGCGGCCAGCGGCGGCGCGTCGCGATTGCGCGCGCCATGGCGTTCAAACCGAAACTGCTGCTCTACGACGAGCCGACGACCGGACTCGATCCGATCACCGCGCTTACCGTGGATGCCGAAATCATCAAGCTGCGCGACCTCGAGAGCGTCACATCCGTGCTCGTCACGCACCAGCTCCGGGATGCCTTCTACATCGCGACCCACGGCGCCGGCCGGACGCCCGAGGGGCACGCCATCGTGAACGCGTCGCCCGAGAAGGTCGAGGAAGCCGACTTCGTCATGCTGCGCGACGGCAAGATCGTGTTCGAGGGCTCGGCCGACGAGCTGCGGGGCGCGACGGATCCGTATCTTCGCGCCTTCCTGTCGTAGGAGAATCAGCACATGCCGCGTACGCGTTCCCTGGCGTGGTCGGAACTGAAGATCGGCGTCATCACGGTGTTTGCCGTCGTCATGGCGGCACTGATGGTGTTCGCGGTCGGCGGCGCCGGCGGGTTCTTCTGGCAGCGGTATCCGCTCAAGGTGCGCTTCGAGAACATCGCCACCGTGAAGGGCGGCACGCCGGTGCGCGTGGCCGGCATCGAGATGGGCGCAGTGACCGAGGTGCGCCTCACGGGCAACACCGTGGAGGCGTGGCTGGAAGTGGCCAACGAGGTACGGCCGCTCGTGACCGACCGGTCGCTCGCCGTCATCGGCGCCATCTCGCTGCTGGGCGAGGGCGCGATCGACATCACGCCCGCCCCCGACGGCACGCCCATCGCCGACTGGGGCTACGTGCCGTCGGGCGTCGATCCGGCGTCGATTGCGGCCCTCTCCGCGGTGGCCGGCAAGGGCCTGGACGAAACCGCGAAGCTGCTCGCCGACCTGCGGGCGGGGAAGGGCACACTCGGCCGGCTCTTCACCGACGACGGCGCCTATCGCGAACTGGAAGCGCTCATGAGCTCCGCCACCCGGGTGACCGAGGCCGTCGAGCGCGGCCGCGGCAGCCTCGGCCGGCTCGTCAACGACCCGAAGGTCTACAACGAACTCGTCGCGGCCACCGGGTCGCTGAACGCCATCACGGCGAAGGTGGCGCGCGGCGAAGGCAGCCTGGGCGCCCTGTTGAACGATCCGGCGCTCGCGGCCTCGGCCACGCAGGCCGCGGCCAACCTCGAGAAGGTCACGGGCGGACTGGCCAGGGGCGACGGCACCGCCGGCAAGCTCCTGACCGATGACGCGCTCTACGGACGCCTCAACGCCACGGCCGCCAGGCTCGACGACATCTCGACGAAGCTCGCCGCCGGCGAGGGCACGGCCGGGATGCTTCTGCAGGACCGCCGGCTTTATGACAATATGAGTGCCGCGGTGACCGAGTTGCGAGGCCTCGTCTCGGACATCCGCAAGGACCCCAAGAAATACCTGAACGTGAAGGTCAGTCTCTTCTGACCACGCGGGGCCCCAGGAGGAGAGTCATGTCGAGAGACACCAACAGCGGCGGATCGGTGATGCTGGCCTTCGTGCTCGGCGCGGTGGCTGGTGCGGCCGCGGCACTTCTCTTCGCGCCCGCCTCGGGCGACGAGACGCGGGAGTACCTGGGCCGGCGCGCCCGCGAGGGCCGCGACAAGGCCCGCGACGCGGCGCGGGACGCCGCCGATCAGGGCCGCGAGTTCTACAACCGCAACCGCGACAGCGTCACGAGCGCCATCGAGCGGGGCCGCGAGGCCTTCCAGCAGGCGCGTGAAGAGGGGCGCAACGCGTGACCGACGTGTGGCTGGCCATCATCGCCCTGGCGGTCGCCGTGATGGCGGCCATCCAGGTCGGCGCGATCGTGCTCGGCCTGCGGCTGGCCCGCCGGGTGGATCAGCTCACGACCCAGATCGAGCACGACGTCAAGCCGCTCATCCAGAACCTGACGGAGATGACGGCGGAGGCGAAGCGCGCGACGGCGCTCGCCACGGCGCAGGTCGAGCGTGCCGATCGTCTGTTCGGCGATCTCGCGCTGTCGGCCGAGCGCACGATGGCGATCGCCTCGCAGTTCGTGGGCGGCCCGGCCAAGAACGGCTTCGCGCTGTTCACGGCGGCGCGGGCGGCCTTCTCGGCGTTCCGCGACCTGCGCGACGCCTCACGGCGCCGCACGGCCTACAAGTCGGCCGCGCCGGACGACGAAGAATCCCTCTTCATCGGATAACACACATGCGCCGAGGGCGGCGCCAGGAGGCAGTGGGCATGCGTCGATTGGTCCAGTTCAGCAGCTCGCTCGTAGTAGCCCTCGCGGCTCTCGCCGCCACGGCCCAGCCGGCCCGCGCCCAGGAGCCCAAGTCCGCGGCACCAGCCAAAGAGCTGGTGCAGGTGCTCACCGGCAAGAAGATGGACGCCGTGGCCGTGCGCTCGCCGGATTCGCCCGACACGTTCCTGGCGGCGCTCGTGTTCCCGTCGCAGATCATCGTGGTGTCGGCCAAGTACGCGGCGCCGCCGCTGCTGAACGAGAAGCTGGCGCGCAACGAGTTCCGCGACGTCTACATCGAGCTGAACAGCGCCTCGGTGCTCGACTCGCGGTACTTCATCACCGACATCGGCGCCGATGGTTTGCGCCCGAAGCGCGCGAAGAAGGACGAACCGTTCGACGTGCGCGACGCTGCCGGCAAACCCTTCAACTTCGACGGCAACTGGCGCGAAGACAAGATGTCGGAGGCGGACTACATGAAGGTCCACGCCGAAACCGACGAGCGGTACGCGCAGATCCTCACGGCCCTGCTGGGAGCGGCGAAGAAGTAGCCGCGGTGGCGGTGCGCCTCGTCGCGACGACGCCCGGCGCGCTCGTCGTCGTCAAACCGGCCGGACTCGCAAGCGAACTCGCGCGCGATCCGGCCGCCGATTCCCTGGTGCGGCAACTCCGGGCCGACGGACACGGCGACATCCGCCTCGTGCATCGTCTCGACGCCGGGGCCTGCGGCCTGATGCTCGTGGCCCGCACCAGGGCCGCAGCCGCCCATTACGCGCGGGAAATCGACGCCCGGCGCTGGCAGAAGTGGTACGTGGCGCGCGTGGCACAGCCAGTTGCCGCCGCCCGCGGCCTCGTGGGCCCGCACAAGGCCTACCTGCGCACCGAAGGGCGCGTGGCCACCGTCGTGCGCTCCGGCGGCAAGCCGTCGTTCCTGGACGTGCTGCTGGCCGCGCCGGCGCCCGACGACGCCGACACCTCGCACGTCCTCATCCGCCTGCACACCGGGCGCTTCCACCAGATCCGCGTCATGCTCGCGCATGCAGGGGCGCCGCTCGCCGGCGATCGCACCTACGGCGGCGCGGGGCCGTGGCCGCTCTATCTCGAACACGTGGTGCTCGGCAGCCGCGTGGACACGACCGGCACGTGGACGGTCTGGCAGGCGCCTCCGCACGAGGACCGCGAGCGCTGGGCGCCCGAACTTGCCGCCGCCGTAGACGCCTGCGCCGCTACGGCGCGAACAACACCGCCGCCACCCGATGCCGCTCTCTGACATCGACCGGCCATGGTGGCAGTTCGAGCCAGCGCGGCGGACGCGGTGACGAGGCGTCCACGAGATCCGCAAGCGCTCCGGCTCTTGCGAGTTCGCGCGTGTTCGACGCCGCGAACACCACGCCGCCTGGCGCCAGCACGCCGACGGCCGCGCCGATGAGGGCGGGGTAGTCGTCCACCGCGCGCCACGCCGTGACCCCGCGGCGCTTGTTGGCGGCGGCGAACGTGGGCGGATCGAGGATCACGAGGTCGAAGCGTTCCTCGTCGCGGCGTGCGGCCTGCGCCAGGTACTCCATCGCGTCGCGCCGCAGGAAGCGCACGGTCGCGGCGCCGATTGCGTTCAGCGCCAGATTGCGGCGTCCCCAGTCGAGATAGCGGCCAGAGACGTCGACGTTCGTCACCTGCGCTCCGGCGCGAGCCAACGGCATCGCGAACGCACACGTGTACGCGAAGAGGTTCAGCACACGCCCGGGCGACCGCAGGGCCAGCGCCCGCCGGTGTTCGCGGTGATCGAGGAAGAGACCGGTCGAGAGACCGTCCCACGGCCGCACTTCGTAGCGCGTGCCGTACTCCTCGACGACGAGCGTCTCGGGCTGCGGCGGGCCGGCGCGCGGCGCGGACGAGGTGGACTCGTCGCCAAGCGCCCCGCCAAGCCGGCTGCGGTCGCGCACGAACGGCTTCACGTAGACACTCTCCACGCCGAGGGGCGCAAGCCGGTCGAGCGCCACGCCGGCCACGGCGGTGACCGCTTCGTCTGGCAGGCCGGCATCGTCGTAGACGTTCATCACCGCCGCCGGACCGTAGCGGTCGATCGACAGGCCGGGCACGCCGTCGCCGCGGCCATCGAGCACACGCCACGCCGTCACGTCCACCTGCGCGATGAGCGACGCGCGCCGGCGCAGCGCGCCTTCGAGCGCGCGGGCAAACGGCGCGGTGTCCACGGTTCCGAGGGGGCGGCTGGCTGACGGCACGGGTGCCGCATCGTACCAAACGTGGGGCCGTGGCGGTGGCGCCCGGCGTGTTATAACGGCCGCCATGCAGCACGGCATCTCGCGGCGCACCTGGGTGCGGATGATGGCGGGCGTGGCGCTGACGGCGACGCGCGTGGGGGCGTTCCAGGGCGCTCGCCGCGACCGCGTCGTCATCGCCGGCGGCGGCATCATCGGCGCCAACATCGCCTACCGGCTGGCCAGGCGGGGCGCCGACGTGACGCTGCTCGAACGCACGGCGCCCGGCACCGGCACGACCGCCAACTCGTTTGCGTGGATCAATGCGAAGAAGCAGCCGCGCGCGTATCACACGCTCAGCCAGTTCGGCATCGAGGCGTGGCGCGTGCTGGATCAGGAGACGAAGGGCGAACTGCCGATCGTATGGGGCGGCAGCCTCGAGTGGATTACCGACGCCACCCTCGCGTCACGGATCACCGAGGTGAACCGGCAGTACGCCGCCTGGGGCTATCCGCTGCGGCCCATGGACGCCGCACAGATGACGGCGCTCGAACCCGCCGCGCGCTTCGACGGCCTGCGCTACGGCGTGCACGCGGAGCTCGAGGCCAGCGTGGACCCGCAGGGTGCCACCGAAGTCATCGTGGCGCACGCGAAGGCGGCCGGCGCGCGCGTCGTGTATCCGGCCACCGTGACGGGGCTGGATCTCCAGGACGGGCGCCTGCGCGGCGTGCGGACGTCCACCGGCGACCTCGACGCCGACGTGCTCGTCATCGCCTGCGGCAATGACACGCCGGCGCTCGCAAAGCTGGCCGGCATCGCCGTGCCGCTCACGAGGTCCGCCGGTATCCTCGTGCACACCACGCCGCAGCCGGCGGCCGTCAGCCGCCTGCTGCTGTCGCCCCTCGGACAGATCAAGCAGAAGCGCAATGGGCGATTCGTGACCGGCGCGGACTTCGGCAACACCGCGAACGAAGGCACGTCGATCGCCCGTGGCGAGCAGTTCCTCCAGCGTATGGCGGCGGTGCTGCCGGCGCTGGGGAAGGCGACGGTGGAGAAGCTCACGCTGGGCCTGCGCGTGCTGCCGAAGGACGGCTTCCCGATCGTGGGCTTCGCGGACGGGCACCCGGACATCTACGTGACGGCGATGCACAGCGGCATGACGCTCGGCCCGCTCGTGGGCAGGCTCGCCGCCGCCGAGATCCTGGACCGCGT
>CADEFD010000021.1:33929-47166 GCA_902826515.1 uncultured Acidobacteriota bacterium
AAAGCGCTTCTGGGGGCCCCTATCCCCTGATCTGGAGCGGGCCGCCTCACGGTGCGAGTGTCGGATCCGATTGCGCCGCACTCAGAGTCGCCGCCAATCGGACAGTGCCATCCCGCCTGCTGTGGCCACGTGCCCGCGCCTGATCCCGTGTCCGCCCGTGCAGGCGCGTGCGCTCCGGCGGCAGGGGCGAGATGCCGGCGGGGCTACGATTGGAGCATGCGTGTGACCGTGCTGGCGGGGCTGCTGCTCGCGGCAACTGTGAGACCGGAGCCGGCGCGGGCGCAGGATGTCTACGCGCATCAGGCGTTCTGGAAGGGCGCGCCAGAGACCGGCGTCATTCGGGAGTGCACGCCTGGCAGCACGGCTCACTGGGACGCCCGCGATGCACTCCGGCGATTCGAGCGGCATGTGGAGTCACTCGACGCCACGGCGTCCATCGCCGGCCCGCGTCAGCAACTGCACGATCTGCTGCACCTGCCGTGCTTCGCACTTGCCTTCGAGAGCCTGCGCGTGCCGGTCGTGGACTCCGTGCCGTCCCTGAAGCTGTGGCTGGATCGTGGTGGCGACATGTGGCTCGAGAGCCTGCTCGAACTGCCGCGCTTCGGAGATGCCGCGCACGTCATCGTGCCCCCCGACGCTCCGCGCACGCTGCGGCCCGGCAACGCGAACCACGACGCCGCGCTCGATGTCTACCTGTGCGCGGCAGGTGAAGCGACCTGCGGCCCCGGCACACGAGGCTGGGTGCTGCGTGCAGACGCCGCGCTCGAACGTCACCGCCTCGCGGAGGCACGCGATGCCACCCGCGACGATGTCTCGCGGCCAGGCCGCTCGGCGGAGGCCGTCTCGGCCGATTGTGTGCGTGCCGCCACGACCGAGCCCGACGCGCTGCACTACGAGGCGTGGCGCGCCTGCATCGAGAACTACCGCGACCTGCGGCCGCTCGTGCCGGTCGCCGAGTTTCGCGCACCCGCCACCGGATGGCTCGTCGTCACGGGCCGGCGCGGTCACTACGACTTCTGCGATACCGTGCGCGCCTTCAACCTCGAGGACGGCACGACGCTCATGGACGACAGTTGCTCGGGGTTGGTAATTCAGGCGGGCGGCGACGTGAACTTCGACGCCACGAACCGGCGCCGCGTGGCGACGATGCGAATGGGGCGGGTGCCGGTCGACGCCCTGCGCGAAGCCGCGTGGATGCTGCTGTTCCGCCACCAGTTCGTCGAGGGCCAGCACGCTGCCGACGCCGTCCCCCTGCCCGAAGGATTCGCGCGGCAGTGGGATCGCGCGCATCCCCCGTGGAACTTCCCGCTGACGGGCGGCGGGGCCACATTCTCAACAGCCCAGACATCGCTGACCTGGGTACTGACGGCGCCAGGCAGACCGCCGATTGCCGGCAACGTGACCTGGCCGTCGTCCTTCAATGGCGCCGACAGCCATGCCGCCGAACTGCTGCAGGTGGCCGAAGCGGGTCTTGCCGAGGCGTGCGTCACCGACCGCGCACCCGCGTTCAGGAAGGCTGACGCCGTGCTGGTCGAGTCGTACGTGGACCTCGAGGAGATGGAGGCCGACCTCGCACCCGCGAAGGCGCGCTGGAGCTCCGCGCCGAAGTGCCGCTAGGTTGTGGGGAAGGGTGGTGCGCGCTCCAGGATTCGAACCTGGGACCCCCGCCGTGTGAAGGCGGTGCTCTACCGCTGAGCCAAGCGCGCGTCGATGCGAGACACGTAGTTTACCCGGAAGCCCGGCATTTGGGCAACCGGTGCGGCCCGGTTCCGTCGCGGCCGGCGGCCGTCAGACGGTGCCGAACAGCCGGTCGCCGAAGTCGCCGAGGCCCGGCACGATGAACTTCCGGGCGTTGAGTTCGCGGTCCACGACCGGGGTGTAGATCGGCACGTCGGGGTAACGCCGTTCGATGGCGGCGATCCCCTCGGGCGCGGCCACGACGCAGACGAAGCGGATGTCTCTGGCACCGGCGGCGCGCAGCACGTCGATAGCCGCTACGGCGCTGCCGCCGGTCGCGAGCATCGGGTCGGTCACGAGCACGACGTCGTCGTCGAGGTCGGGCGGCAGCTTCACGTAATAGCGGGAGGCCAGCGCCGTCGTTTCATCCCGCTGCAGGCCGATGTGGCCGACGCGCGCCGTGGGCAGCAGGTCGAGCACGCCGTCGATCATCCCGAGGCCGGCGCGAAGCACCGGCACCAGCGTGACGCGCGCGCCCACGCGCCGGGCGAAGGCCGCGCCGAGCGGGGTCTGCACGGTGCCCTCGATCGTCGGCACTTCCTTCAGCACCTCGGCGGCGATGAGCAGCGACATCCGGCGGGCCACGCGGCGGAAGATGTCGGGCGGGGTCGAAGCGTCGCGCAGCGTCGCCAGGGCGTCGTGCACGAAGGGATGTGTGATGAGGTGAACCACCGGTGCGCCAGTTATATCACGCGGCCCCCGGCCGGGCGGGCGGCACGAATCGCCTACAATTCGACGATGCGTCCCGGCTGGATCCTGTCCCTTGCCACGCTCGTCCTTGCTGCCGGTGTGCTCGCTGGCGCGCAGGCGCCGAAGGTGGTCTCGCTCATCGTCACCGGCGGCACCGTGGTGACCGTGGACGGCGCGCGCACGGTCATTCCGCGCGGTGCGGTGGCCATCGACGGCACGCGGATCGCGGGCGTGGGCACTGCCACGGACATCGCCCGCCGGTTCACCGGCCGCGCCACCATCGACGCTACGGGTCAGGTGGTGATGCCCGGCCTCATCAACACGCACACCCATGCGCCGATGGTGCTCTACCGCGGCCTCGCCGACGACCTCGCGCTCATGGAGTGGCTGCAGAAGTACATCTTCCCCGCGGAAGCGAAAACCGTGTCGCCAGCCTTCGTGCGCACCGGCACGCGGCTGGCGGCGCTCGAGATGATCCAGTCGGGCACGACCACCTACGCCGACATGTATTACTTCGAGGAGGAGATCGCCGCCGTGACGAAGGCGGCCGGCCTTCGCGGCGTCCTCGGGCAGACCGTGATCCAGTTCCCGGTGGCCGACGCCAAGACGCCGGCCGAGGCGCTCGCCCGCAGCGAGGCGTTCATCCTCAAGTACAAGAACGACGACCTCATCGTGCCGGCCGTGGCGCCGCACGCGCTCTACACGAACGATCAGGCCACGCTGCTTGCCACACGCGACCTGGCGATGAAACATGGCGTGCCGCTGCTCATTCATCTGGCCGAGACCGAGGACGAAGTTAAGGCGGCGCGCGAGAAGGGCGGCCTGAGCCCCACCGGCTACCTCGAGTCGATTGGCTTCTGGACCGGTGCCCGCACGCTGGCCGCGCACGGCGTGTGGGTGTCGCCCGAGGACATCGCCACGCTGGTGAAGCGCGGTGTGGGCGTGTCGCACAACCCCGAAAGCAACATGAAGCTGGCCAGTGGCACGGCGCCGGTCACCGGGTATCTCGCGGCCGGCGCGGCGCTCGGGCTCGGCACCGACGGCGCGGCCAGCAACAACGACCTCGACATGTTCGAGGCGATGCGCCAGGCGTCGTTCCTCGCCAAACACGCCTCGCGGGATCCGCGGGCCGTCCCCGCGGCGACCGCGCTCGAGATGGCCACGATCGGCGGCGCGAAGGCGCTCGGCATGGACAAGGAGATCGGGTCCCTCGAAGCCGGCAAACGGGCGGACCTCATCCTCGTGCGCATGAACCGCGCCCGCCAGACGCCGCTCTACGATGCCGTCTCGCACCTCGTCTACACGACGCGCGGCGACGACGTGGACACGACGATCGTCAACGGGAAGATCCTGATGCGCGGCCGCGTCGTGCGCACGCTGGATCAGGCGGCCGTGCTGGCCGAGGCCCGCAAGGCGTCGGCGGCCGTGCGCGCCGCCGTCACACCGTGAGCGTGCCGATGAAGGGCAGGTGGCGGTAGTGTTCGTCGAAGTCGAGCCCGTAGCCCACCACGAACCGGTCTTCGATCTCGAAGCCGATGTAATCCACCGGCACCTCGATCTTGCGGCGCGAAGGCTTCGAGAGCAGGCAGGCGCAGCGCAGGGATTTCGGCCCGCGGGCCCGCAGCAGATCCTGCAGGTAGTGCAGGGTCAGGCCGGTGTCCACGATGTCCTCGACCACGATCACGTGGCGGTCCTGCAGGCCGCGGTCGACGTCCTTGAGCATGCGCACTTCGCCGGTGGTCTTGGTGCCCGAGTAGCTCGACACGGCGATGAAGTCCATCGTGACCGTGCCCGACATGGCGCGCAGCAGGTCGGCCATGAAGAAGACCGAGCCCTTGAGCACGCCGATGAAGTGCAGGTCGGCGTCGGGATTGTCGCGGCGGATGTCGGCGGCCAGCGCGTGGATGCGGGCCTGGATGTCGGTGGCGGAAATCAGCGGGGTGACCGTAGCGGACATGCGCGGCCGAGGGTACCATACGGGGCGCGGGCCGGCCGCGGGGAAGTGTGATGACACGTTACGACATGATCACCGAGACCATCGCGCGCACGCTGGAGCGTGGCGCCACGGTCACGCTCGCCAAAGGCGGGCACGTCACGCCGCTCGCCCTCGACACGCTGCGTGAACGCCGCGTGACGCTCGTGCGCGAGGGCGCCGTGGGCGACACCGAAGGGCTCGCGCCGGTGGCCAGCCCGACCCGGTTGGCCGTGGGCAGCGATCACACGGGCCTCGCGCTCAGGAAGGCCGTGCGCGACTACCTGCGGCAGCGCGGGCTCGCCGTGCAGGAAGTCGGCCTCGACACGCCCGACCCGGTGGACTATCCCGACATCGCAGGCCACGTGGCCCGCCTCGTAGCGCGTCGCGAAGCCGATGCCGGCATCGTCATCGACGGCGCGGGGCTCGGGTCCGCGATTGCCGCCAACAAGATCGACGGCATCCGCTGCGCGATGTGCACCGACCGGACGCTGGCGCGTTACGCCCGCGAGCACAACGGCGCCAACGTGCTCGCGCTCGGTGCCACCCTGGTCAGCGTGGAGGCGGCGCTGGCCATCGTGGAGACATGGATCTCGACGCCCATGACCGAGGCGCGCTACATCCGCCGTCTCGGCAAGATTCAGGGCCTGGAGCGCACCCGGTGAGCATGCCGCCCGACCAGACCGTCGGCGTCGATCTGGGACGCCTCGTCGCCATCATCGCCGAGGAACTGGCCGCCTACCGCAGCCAGCCCGCGGCGCGCTGCGCCTGCCACGGCTGGCAGATGGACTGCTGTCCGACGCGCGTCCAGGGCGTCGTGGACGCCGGCGCCGCCCGGCTCGGGATGCACGGCGCGAAGGGCGGCGGGGGGCTCATCGCCGGTCTCATCGACCACACGCTGCTCAAGGCGGATGCGACGGCCGCCGAGGTCGAGGCGCTCTGCCGCGAAGCCGCCGAGAACAGGTTCGCGACCGTCTGCGTGAACCCCGCGTGGGTCGCCCTGGCGGCCCGCCAGCTGCGCGGCAGCGGCGTGGGGGTGTGTTCGGTCGTCGGGTTCCCGCTCGGCGCCACCACGCCCGATGTGAAGGCCTACGAGACGCGCCGCGCCATCGTGGACGGCGCCACCGAGATCGACATGGTGATCAACGTCGGGGCGCTGAAGTCCGGCGACCTGCGCCTGGTGGAGCAGGACATCGAGGGCGTGGCCGCGGCCTGCCGCGCCTGCGGCGCCACGAGCAAGGTCATCATCGAAGCCGCGCTCCTGACCGACGACGAGAAGGTGACCGCCTGCACGCTCGCCAAGGCGGCCGGCGCCGACTTCGTGAAGACGTCCACCGGCTTCGGGCCAGGTGGCGCCACCGTGGCCGACGTGGCGCTGATGCGGCGGGTCGTGGGCGCGGACATGGGCGTGAAGGCGGCCGGCGGCGTGCGCGACCTCGAGCAGATGCAGGCGATGGTGGCCGCCGGAGCCACGCGCGTGGGGGCCAGCGCCGGCGTGCGGATCGTGCGCGAGTCGCAGGGCGGCGCCCCGGCGCCGAACAGCCCGCCACCGGCGGCCAGGCCGGGCAGCTACTGAGTGCGTTGCGCCGTGCAACGGCGGGCCGCTATGATGCCGTGATGCCCCTCGCACGATGTCGTGCGAGCCCCCCTCACTCACGCAAAGGACCGCTCAGTGGCCAACGAACTCAGCAAGGACGACATGCGGCGTTTCGCCCGTCTCGGCGCGATGCGCCGTCTCGAGGACATCCGCGCGGAGGAAGCGGCGATTCGCGCCGCGTTCCCGGAACTGTTCTCCGGCGATCGTCCCGCCCCCCGCGCCGCCAGGGCTCCGAAGGCCGCGGTCGCCCCGGCCGTCACCGCCGCCAAGGCCGCGGCGCCGAAGAAAGCGCGCAAGCGTTCCACGATGTCGCCGGCCATGCGCAAGGCCGTCTCCGAGCGCATGAAGAAGTACTGGGCCGGCCGTCGCAAGGCCAAGAACGGCTGACGGTGCGCCGCCTCGTCCCCCTCACCGTCTGGGCGGCGCTGGCCGTGGGCCTCTGCGGAGCGTCCGCGGCGGCGCAGCCCCGTGAGGCACTCAGCGGGGTAGTGGCGGACCTCAGGGTGGTCAGCACGACGCTGCCCACCGGCCTTGGCTGGACGCCTCCGGTGGCCGCGGCCGGGGCGCTGGTGCCCGGGCGTGGCGTGGGTGCCGAGGGCGGCGTCTTCCTGTTTGCCGGCCCCGGCCGCTTCAAGCGCCTGTCGTTCGGGGCCACCGGGCTCCTGGCGGAAGGCCGCGCCACGGGCGTGGACGCGACCGGCGCCGACACCCCCACGATGGCCACGCGGATGCTGGCCGCCGCGCCCCACGCCGCCCTCAACTTCGGCCACCGCGACGGCTGGAGCTACCTGTCGATCGGCGTCGGCACGGCGAAGGTGCGCGCCACACAGGACGGCGTCGAAGACCAGCCGGCCTCTTGGGGGCTGGCCTTTCACTACGGTGGCGGTGCCCGCTGGTTCGTGCGCGAGCGCCTCGCGGTGAGCCTCGACCTGCGCTTCTGGGCGCTCACGCCCCGGCCGGCCACCACGGCCCGGCCCAGCGCGGCCGCCACGACCCGCATCGCCATCGGCGCCGGCGTGTCGTTCCGCTAGGCGCACGGGTGTCCGGCCGGCTGCCAGGCGGCGCGGCGCGGGTGGTAGAATGGCCCGACTGAGCGGGAGTAACTCAGTTGGTAGAGTGTCAGCTTCCCAAGCTGAATGTCGCGGGTTCGATCCCCGTCTCCCGCTCCACTTCCCCCTGATTGCGCGGCGGGCCGCCGACCATCACCGAGGCTTCGGCTGCGGCTCCGCGCCGTAGAGCACCGCCCGCCCGCCTTTGGCGGCGATGAGCGCGTCGAAGTGGGCGACCAGCACGTCGCGACGCTTCATCACCGCATCGACCTCGAAGTCGCTCAGACAGTGCGTGGTGGCCGACCGCAGCGTCGGGCCGTCGAGCGCGCGCAGGCGCGCCAGCACCGTGCGATCGACCTGTGGCAGGTCGTTCGGGTATCTGATGTCGGTCTGCGTCCGGAACGCGCGCGTGAAGTCGATCATCCAGAGGCGCCAGTCGGGCGTGATGAGCACGTTGCCGAGATTGCGATCGGTGTCGCCCACCAGCACCGCGAAGGCCCGCATCTTGTACATCTGATGCGCCCACAGGATGCGGTTGGGCGCTTCTCGCTTCTCCTTGCGCCGCGTGCGCTCTTCGATGGCATTGTCGATCCACCACGTCAGCGTGCCGGGGCGTCCGTTCCAGTCGCGATGGACGGTGACCGGCATCATGCCGCCGAGCCCGACCAGGCCGGCGATGGTGTAGGCCGCGAGGTTGAAGTGATGCGAGTCCACGAAGTTGTACTCGACGCCGCGCGGGCCGAAGTCGGCCTGCGCGCGCCGCTCGTCCACCGACTGGAAGGCGGCGTCGTGCGTGACCACGCCGTCCGACAGGGTGAGGCGGTAGGGACTCGTGACCCCGGTGCTCAACTGGCGGCTGCGCACCACCTTCGCGGTGCGCAGGAACGTGACCTGCGCCGCCGGATCGAGCTCCGGCGGCGCCGTCGCGGCGGCAGGGCCCTGCGCCCGGGCTGGCGCTGCGCCAACCGCCGTCACGAGCATCAGTGCCCAGGCCACGCCACGACGCATGCGGATCACGAACCCTCCCATCGGCCACGACCGCGGCCGGACGCCATCTTACGGGAGAGACGGCCCTACCGGCCGTCTTTGGGATCGAGGCGCACGCGGCGCAGCCGCAGGCTGTTGGCCACGACGCTCACCGAACTGAACGCCATCGCGGCACTCGCGAGGACGGGACTCAGCAGCACGCCGAACCACGGATAGAGCAGGCCGGCGGCCACCGGAATGCCGATGACGTTGTAGACGAAGGCCCAGAACAGGTTCTGGCGCATCACGCGCATCGTCTGCCGCGAGAGCGCGATGGCGCGCGCCACGCCGCGTACGTCCGGCCGCATCAGCACGATGTCAGCGGCCTCGACCGCCACGTCGGTGCCCGATGCGAGCGCGATGCCGACGTCGGCCTGCGCGAGCGCCGGTGCGTCGTTGATGCCGTCGCCGACCATGGCGACCACATACCCCTCGGCCTGCAGGCGGGCCACTTCGTCGGTCTTCCCGGCTGGCAGGACGCCGGCCACGACGCGTGTGATCCCCACGCCGCGCGCGGCGCGCCGGGCCGGGCCAGGGCGATCGCCGGTGAGCAGCACGGGCGTGAGCCCCAGGGCGACGACGCGGGCCACGGCATCGGCCGCATCGGCGCGCAGTGGGTCGTGGAGGTGGATGACACCGGCGTAGCGTGCGTCGATCGACACATGCACCTCGGTGTCGCCGTCGGCCGCGGCATCTGACGTTGCCTGCGCCGCCTCCGGTGCGACGTACGACGCGCGGCCCATGCGCACGGTCACGCCGTCCACCAGGCCGGCGGCCCCCAGCCCCGGCGCACTCTCGAAGGCCGTGGGGCGGGGCAGAGCGAGCCCGCGGCGCGCCGCCTCGGCCACGATGGCCGCGGAGAGCGGATGCTCCGAGTGCGCGCCGACGGCGGCAGCGAACCGTACGAGCGCGTCGTTTGTCACGCCGTCTGCCACGGCGCGCATGCCGGACACGGTGGGCTTGCCGACCGTCAGCGTGCCGGTCTTGTCGAACACCACCGCCGTGACGTCCCCGGCGCGCTGCAGCGCTTCGCCGCCTTTGATGAGCACGCCCGACTCGGCGCCGCGGCCCGTCGCCACCATCACCGCGGTGGGCACGGCGAGTCCCATCGCACACGGACACGCGATGATGAGCACGGCGACACCATTCGCGAAGGCGCGCACGGCGCCCGCCTCACCGCCGAACAGCCACCACGCCGCCACCGTGAGCACCGCCAGACCGGCGACCACCGGCACGAACACGGCGGCCACACGGTCCGCCAGGTGCTGGATCGGCGCGCGCGAGGCCTGCGCGTCCTGCATCAGACGCACGATCTGCGCGAGCACGCTGGCCGCGCCGACCGCCGTCGTGCGTACCACGAGCAGGCCGCCGCCGTTCACCGTGCCGCCCACCACGGGGTCACCGGCGGCTTTCTCGACCGGTACGGGCTCGCCGGTCAGCATCGACTCGTCCACCGCGGAGCGGCCATCCACCACCACGCCGTCCACCGCAAGACGTTCGCCCGGACGCACCACCACGAGGTCGCCGCCGACGATCGCGGCGAGCGCGCGTTCTTCATCGACGCCGCCAACGCGCACGCGGGCGGTGGCCGGCTGCAGCGCCACGAGCCGTCCCAACGCCCGGGTGGCCTGATGCTTGGCGCGCGCCTCGAGCGCGCGGCCCATGAGCACGAGCGCGATGATGAAGAGGACCGCCTCGTAGTAGACGTCCGGGGCGACGCCGGCGCGGGTGAACAGTCCCGGCGCCACCGTGGCCACGAACGAATAGAGGAACGCCGCGCCCGTGCCGAGCGCCACGAGCGAGTTCATGTCGGCCGTGCCGTGGCCAAGGTTCTTCCACGCACGCACGTAGAACTCGCGGCCGGCCCACGCCATGAGGCCCGCGGTCACGACGGTGAGGCTCCAGGTAATCGCCGCGGGGGGCAGCGCATAGAGCCACGGCATCGCCGCCTGCAGCGACGGCCCGAGCGCCCGCATCACCCACTGCATGAAGGGATCGGCGGTGACCAGATGCGCGCCGTGGCCGGACGGATCCACCGGCGCCATGAGCGGCACGCCCACCACCATGGCGGCGAGCGCGGCGGCAAAGCTGACGCCGGCCTTTCGCCAGAGTGCACCGTCCGATACGTCGTCGAGCGCGGCCCGCGCCGCCGGCGCCCCGAGCGCATCCCCGGCGGCCGGCGGCTCGGCCTCGTAGCCGATGTCCCGCACGGCGTCGAGCAGCCCCTCCAGCGGCACGACCGACGGATCGTAGGTGACCGTCGCCGCATGGAGCATCAGATTCACCGACGCCTCACGCACCCCCGCGGTGCGGGTGAGACTGCGCTCGACCGCCGACTGACACGCCGCACACGTCATCCCCCCGACCGGGAAGGTGACGCGACGCGTGACAGGTTCGGGCATTGGGTGATTCTCGCGATCTGGTGATCGCCGCGCGGTCGTGCCTAGCCCCGGATGATGTCGAGCACCTCGTCGCGGCGCTTCTCCATGATCTCGGGCGTGGTGCCTTCGAGGTTCAGGCGGAGCAGCGGTTCGGTGTTCGAGGCGCGCACGTTGAAGTGCCAGTCGTCGAACTCGACCGAGATGCCGTCGAGGCGGTAGACGTGGCCGTGGCCGTATTCCTTCGCCAGGCGTTCGAGTTTCTCGGGTACGACGGCCATGCTCGAGACCTTGGTGTTGATCTCACCCGAGATGAAGTACCGCTCGCGCAGCGGCGCCAGCAGGTCACGCAGCGACTTGCCCTTGCGCGACATCAGCTCGAGGATGAGCAGCGCCGGAATGAAGCCGTTGTCGGCGTAGAAGTTGTCCTTGAAGTAGTAGTGCCCCGTCACCTCGCCGCCGAAGAGGCCGTCCTCCTCGCGCATGCGGCGCTTGATGAAGGCGTGGCCGACGCGGTTCATGAGCGCGCGGCCGTTGTAGCGGGCCACCGTGTCCTTCACCGCGTAGCTGGCGCGCACGTCGTAGATGATGGTCGAACCGGGCTGCTTCATGAGCGCGGCTTCGGCGAGCAGCGCCGTGATGAAGTCGCCGGCGATGAACTCGCCGCTGCCGTCGATGAAGAAGCAGCGGTCGGCGTCGCCGTCCCAGGCGATGCCGATGTCGGCCTTCTGCCGGATGACCTCCGCGGTGATGTCCTCGCGGTTCTCCTCGAGCAGCGGGTTGGCTTCGTGGTTCGGGAAGGTGCCGTCGACCTCGAAGCAGAGCTTCGTCGTGCGGCAGGGCAGGCGGTCGAAGAGGTGCGGCGCGACCAGGCCGGCGATGCCGCTGCCGGCATCGAGCACGGTGTTGAACGACTGGATCACCGTGGGATCGATGAAGCCCATCACGTGGTCCACGTAAGGCGCCATGATGGCGATCGGTGTCACGGTGCCGCGGCGCGCCGAGGGCGCCGGCAGCGAGTTCGTGAGCAGCATCTCCTTCATCTCGCGAATGCCCGACTCGCCGCTGAGCGGGAAGGCTTCGGCCTTCACCATCTTGCAGCCGTTGTACTGCTTCGGGTTGTGCGAGGCGGTGATCTGCGCGCCGCCCATGAGTCCGGCGCTCGCCACCGCGTAGTACATCATGTCGGTGCCGGCGAGGCCGCCGTCGTGCACGTCCACGCCCTGCAGCGTCACGCCGTCGATGAAGGCCTTCGTCAGCGACGGCGACGACACGCGCATGTCGCGCGTGACCGCCACCGTGCCCGGGCCGAGAAACGCCGCAAAGGCGCGGCCGAGCAGGTGGAACGTGTCTTCGTTGACTTCGCCGGGGTAGAGTCCGCGGACGTCGTAGGCCTTGAAGATCTCGGTGTTGATCGGAGTCATGACGCCTTACGCTTTCGTGAAATCGGAGAGCGTGGTCTTGTCGCCGAGGATCGCCTGCGGGCCGACCTCCGCGTTCTTGCCGACGTAGCAGCTGCGGCCGACGAGGGCCGCGCCCACCGAGGCGTCGCGGCCGATGCGCGCGTTGGGCCACACGATGGCGCCCTCGACGCGCGCGTCTTCCTCGACGAGCACCGAGCGGCCGAGCACCGTGTAGGGGCCGATCTTCGCGCCCGCCTTCACGACGACGCCGGCGTCGAGGAAGCAGGGCCCCTCGAGCACCGCGCCGGGTTCCACCTTGGCGTCTGGCGCGACGACGGGCTGCCCGGAGCTGATGCCGGCCGGACCGAGCGGACAGCGGCCGTCGAAGATGTCGCGGTGCACGTCGCGGTATTTCTCCGGCGTGCCGATGTCGATCCAGTACCCGCGTTCGACGTAGGCGACAAACGCCTCGCCGCGTTCGACGAGGGAGGGGAAGTAGCCGCGTTCGATCGAATACGGCGTGTCCTTCGGAATGCGGTCGAACGTGTCGGGCTCGAGCACGTAGATACCGGCGTTGATCGTGTCGCAGGTGATCTCGTCGGCCTTCGGCTTCTCGAGGAATCGCCGCACGTTGCCGTCGGCATCCGTCTCGACCAGGCCGTAGGCCGATGGGTTCTCCACCGGCGTGAGCACGATCGTGGCCTTGGCCTTGCGCGCCTTGTGCTGCGCCACCACGGCCGCCACGTCCACCGACGTCATGACGTCGCCGTTGAAGACCACGATGGTGTCGTCGATGCCCTTCGCGGCGTACTTGATGGCGCCGCCGGTGCCGAGCGGCGACGGCTCCACCACGTAGCGCAGGCGCATGCCGAGGCCGGACCCGTCGCCGAAGGTCTCTTCGAGACGGCGGGGCTGATAGTTGAGGCTGAGGATGACTTCGTCGATCTCGGGGAGTTGCTTGAGCAGCCCGATCTGGTAGCTCAGGAACGGCCGGTCGAAGATGGGAACGATGGGTTTGGGCGTGTGCAGCGTGAGGGGGCGCAGTCGGGTGCCCTTGCCGCCGGCCAGCAGGATGGCTTTCATGGGAACACTTGATGATACACGAGGCGTTTTGCCCGGCCCCGGCCGGTTGTCAGGGCCCGGGGGCGAGGGTAGAATCGCGCCAACGGGCCTGTCTCGCCAATGAACCTGCCGAACACGCTGACGGTCATCCGCATCTTCCTGGTGCCGCTGCTCGTGGTCGTGCTCCTGACGAAGTTCGAGGGGCGGGCCGTGGCCGGCATCCACGTGGAGTTCGTGGCCGCGGCCATCTTCGGCCTCGCGTCGCTCACCGACTGGCTCGACGGCTACCTGGCCCGGCGCCGCCAGCAGATCACCTGGGTGGG
>CADEFD010000022.1:0-29768 GCA_902826515.1 uncultured Acidobacteriota bacterium
GAACCTGAATCCGGTGAAGACGCTCCGCGTGCGGTACGACGCGTGGCGGAAGACGCAGCCCGCGTCGTTCCGGTAACGAGGACGCCATGTCGATGCCACCCGTCGCGCTTCTCGCGCTGCTCGGCGCCCTCACCTGCATCGCGCCGGCGCACGCCGGCCAGGCGCGCCTCCTGCCGCCGGCGGCCGTGCCGCAGCCGCCCGCGCCGCCTCCTCCCGGTCCGCTGCCCTCGCCGGCGTCGCTGCGTCCGCGTGCGGTGTCGGTGATGACGCTCGAATCGCCGGCCTTCGCCGACGGCGGCCTCATCCCCGCCGCGCATGCGCAGACCGGGCGCGACGTCTCGCCACCGCTCACCTGGAGCGGCGCGCCCGAGGGGACGGCCACCTTCGTTCTCGTCATGCGCGACCTCGATGCGGTGGCGCCGGGCGGCGGAGACGACCTGCTGCACTGGCTCGTCTGGAACATCCCGCGCACGGCCACGAGCCTGCCGGCCGGTGTGCCCGAAGGCAACGCCCCCGAGCCGCCGCGCGGCGGCGGGGCGGTGCCGCGGCAGCCGGGCGACCGCTTGCGCCAGATCAGCGCGACGGGACCGAACTATCGCGGCCCCGCGGCCCCGGCCTCAGGACCCGCACATCACTATGTGTTCGAGTTGTACGCCCTCGACGTCTGGGTTGACGTGCCGGCGGTGGGGCAGTCGCCGGCCGCGACGCGGGCGGCGGTGATGTCGGCGATGGCCGGACACGTGCGCGGCAAGGGCGTCCTGACCGCCCGCTACCGTCGCCCGGCCCCGTAGCGCCCCCGCACGGGGGCTGAAACCGGGCGCGCGGGGCGGACGTCGAACCGCCAGCATGCCGGGCCGTGCCGGCGAGTTACTATCGAGACCGTAATGCCACGACCTGCCGCCTCCGCCCTCGGCTTCCGCCTCTTCCTCACCGCGTTCGTCGTGGCCCTGTCGGCGCTGCCGGCCGGGGCGCAGCTCAGGCGCATCCCGATCGAGATCGTCACCCTCACCGAGAGCGCGCCGGTGCGCGCCGGATCGACCGTGAAGGCAGCGCTGCAGGTCACCCTGCCCGAAGGCCTGCACGTGCAGTCGAACAAGCCGCGCGATCCGGCGCTCATTCCCACCGAGCTGCTGCTCGAGCCGCCCACCGGCGTCACCGGCGTGGAAGTGGTGTTCCCGAAGGCGGTGGACTTCCCGCAGGAAGGCCTGCCGGAGCCGCTGCTCGTGTTCGACCGCGAGTTCACGATCGGCGTGCAGCTCGCGTTTGCCGGCACGCTGCCGGCCGGGCCGCTGACCGTGCCGTTCGAACTGCGCTATCAGGCGTGCGACGACAAGGTGTGCTTCGCGCCGAGTTCGAAGAAGGGCGAGTGGACCGTGGAACTCGTGCCGGCGACGGCGGCCGTCACGGCGCAGCATCTGGACGTGCTCGGCGCCATCGCGTTCGGCACGGGCGAAACGCCCGCCGTGGCGGCGCCCGCGTTTGCCACGCCGGCGCCGGCCGCGCCTGCCGCAAGCGGCGACGGGCTGGCGGCGCTCGAGCGGTTCACGGTGGTCTCGACCACCGGCGGCTACCTCGGCACCGGCGACTTCATGACCTTCATCAGCAACGCCGAGGCTGGCGTCGTGGAGACCGGGCTCTTCGAAGGCCGCGGCCCGCTCGCCATCCTGCTCATCGTCCTCGTCGGCGGGCTCGCGCTCAACCTCACGCCCTGCGTGCTGCCGATGATTCCCATCAACCTGGCGATCATCGGCGCCGGCGCGCAGGCCGGCTCGCGGCAGCGCGGCTTCCTGCTCGGCCTGACCTACGGCGGCGCGATGGCGTTCGTCTACGGCGTGCTCGGCCTCATCGTCGTGCTCACCGCCAGCACCTTCGGCACGATCAACGCCTCGCCGTGGTTCAACCTCGGTATCGCCGTGCTGTTCGTCGTGCTCGCGCTCGCGATGTTCGACGTCTTCGAAATCGACTTCTCGCGCTTCGGCGGCAACGTCGGCGCCGGCGGCGCGCGCGGCAGCTTCGGCCTCGCGTTCACGATGGGGACCGTGGCGGCGCTGCTGGCGGGTGCGTGCGTGGCGCCGGTCGTCATCCAGGTGGTGCTCTTCGCGAGCAACCTCTACGCGACGGGCACGAGCGCGGCGCTGGCGCTGCCGTTCTTCCTCGGCATCGGCATGGCGATTCCGTGGCCGATTGCCGGCGCCGGCCTGGCGTCGCTGCCGAAACCCGGGCCGTGGATGGTGCGGGTGAAGCAGGCCTTCGGCGTGCTCATCCTCGGCACCGCCGTCTACTACGGCTACCTCGCCTACGGCCTGTTCGCCGACCGGTTCGTGGACTCGGCGGAGGTCTCATCGAGCGTGGAAGAGAAGCTGAAGGCCGGCTGGCATTCGTCACTCGCCGAGGGGCTGGCCGTGGCCGAACGCGAGGGCAAGCCGGTGCTCATCGACATGTGGGCGACGTGGTGCAAGAACTGTCTCACGATGGACAAGACCACACTGGCCGATCCCGCCGTGACGGCCGCGCTCGATGGCTACGTCAAGATCAAGGTGCAGGCCGAACAGCCCGACGAGCCGCCCTCGGTGGACCTGATGAAACGATTCAAGGCCGTGGGGCTCCCGGCCTATGCGATCATCCGTCCGGCGTCGAAGCCGTCGGCCGACTGAACGTCCGGAACGTTCGGGCCGCGGCTCCCGTCGAACGGAGGCAGATGCCGCGTCGAGTCGCAGCCGCACTAGTCATCATCCTGCTCGGGCACGGGATGGCCGCCGCGCAGGCGGCGCCCCAGCCTGGCACGGCGCCCGCGCCGGCCCGTCCCCTCACGGTCGACGAGCAGATCACGTTCCTGAAGACGGCCCGCGTCGAGTCGTCGCGGAAGATCGGCAAGGGCATCACCGGCGCCCTGCGCGTCGTGCTGACCGACGGCTCGCGCACGCACGAGGCCGCGTTCCAGAGCGTGGCCGAGGAGCCGCGCTTCGATGGCCGCAAGCGCGCCGGCGAACTCCGCTTCACCGATCACTACCGCTACAACATCGCCGCCTGGCGGCTGGCCTCGCACCTCGGCCTCGGCGCGATGATGCCGGCCACGGTGGAGCGTGACATCGCGGGCAAACGCGGCGCGCTGTCGTGGTGGGTGGACGACGTGCTCATGGACGAAGCGGAGCGCGAGGCGAAGGACCTGCAGCCGTCCGATGTGCGCAGCTTCGCGCGGCAGCGGCAGCGGATGGCCGTCTTCGCCGAGCTCGTGCGCGACACCGATCGCAACAAGGGCAACGTCGTCTACACGAAGGACTGGCGCGTCATCATGCTCGACTTCACGCGCGCCTTCCGCCTCGAGACGCCGCTGCGGTCGCCGTCGCAGCTGGCGGTCTGCGACCGGGCGCTGCTGGCGGCCATGCGGGCGCTGACCCGCGACGACCTCAACCGTGTGCTCGACCACGCCGTGACCGGCGACGAGACGAAGGCGATCCTGACGCGCCGCGATCTCCTCGTGGCGCACTTCGATCGGCTGATTGCCGAACGCGGCGAGAAGGTCGTCCTCTACTAGGCCGGGCGCGCCGGCGCCCCGGCAAGCTGCTACTATGACCTGACTTTCTGATGTCCATGCGGGTCATCGTCCTTGCCGCCCTGACCGTCCTCGCTGCCGGGCCGGTCCTCGTCGCCACCTCCGACGCGCCGCGTCCGCGCGCGTCGCACAGCCAGACCGCCCCCGCCCCGGCCGCCACGACGCCGCAGGCCGTCGTGGAGCAGTCGTGCGTGGGCTGTCACAACGACCGCGCGAAGGCCGGCGGGCTGACGCTGCAGGGCTTCCAGGTCGCGAAGGCCGCAGGCGCGCTCGACGTGACCGAAAAGATGATCCGCAAGGTGCGCGCCGGTCAGATGCCGCCTGCCGGCGGACGGCGTCCCGCCGATGCCGCGCTCGACGGACTCGCCGCGGCGCTCGAAGCGGCCGCCGATGCCCGCGCCGTGCAGGTGGCCTCGCCGGGCCGCCGGTCCTTCCAGCGCCTGAACCGCGCCGAATACGCGCAGTCCGTGAGCGATCTGCTCGGCCTCGAGGTGAACGCCGGCGACTACCTGCCGCTCGACACCAAGATGGCGAACTTCGACAACATCGCCGACGCGCAGCTCCTCTCGCCGACGGTGATGCAGTCGTATCTGACGGCGGCGGCCGAGATCAGCCGCCTCGCGGTGGGCGACCCGACGGCGACGGCGCGCGAGGTGTCGTTCCTCATTCCGCGCACCGCGTCGCAGCGCGAGCGGGTGGACGGCGCGCCGTTCGGCACGCGCGGCGGCCTGTCGGTGCCGCACATCTTCCCGGCCGACGGCCAGTACCGCTTCCGCGTGTCGTTCTATCACGAGACCACGGGCGCCTTGTACGGCAACGGCCGCGCCGCGCTGCACACGGCCGAGGCGCCGGAGCAGGTCGAGATCTCGATCGACGGCGAACGTGTGGCGCTCCTCGACGTGGACCGCTGGATGAACAGCTCGGACCCCGACGGCGTCAACCTGCGCAGCGAGCCGATTGCCATCACCGCCGGGCCGCACCGCGTGACGGCCGCCTTCGTCACCCGCTTCGAAGGGCCGGTGCAGGACCTCATCACGCCGCTCGAATGGTCGATCGCGAGCACGAGCATCGCCGACGCCTACGGCTTCACCACGCTGCCGCACCTGCGCGACATGGCGATCACCGGGCCGTTCGAGACGACCGGCGTCTCCGACACGCCGAGCCGCCGGAAGATCTTCCAGTGCCGGCCGGCCTCGGCCGCCCAGCAGGTGCAATGCGCCCAACGCATCATCACCGGGCTGGCCTCGCAGGCCTTCCGCCGCTCCGCCAGCGAACGCGACGTCAACGCGCTGATGGCCCTCTACCGCAAGGGCGCGGCCGACGGCGGCTTCGACGAAGGCATCCGCATGGCGCTCGAAGGGGTGCTCGCGAGTCCGCGGTTCGTGTTCCGCTTCGAGGAACGTCCGGCCACGGCGCGCGCCGGGCAGGCCTACGCCGTCAGCGACGTCGATCTCGCCTCGCGGCTCTCGTTCTTCCTGTGGGCCTCGGCGCCCGATGCCGAGCTGCTGCGGCTCGCCGAAGCCGGCCGGCTGTCGCGTCCCGCCGAACTCGAGGCGCAGGTCGCCCGCATGCTGGCCGACCCGCGCGCCGACGTGCTGGCCGAACGGTTCGCGTCGCAGTGGCTGCGCCTGCAGGATCTCGACAAGATTCACCCCGACGTGCGCTTCTATCCCGACGCCGACGAGCAGCTCAAGGCGTCGATGCGCCGCGAGACCGAGACGCTCTTCCGCCACATCGTGCGCGCCGGCCGGCCGGTCACTGAACTCTTCACCGCCGACTACACGTTCGTGGACGAGCGCCTGGCGCGCCATTACCGCATCCCCGGCATCGTCGGGCCCGAGATGCGGCGGGTGAGTTATCCCGACCAGCGCCGGCGCGGCATCCTCGGCCACGCCAGCATCCTCACGCTGACCTCCGAGGCCGAACGCACGTCGCCGGTGCTGCGCGGGAAGTGGGTGATGGAAGTGCTGCTCGGCACGCCGCCGCCGGCGCCGCCGCCGAACGTGCCGACGCTCGATGCGACGCCCGATGCCGAAGGCGGCCGCCTGCGCACCGTGCGCGAGCGCATGGAGGAACACCGGAAGAACCCGGCCTGCATGTCGTGCCACCGCATGATCGATCCCATCGGGCTGGCCCTCGAGAACTTCGACGTCACCGGCGCCTGGCGCATCAAGGACAACGGCATGCCGGTCGATCCGGCAAGCGCCCTCTACGACGGCACGCCGCTCGCAAGCGCCCACGATCTGCAGCAGGCGCTCATGAAGCGGTCGGACGTGCTCGTCCGCAACTTCACCGAGAACCTGGCTACTTATGCACTCGGCCGCCGCATCACGGCGTCCGACATGCCGCTCGTGCGCAGCATCGTGCGCGGCGCGGCGCCGAAGCAGTACACCTTCGCGGCGTTCGTGACCGGCATCGTCACTTCGCCGGCGTTCCGCATGAAGAGCGCCGACACGCCGGCGGTGACCACCGCGGCCGTGGCCGGCCAGCGCTAGAGATCGCAACACGTTCGACGGGGGAGACCGGACATGTCGTTCATCACTGGGAAACACGTGGCGCGGCGCACGATGTTGCGCGGACTCGGGGCCACCGTGGCCCTGCCGTTCCTCGACGCGATGGTGCCGGCGCGCGGCCTGTTCGCCGGCTCGGCCACCGCCGCCTCGCTCGACCGGCCGCGACTCGTCGCCATCGAGATGGTGCACGGTGCGGCCGGCAGCAGCCCCTGGGGCGCCGACCAGCACCTGTGGTCGCCGGTGGCGGCCGGCCGCGACTTCGACCTCGGCCCCACCTCCCTCAGTCCGCTCGAGCCGTGGCGCAAGCACCTCACGATCGTGAGCGACACCGACGTGCGCAACGCCGAGGCGTTCAGCCAGCCGGAAATCGGCGGCGACCACTTCCGCTCGAGCGCCGTGTTCCTCACGCAGGCGCACCCGCGGCAGACCGAAAGTTCCGACGTCCGCGCCGGCACCTCGATCGATCAGCTCTACGCGCAGCGGTTCGGCCAGGACACGCCGATTCCCTCGATGCAGCTCTGCATCGAGAACGTGGACCAGGCCGGCGGCTGCGCCTACGGTTATTCCTGCGTCTACACCGACATGATCTCGTGGGCCTCGCCCACCGAGCCGCTGCCGATGATCCGCGACCCGCGGATGGCCTTCGACCAGCTCTTCGGCGCCGGCGGCTCCGACGGCGAACGCAAGGCGCGGCGGCGTTCGACGGCGAGCGTGCTCGACTACGTGAATGCGCAGGTCGCCGACCTCACCCGCAAGCTCGACCCGAGTGATCGGCGGCGGATGGAGCAGTATCTCGAGAACGTCCGCGAGATCGAGCGCCGCATCCAGCGCGTCGAGTCGCGCAATGCCACGGGCGACGAACGCGCGCTGCCCGGCGCCCCGGCCGGCGTGCCCGATTCGTTCGACGAACACATGAAGCTGATGTTCGACCTGCAGGCGCTGGCGTTCCAGGCCGACGTCACCCGGGTCTTCTCGTTCAAGACCGGCCGCGACGCCTCGAGCCGCGTGTATCCCGAGAGCGGCGTCTCGAAGGGGTTCCATCCGGCCTCGCACCACGGCAACAAGCCGGCGAACGTCCTCGAGTTCGCGCAGATCAACCGCTACCACGTCAGCCTGCTGCCGTATTTCATGGAGAAGCTGCAGGCGATCGACGAAGGCGGCACCAACCTGCTCGACAAGAGCCTCATCATCTACGGCTCGCCGATGGGCGACGGCAACGTGCACAACCACAAGCGCTGCCCGCTCGTGCTGCTCGGCGGCGCGCACGGCCGGCTTCCCGGCAACGCGCACTACAAGGCCGCCGCCGGCACGCCGATGGCGAACGTCATGCTGAGCGTGCTGCAGATGGTGGGCATCGACGACATGCCGCAGTTCGGCGATTCCACGGGCGCCTTCTCGCTCACCACCTAGGCCGTGTCGAGGAGTTCCGTGATGACCACGCGCCGCACCACCTCGATTGCCTGCGTCACCGGCGCGGCGCTGCTGTTCACCGGCGCCTCGCTTGCCGCCCGCGCGGCGGACCAGACGCGGCCGGCCGCGGCCGTCGCCGCCGCCCCGGCGCGCGGCGCCCTGGCCGATGCCGCGATGCGCGACGACCTGGCCGGCGTGCGGGCGCTCCTCGCGCGCGGCGCCGATGTCGCCTCCACGCAGGGCGACGGCATGACGGCGCTGCACTGGGCGGCCGAACGGGGCCGCGCCGACATCGCGGACGCCCTGCTCGCGGCAGGGGCGCCGGCCGGCGCCACGACGCGTCTCGGGCGCTACACGCCGCTCCACCTGGCGGCGCGGCGCGGCCATGCGGCCGTGGTCACGCGGCTCCTCACGGCGAAGGCCGATGCCGCCGCCGTGGCGTCGACCGGCGTGACGCCGCTGCACCTGGCCGCCGCGGCCGGTGACACCAGCATCGTCGAGGCGCTCGTCGCTGGCGGATCGCCGGTGGACGCGCGCGAGCCGCAGTGGGGCCAGACCCCGCTGATGTTCGCCGCCGCCGCCGGCCGCACCGGCGCCGTGAAGGTGCTGGTGGCCCGCGGCGCCGCCATCGGCGCCACCGCGAAGGTGGTCGATCTCGTCGCCCGCAACAAGGACGACCAGGCCGCCAGCCGCGCCCGCAACCAGCGGGTCGCGCAGCTGCAGCGCGAACGCGCCGAACAACTCGCGAAGATCGGCGGCGCGCCGAAGCCCGCCGGCAACCAGCGGGCGGCGCGCGGTGATGATTCCGGCAACGAACCCGAGCCGCTCGGCTACGCTGAACTCGTCGGCGCGCAGGGCGGCCTCACGGCGCTCCTGCTCGCGGCGCGCGACGGCCGCACCGAGACGGCGCTCGCCCTCGTCGATCTGGGCGCCGATCTCAACCAGGCCAGCACCGGCGATCGCACGAGTCCGCTGCTCATGGCGACCATCAACGGCCACTACGATCTGGCGGCGGCGCTGCTGGCGCGCGGCGCCGATCCGCGCCTGGCGAGTGATGCCGGCGCGACGCCGCTCTACGGCGTGCTGAACATGCAGTGGGCGCCGAAGGCGCGGCATCCGCAGCCGTCGCACTACATGCAGCAGTCGGTCGACTACCTCGACCTCGCGGAACGGTTCCTCGCGGCCGGCGCCGACGTGAATGCGCGCCTCACGCGCACGCTCTGGTACACGACCTACAACCGCGATCTGCTCGGCGTGGATCGCACGGGCGCGACGCCGTTCTGGCTGGCCGCCTACACGCTCGACATCCCGGCGATGAAGCTGCTGCTCAAGCACGGCGCCGACCCGAACATCCGCACCGCCAAGGTGCCGGAGCGCTACGAAGAAGGCGGACCGGATCCGAGCCTGCCCGACCAGTCGGGCCTCGCGCCGATTCCGTGGCACGGGCCGGCGGTGGCGCCGATTCACGCTGCGTCGGGGGTCGGCTACGGTCTCGGCTTCGCCGGCAACACGCATCGTCACGTGCCGGAGGGCTGGGTGCCCGCCGTGAAGTTCCTCGTCGAGGAACTGGGCGCCGACGTCAACGCGCGCGACCACAACGGCTACACACCCGTGCATCATGCGGCGGCGCGCGGCGACGTCGACCTCATCAGGTATCTCGTCTCGAAGGGCGCTGACGTGACCGCGATCGGCCGCACCGGCCAGACCACGGTGGACATGGCGAACGGGCCGGTGCAGCGCGTGCAGCCGTATCCCGACGCGATCGCCCTCCTCGAGAGCCTCGGCGCGAAGAACAACCACCGCTGCGTGAGCTGCTGATCGGCGCCGCGTCGCCGGCGTCGTGAATCGGAGCCGGTGGCCGGCGCGTCCTACCGGTCTATGGCATCTACTCCGCTCCGCGTCCTCGTCATCACCGGCAGTGTCCGCCGCGGACGCCTGAGCGATCGCGTCTCCACCTTCGTGATGCAGCGTCTGGCCCGCCTCGACGGTGTGGCGGCAGAGCTTGCCGACCTCGGCGCCATCGACCTGCCCGTGATGGAGGAGCGGCTGGGCCGCATCGACCCGCCGCCGCCCGGGCTGGTCGAACTCGGCGCGGCGATCGAAGGGGCCGATGCCATCGTCATCGTGTCGCCCGAGTACAACCACGGCTATCCCGGCGCGCTGAAGAACGCACTCGACTACTTCCTGCCGCAGTTCAAGCGCACGCCGGTGGCGCTCGTCACCGTCTCCGGCGGCGGCCATGGCGGTGTGAACGCGTGGGCGCAGCTCGTGACCGTGCTCGTCTACATGGGCGCGTTCGTGCTGCCGCAGACCGTGGCCGTCGCGAAGGTGCAGGACAGCTTCGCCGCCGACGGCACGGCGATCGACCCGGCCTACGAAAAGCGCGTGGACGGCATGCTCGCCGAACTGGTGTGGCTGGCCGGCCGGCTGCGCGACTGACGCCTCGGCGCGGCGTCACGCCGCCCCGCGCGCACTCCACCAGAGACAGGCGAGCGCTGCCGTCAAGGCCACGCCCCAGACCGCGGCGGGCGGCCAGACGTACAGCGGATACGGAAAGGCCGCGCTTTCGAACGGCTCGAGGATTGCGGCGCCGGCGCGCGCCTCGGCCTCGGCACGCTGGGCCGGGCTCCAGCGATGGCCGCTTCGCGAGAGATACGAAGGCGTGTCGAGCACCGGTGCGAAGGCCCCTTCGAGAATCCGGTTCTCGTGCCACGCCGTCACCGCGTCGCCGTTGGTCCATGCCGCGTTGCGTGCCTGCACGTGCTGCACGCCTTCGGTCGTGTACTGGTCTTCGCGCGACAGCCGAGCAGGACGCACGAGTGGCGGCGTCACCGCCCAGCGGGCGGCGCGGTCGCGCGCGGCGCCGGCCAGCGCCGCGGGCGTGAAGCGTGAGACGAAGGTGGTGGGCCCGTCGCTGATGCGGACGCCGAGGTGCACCACGTGGACGAAGGCGGCGAGTCCGCACACGACGAGCGCGACCATGCGGGCGAGCACCGGCACGACCGGCCCGGAAGACACGCTCGGGGTGCGGTGGGGCGCCGGCGTCACCAGGCCGGACGAGAAGAGCAGCGCGCACCCGATCGCCACGCCGTTCAGCCAGACGTCGCGCAGTTCGCCGACGCGGGCGGGCAGCCACCACTGGTAGGCCTCTTCGGCGATGCCGGCGAGGAATGCCGCGAGGCCGGCCGGGAGGTACGCCCACGCGCCGGCGCGCCCCTGCCACACGCGCACGAAGGCCCAGGTGATCACCCCGTACTCGACGAAGTGGACGAGTTCGACGGCCCGGATCGCCGGGTCGGCGCTGCCGGTCGCGCCCACCCAGACGGCGGCGACGGCGAGGGCGGCGACGAGGCGCGCCCACCGTGCCGACGACAGCCGGCCGCGGCGGTACATCGCCGAGGCGAGCACGGCGGCGACCGTGCAGGCGAGCGCACCGAGCAGCAGGACGGCGAACCGTGGCCCGAGCGCGGACTGCAGCCAGGACCGGGCCACGCCGGCCACCGGCGCGGCGCCGACGATGAGCACGGTGAGAGCGACGGCGGTGGCGAGCGGACCTGGTCTCACCGGATGTCGAACGCCGCCGTGTGCAGCACGGTGCCGTCGGCCGCGCGCAGTTCGACCCGCCAGGCGCCGGGAGTGAGGGTCTGCCGGCTGAACGTGCGGTAGCCGGCCGACGGACTCGCGCCCACCGACAGCGTCACGTTCTGGCGCAGCGCCGTGCCCCGGTACCACCGGTGCTGCACGCGGATCGGGCGCGGCGAGGCGATGCGCGTGTAGAAGGACGCACGTCCGGGTGCGGCGGTTGCGCCGAGCGGATCGCAGCGCCAGGCGCCGTTCGTCGAGAGAGACGCGCAGACGTCGGCGATCACGATGCGCAGGCCGGCCGGCGGCGCGGCGGCGGCCGGCGCGGATTCCACCGGTGCGGATTCGACCGGGGCAGCGCCTGCCGCCGGTGGCGCAGTGACGACGGCTGGTTCCGCCGGCGCCGGCGTAGCCGGTGGCGCGACGGCTGCTGGCTCGGTCGCGGACGGCACGGCAGGAGCCGCCGGGGCGGGCGGTGTGGCCGCCGCCGGCGCGGGGCTCTCCGCGGGTGCCGCCCCTCGCCAGGACGTCGCCACCACGAACGCGCCGATGGCGGCCAGCACGACCACCGCGCCGACGACGCGCCTGGGCCACGGCGCGGGCGCCGGCGCCGCGTTGCGCGGCACCACGCCCGGCGTCTGTGCCGGGGCCGGAGCGGCAGCACGCGGCGGGCGCGCGGGTGGGGGGGCACCAGCCGGCGCGGCCGGCGCGGGAGGCGAAGGCGGAAGCGCCGCGGGCGCCTCGGGGCGGCCGATCTCCGGCCACTCCTCGAGCGGCAGACCGCGCGCGGTGCAGAAGTCCTTCAGGTTCTCGCGGCTCGTGACGACGAGCGGATCGCCGGGCGGCAGCGACCCCGACGCGATGGCATACGCGCGGCGGTAGAACAACTCGGCGTCGTCGAACTGTCCGAGCGTCTCGCAGACCACCGCGAGGTTGTTGAGCGTGCTGGCCAGGTCGGGATGGTCGGCGCCGAGCGAGGTCTCCTGCAGGCGCAGGGCGTCACGCAGCCGCAGATCGGCCCGGGCGAAGTCGCCGGCCCGCGCCGCCTGCTCCGCCTCTTCCACCACGGATTGATACTCGCGCACGTCCGGCATTCACGCCTCCGGCGGCGGCGGAGCGTGGGGGCAGCTCGACGACCGTTCCGGCATTGTAGTGCACCGGGCGGCGGCTTCAGTGGGTGCGGGCGTCGGCGGCAAGGGCACGCCAGCGCGGCAGGTGGGCGCCCCACGGCGTCTGCTCGAGGAACGTGAGATGCAGGCGGCCGGCCGACGACGGCGGCGTCGGCCGCGCTTCGTGCAGGAGCGCGTCGGCGGCGTGCACGGCGACGACCACTTCGGTCGGCGCCCGCTCGGGGTGGTGGTGGTGCTGGGCGGCTTCGACGATCTCGAGCGGCAGGCCCCACAGGGCGAGCAGGTAGGCGCCGGCGTCGCCGTGCGTCGTGCCGAGGATGTCCTGCTCGGCCTCGTGCGGCAGGGCGCCGGTCGCCGCACAGACGCGCGAGACCTCCTCCATCTCGTCGGGTGCGCCGATGGCCAGCACGACCTTGCCGATCTCGTGGAGCAGCGCCGCGGTGAAGACGATCTCGGCGCGCGCGGGATCGCCGACGAACTGCTGCGCCAGCGCCGCGACGTCGGCGGCGTGCTGCTGCAGCGCTTCGAGGTCGAGGCCGGACGCCGATGCCTGGCCCTCCAGGAACACCTGCGCCGTCACCGCCAGCGCCTTGAGGCGCTGCGTGCCGAGGTAGAGCAGCGCCTGGTGCACCGAGGCGTGATGGCGGGCCGACCCGTAGACCGCGGAGTTGACGAGCTGCAGCACCTTGGCCGTCATCGCCGGATCCTGCTCGACGAGGTCCGCGAGCTCCTGCATGGTGACGTCGTGCCGCGCCGTGGCCCGGGTGAGGTCCCAGTAGAGCTTCGGCGGCGAGGGCAAGCGGCCGAGGCGCCCGACGATCTGGCGCAGTCGCGGGCTCGCGAGCAGTGCCGGCAGCGCGCAGGCGCGTTCGATGATCGCGCGCAGGACGCCCGGTTCACACGGCTTGCTGACGAACTGGTGGGCCACGGTCAGCGCGGCCAGTTCGGCCTCGCGTCCGGCATACCCCGAGAGGATGACACGGGCCGCCGCCGGCTGCCGGTCGCGCGCCGCCTGCAGCACCGCGTTGCCGTCGGCGCGCGGCATCCGCATGTCCGACACGATGACGTCGAACGGCGCGCCGCCGAGGGCCTCGATGCCCTCCGGCCCGCCGGGCGCGAAGACCATGTCCCACTCGCGCCGCTGCTTGCGGAAGAGGTCGCGCAGGCCGTCGAGCACGAGCGGCTCGTCGTCCACGAAAAGGATGCGCTTCATGCCGCCATCGTCTCCTGCGGGTGCGACGCCGCCGGGCCGGCCACCGGCAGCCGCATCGTGAAGGTGGTGCCGGCGCCCGGCCTGCTGTCGAAGGTCAGCTGGCCGCCATGCCGCTCGGTCGTGATCCGCCACGCGATCGCCAGCCCCTGACCGGCGCCGCGTCCCACCTCCTTCGTCGTGAAGAACGGGTCGAAGACACGGCCGGCGATGGCCGGGGCGATGCCGGCGCCGTTGTCGGCGATGGTGATGACCACATGGTCGCCGTCGCGCGCGGTGCGCACGGCGATGCGACCGGCCGGCAGGGCGCCGGGCTGGCCCGTGCCGTGCCGCAGGGCCACCGCATCGACGGCGTTCGTCAGCAGCTGCAGCACGGCTTCGTAGATGTCGCCGACGCGGCACACGACCGGTGGCAGGTCGCCGAACTCGACGCCGAGGAGCGTCACCCGCAGGCAGTCGAGCTCGACGACGGTCACGGCGTTCTTGACCGCACGATTGACGTCGTCGGCGCGCAGGTCGCCCGATGAGGCGTCGGCACACGCCTTGAGCGAGCGGATGATCGCCTCGACGCGCTCGACGCCCTCGACGCTGCGATCGGCCGCGTGCGGCAGGCGTTCCACGAGGTAGTCGATGTCGGCGCCTTCGACCGCCTGCGCGATCCGCGCCAGCGTGCCCCGCAGCGTCTCCGGCGTGGCGTCGGGTGTGACGGCGGCGGCCGCCGCGCGGACCTCGGCCAGCGTCTGCAGGGTGTCGTTCGAGGCATCGCGCAGGAAGTGCACGCTGTCGTTCACGAACTGCAGGGGCGTGTGGATCTCGTGCGCGACGCCGCCGGCCAGCGTGCCCACCGAGGCCATGCGCTCGGAAAAGCGCAGCGCCGAGACCGAGCGGGCACGCTCGCGGATCGAGGCCCGCAGCGTCGCGGCGAGGGCGCCCAGCTCATCACCGGTGTGCGTCGGCGCCCACAGCGTGTCGTCGTCGCGATGTGTGCGCACGGCGTCGGCGATGACGGCAAGCGGCCCGAGGACACGCCGATGCAGGACCCGGAAGCCGAGGAGGGTGAAGGCGGTCGCGCCGGCGATGATCGCGAACACCCACGCGGCCGCCGAGCGGGTGAGCTCGTCCTGCAGACGCTGCGTGTCGAGATGGAGGGCCACGGCGCCGGGAGCGCGCGAGCCGCCGTTCACGGCGCGGAGGTTCGCCGGCAGCGGCGCGCTGTAGTCGAAGCGGTGAACGTCGGTGTGGAAATGGCGGTGGCCGGCGCGGCTGGCGATCGCATGCTCGAGGTCGTCGGCGATGCCGTCGTGCGGCAACTCCGAGACGAGCAGCCCGCGCCAGGCATCGCGGCTGCCTGCGAGCACGCGCGCCGGCTGGCCGGCAGCGACGGCGATGGCGACCACATCGAGTTCGGCCGAGGCTCTGGTCACGAAGCGCTGCAGCTCCGCCGGTGTCGCGGCGCTCTCGGCGCTGTAGTCGATGAGGTTGGCGAGCACCTCGGCGCGCTGCACCAGCGACTGTTCCAGGCGGCGCTCGGCTTCCCAGCGCAGACCGACGATGGCGGCCATCGCAAGGCCGGTCCAGAAGAGCGCCATCGGCGCCATCAGCTTCCAGCGCAGCGACCGGCCGCTCAGAGCCGGCAGCGGCTCGGTGATCGTCATGCCGCCTCCGCCGTCAGGCGGGCGGCGGCCCGCCCCGAGATCGGCAGGCGCACGCGGAAGGTGGCACCCTGTCCGGGCGCGCTCTCGACGTCGATGGCGCCGGCGTGGTCGCCGGCCACGATCGACCAGGCGAGGGCGAGCCCCTGACCGGTGCCCTTGCCCACGGCCTTCGTCGTGTAGAACGGCTCGAAGATATGCGGCCGCACGTCGTCGGCGATGCCGCCGCCGCTGTCGCGCACGGTGATGACGGCGTGGCCGCCCTCGACGTGCGTCGAGACGGTGATCCGGCCCTTGCCGCCGCCGGCCTTGATCACGTCGCTCACCGCATGGGCGGCATTCACGACCAGGTTCAGCACCACCTGGCTGATGCTGCCGGCGACACACGTCACCGGCGGCAGCTCGCCGAAGCTGGTCTCGAGATCGGCGACGTACTTGTATTCGTTGCGCGCCAGCGTCAGCGTGCTCCCGACGATGTGATTCAGATCGGCGCTCGCCATGGCGCTCTGCTGCGGATGCGCGAACTCCTTGAGCGAACGCACGATCGCACTGACGCGGTCGAGGCCCTCGACGCAGCTCTCGACGGCGCGCGGCGCGTTGTCGATCAGGTAGTCGAGGTCGGCGGCGTCCTCGGCCGCCACGGCGGCACGGGCGGCCTCGCCCGGGTCCGCGCCATCGGCGACAGCCTGTCGCACACGCCGCAGCGCGGCAATCACGGCTGCGAAGTCGGTGATGGCATCGCGCAGGAACTGCACCGAGTCGCCGACGAACTGCACGGGCGTCGCAATCTCGTGGGCGACGCCGGCCGCGAGCCGGCCGATCGTGGCCAGGCGCTCGGCATGCGCCAGGCGCGTCGAGGTCTGCTCGCGCTCGGTCGCGTCGGTCAGCACGACGACGTGCGCCGTGACCGTGCCGGCCGCATCGGTCACCGGATGCATGTCGAGGTCGGCCCAGCGCAGCGCGCCGTCCCGGCGGTGCAGAGAGACGGTGGCGGCGAAGGTGCGTCCGGCCGCCAGCGCATCGCCGACGTCGAGCGTCGGGCCGGCATCCGCGCCGCCGAGGCGCACGAGCCCGGTGAACGACCGCCCGGCCGTGTCCCACGGGCCGAAGCCGGTGAGAATCGTGAAGCCGCGGTTCGCCCAGGTGACGAGTCCCGCCGGGTCCACGATGGCCACGGCGTGTGTCATCGCCTCGGCAAGGTCGAGGAGCGCACCGGGCAGTGGCGGCGGCCACGCCGTCGCCGGATCGGTGGCCGCCTGCCGCGGCGGGGGCGAATCGGGAGCCATGGTCATGGACGGTTGAATCGCGGCGGCGGCACACGCAGGCACGACGGACCGTGCGACACGTCGCCTCCACGCGTGGAATCGGCCGGACCGGGCGCGCCTTGAGCGCCACGATGTGCAGGCGCGGGACACGCGGCGCGCCGGCGCGGGATAATCAGTCCATCCCGTGACCGCCGCGCCCCGCGTCATCCTCATCCACGGCAACGGCGGCTGCACGGCCGCCGACGGCTGGCTGCCGTTCGTCGAGCGCGATCTGACGGCGCTCGGCGTCGAGGTCGTGAACCACACGTTTCCCGACAACGTGCGGGCCCGCGCCAGCGTGTGGCTGCCGTACCTCGAGCGTCTCGGCGCCGACGAACACACGGTGCTCATCGGCCATTCGTCGGGGGCGGTGGCGGCGATGCGGTATGCGCAGACCCATCCACTGCTCGGCTCGGTCCTCGTCGGCGTCTGCCACACCGACCTCGGCGACCCGGGAGAGCGGGCGAGCGGCTACTACCGGGAGCCGTGGGACTGGGACGCGATCCGCCGCCATCAGCAGTGGATCGGCATCTTCCAGTCGTCCGACGATCCGCTGATTCCGGTGGCCGAGGCGCGGTTCGTGGCCGCGCGGCTCGGCGCCAGCTACTTCGAACACACCGATCGCGGCCATTTCGCGGACCGGACGCCCTTTCCTGAACTCGTGCAGTTCGTGCGGCGCCGCCTCGCCGCCGAAGTCTGAGCCGATGCGCCGTCCCCGCTACGCCGGCCGCAATCCGCGCGCCTTCCACGAGAAGTACAAAGAGCTGCAGCCGGAGCGCTACGCTGCCGACGTCGCCCGGGTGCTCGAGGCGGGGAAGACCCCGGCCGGCATGCACCGGCCGATCATGGTGGACGAAATCCTCGCCGCGCTCGCGCCGCGGCCGGCGGATGTGGCCGTGGACTGCACGCTCGGCTTCGGCGGCCACGCGCGCGCGATCCTCGGGCGTATCGTGCCGGGCGGACGGCTCCTCGGCCTCGATCAGGATCCGCTGGAGCTGCCGCGCGCCGAGGCGCGGCTGCGGGAGGCGGGCTTCGGGGCCGAGGTGTTCGAGGCGCGCCGCGCGAACTTCGCCGGACTCGCGCCGGTGCTGGCCGCGGCGTCGATCGACGGCGCGGACCTCGTGCTCGCCGATCTGGGCGTGTCGTCGATGCAGATCGACAATCCGGCGCGCGGCTTCACCTTCAAGGACGCGGCGCCGCTCGACATGCGGATGAACCCGACGCGCGGCCTGCCTGCATCGGACTGGCTGGCGCGCACGCGGGCTTCGGAACTGACGGCGCTCCTCACGGCCAATGCCGACGAGCCGCACGCCGAAGCGATTGCGGCACGTATCGCCGGGCAGGCGTTCGCGACCACGCGTGACCTTGCGGATGCCGTACGCGCGGCCGTGGTGGCGGCGCGTCCGCGCACGGCCGCGGAGGACGTCGAACGGTCGGTGCGCCGGGTGTTCCAGGCGGTGCGGATCGAAGTGAACGACGAGTTCGGCGCCCTCGACGCGTTGCTGCGCGCGCTGCCGCTCGTGCTGCGGCCCGGCGGTCGCGCGGCGATCCTCACGTTCCATTCAGGCGAGGATCGGCGCGTCAAGAAGGCGTTCCAGGCCGGCGAACGCGACGGCGTCTACGCGGCGGTGAGCGGCGACGTCACACGCGCCTCGGCCGCCGAGGTGCGGGCCAATCCCCGGGCGTCGTCGGCCAAACTGCGGTGGGCGCGGCGCGCGTGAGGCGGCCAGCGCTCCGGGCTGCTACGATTGGTCCACGCGCCCGTAGCTCAGTCGGATAGAGCACCGGCCTTCTAAGCCGGGGGTCGCAGGTTCGATCCCTGCCGGGCGCGCCAAGACGCCCATTGCTCGTCGCGACCGGGCTCGCCCCTGCCGGCCGCGCCCACACGGTTGCCCGTCCGGCGTCAGAGTCCTGCCGTGAGCGTGGCGATGACGTCGGCGGCGCTGTAATCGGTGGCGCCGGGAGGCAGGAAACGGCCCACGCCGGCAAGATCGTCGCCCATCGTGACGATCGGCGGTTCCTCGAGCCTGCCGGCCCGCATCTGCGGCATGCCGACGGTGGCGAGGAGCGCGTTGCAGATGCAGGCGCGGCCGGCCGTGTCGGGGCGTTCGCCGCCTTTCGACACGAAGACGTTGACGGGTTCCGAGGGGCAGCGGAACCCGATCGTGCCGTCGGCCTCCTGATAGGCGTCGCGCAGGTAGCCGAGGTCGCAGATCCGCGGCCGCGCGGCCAGCACGCCGGCATCCGACAGCGAGTCGGCGACCGTCGCCACCTTGAACGGGAAGCCGGTGGGCGAGGCCACGGCGTTGGTCATGACATCGGTCGCGCCGTCGCGCACCTGCGCGAGCAGCGTCTGGCGCAGGTCGTCGCGCAGGCCGGATTCGGCGCACATCGCAAACGCGGTGCCCACCTGCACGCCCGTGGCCCCCGCGGCCAGCGCCTCGCGCACCCGGTCGGCCGTGCCGGCGCCGCCGGCCAGCCAGAACGGCAGGCCGAGCGCTTTGAGCTTCTCGAGATTCACGACGTCGCGCGGCCCGTAGACCGGTTCGCCGCGGTCGTTGACCTGCCGCGCGCCGCGCGGCGGCGCGTTGTGTCCGCCGGCGGTCGGGCCCTCCACGATGAAGCCGTTGACGGCGCCGTTGGCGCGGCGGGTGAGGCTCAGCGCGAGCACGTCGGAGGCGATGATGGCGAGGAACTGCGGACGTTTGAGCGGTGGGCGATCGCCGCCCACGAACTCGCGCGGGTCGAACGACAGCAGCACGGGCTCGTCGGCGCCGCTCACCGTGAGCGGATACGTGGCCGGCTCGTGCTTCGCGAAGTGATCGAGCACGCCGGGAATCTTCATCGGGATGCCGGCGCCCATGAGCACGTAGTCCACGCCGGCCAGCATGGCGCCGTAGATCGACGGCAGATGCGGCAGCTGGATCTTCTCGAGGAAATTGATGCCCACCGGATTCGCATGGCCGTCGCGGGCGAGGAACACTTCCACGAAGTTTGCGACCATCACGAGCGCCTGCCACTCGACCGACGGCGTGGCGGTGGGCAGCGGCAGCGTCTGGAAGGCTTCACGTCGCGTCTTGCCCTCGGGAACGTAGAACCGTTCGCAGATGGCCTCGGCGAGATCGGGCACCGGGAAGGCGGCGAGGGCGCGGCGCATGTGACCGCCCGGGTCGCCCATCTGCAGGCGGCGCGCCAGCACCTGATCGAGCGCCGTGCCGCTCACGACGCCGAGTTGTCCGAGCGCCGAGACCGTCCGCGCGAGGCGCCAGTTCGAGATGCCGACGCCCATGCCGCCCTGGATGATCACCATCGTCCGATGCTACGGGGCGGTGCCGGCGATGTGCGTAATCCTTCTGTAAGACTTGTCACAGGATGGCGTCGGCGACGGCGCGTCCGAGCCACGGCGCCACCGAGTATTTGCCCGTATCGACCGACAGATACCGGCCGTGGCGCGTGAGGCCGAGGCGATCGCGGCGATGCAGTGACGAGGCCGGGTCGTCGAGCGGGCCGAGGCCGGCGGCCACCACCCAACCGCCGGCGACCTGCCGGGAGGCCGTGAGCGCGGGCACATCCGCCACGGCCGGCAGCAGCGACGCGAGACGGGCGACGACCTCGTCGGCGAGACGCGCGGTGGCGGCTTCGTCGAGCGCCGGTACCGGCGGCAGCGCGGGGCCGGTGCCATGGGCCAGCAGCCCCGCGTCGTACCACGAGAGATACAGCGCGCGGCCGTCGTAGTTCTTCACGTCGCCGAAGGGCCCGGTGACGATGACCACGTTTGGCATCGTCACCGGCGCCGTCGTCTCGAGGAACACCGCCACGCGGTAGCGGGAACTCCACGCCGCGGGCACTGCCAGGCCAAGCGAGGCATCGAGGGCGGCGCGGCCGTCCCACAAGGCGTTCACGACGGCGTCGAACGGCCCCTCGGCGCCCTCCGCGGTCACGACTGTGAGCGGACCATCGAGCCCGGCCGGGCCGGTGGTCAGGCCGGTGACCCGCGTCGAAAGACGCGTGTCGATGCGCGGCTCGGCGGCCACGGCGTCCACCAGGCGATCGGCCACCCAGCGTGTCGAGACCGATCGCTCGGGCACGCGGAACCCGGCGACGATGCTCGCGCGGTCGGCGACGGCGTCCAGTTCGCGCGCCGTGAGGCGCTCGACGCGGGCGTTGCCGAGCGGCCGCAGGTACCCGGCCGCCGCCGGATGTGTCGCCGCCAGCGTCGTCACGGCGTCGTAATACCGGCCGGCGGTGTCGGCGTCGACGACCGAGCGGCGATGCACGAGATACCAGTCGTCGGCCGGCGACAGCGCCGGCGCCAGACTTCCGCCGATGAGCGCTTCGACGAGCGGCCGGAACGCGAGGCCCGCCGGCAGCAGGCGATGTGCGGTGCGCAGCGACGGGTCGCCCGCGTAGAGGTGGCCGAGGTGGATCTTGCCTTCGTTCCACCGGCTTGCGCCCGCGCACACCGCCGTCGCGGCATCGATCAACGTCACACGGGCACCGCCGCGCGCCAGGAAGAGCGCGGTCGAGACGCCCATGATGCCGGCGCCGAGGACCGCGACATGCTTCACTCGCAGGATTGTATGCTGTGTCACACGCCGGAGCCGTCGTCCGGCGGTGCACCGATGTCGTCGCCCCCTCGCGTCACCGTCATCATCGCCACCTACAACCGCGCGCGCCTGCTCGCGCACGCGGTCGAGAGCGTGCGCCGTCAGACCATCAGCGACTGGGAACTCCTCGTGGTCGGCGATGCGTGCACGGACGACTCCGCGGCGGTCGTGGCCGCGGCGGCCGATCCGCGTGTGCAGTTCGTCAACCTGCCGCTGAACGCCGGCGAGCAGTCGGCGCCGAACAACGAGGGGCTGCGCCGAGCCCGCGGCGGTTGCGTGGCCTTCCTGAACCACGACGATCTGTTCTTCCCCGATCACCTCGAACGGGCGCTCGCGCACCTCGACCACGAGAAAGCGGACTTCGTGTGGTCGCCGTTGCTCGTGGCCCTGCCCGCCGCGGACGGGGCCGGAGGTGCGGCGGAGACGTTCCGTCTGAGCGGCGTGCCCTTCGGCGCCGACTACGACCCGCGGATCTTCGTGTTCGCCTCCTCGTGGGTCTGCACGCGCGCGCTCGCGGAGCGGGTGGGCCCGTGGCGGCCGGCCCGCGAGCTCTTCGTGTCGCCGTCGCAGGACTGGCTGTTTCGCGCCTGGACGAGCGGCGCGCGGATGCGGGTGCAGCGGCGGCCCACGGTGCTGGCGGTGCCGTCGAGCGCCCGAGCCGGCAGTTATCTCGTGGCGGGCAGCGACGAACACGACCGCATCGCGGCAGCCATGCGCGACGATCCCACATTCCGGACCCGCGCGCTCGAGTCGGCGGCCCTCAGCGGCGAACGCGACGCCAATGCGTACCGCTTCGGCGCGCGCTGGGGCGAGAGTCTGCGGGCGCTCGTCTTCCGGCCGGTGGCGGCCGCCGCCTTGGCGCTTGGCGTGCACCCGTACGCGCCGTTCGCGGCGCTGCGCTACGGGCGGCGCGGCAACCTCGTGAGCGCCATCCGCCGCAAGTCGGGCCTGCCGGCGCTCGGTCGTCGGCCGGCTACTTCGTCAGGCGGCCGTACTTCGTGAGCAGCGCGCGCAGCTGATCGTGCGGCAGGGCGTAGGCGGTGTGTCCGTCGATGCCGGTCATCGTCGTCGCGGCGACCAGCGCGTTCACGATCGCTTCTTCGGTGGCCTCGACCGTGGCATCGAAGAACGGCGTCAGGTCGCCGTTCGGCAGCCAGGTGAGCGCCGTGGCTCCGGTCTCCGCCGCGGCGCCGGGATTGGCGGTGGAGAAGGCGAGGAAGATGTCGCCTGAGCCGTTCGATGCCGTGCCGCCGAGACGGGCGATGCCCATCGGGACGCGGCGCGCCAGGCGCTCGAGCTGATGGGGCAGAAGCGGGGCGGTCGTGGCGACCACCACGATAATCGAGCCGTCGCGATCGGCAGGTGCCGGGGGCGTCCGGCGGCGCTCGGCGCCCGTGATCTCGCGTCCCACCGGCACGCCCGCAATCGTCAGGCTCTCGCGGGTGCCGTAGTTCGCCTGCACGAGCACACCCACGACGTCGGCGCCGACGACGCGGCTCGCCGTGCCGATGCCGCCCTTGAAGCCGTGGGCGACCATGCCCGTGCCGCCGCCGACGTTGCCTTCGGGCACGCCGCCGCCGCGCGCGGCGCTCAGTGCCGCGAACGTATGCGCCTTCGTGACGTGCTGCCCCTGGCCGTCGTTGAGGAATGCGTCGGATGTTTCACCGACGACCGGCTGATGCCAGGGGATCGGCGTTTTCAGCGCCTCGTGGAAGTAGCTGTTGACGGCATCGCGCACCACGCCCACCGAGTAGGTGCCGGTGATCATCACCGGCCCGCCGAGCACGCCGCCTTCAACCACCCATGGCGCGCCGGTCATCTCGCCGAAGCCGTTGCCGGCGAACCAGCCGGCGAAGACCGGCGACCACTGCTTCCCGCGCGGCCAGATCGCGGTGACGCCGGTGCGCACCGGCCCCTGGCCCACCACGAGCGCGCCATCGCCGCGCACGATCGTCGTGTGGCCCACTTCCACGCCGGGCACGTCGGTGATGGCGTTGAGCGGACCTGGGGTGCCGCTGAAGGGCACACCGAGTGCCCGTGCACGCGGCGCTGTCTGGCCGCTGAGCGCGGCCGCCGCGACCAGTACGCAGAACCCGCACAGTGCCCTGTCCCAACGGAATCGGCGCAAAGGGCGTGCGATTGGGGACAGGGGCATCTAGTCGCTCGCGGCGCCGACGAAGCGGTCGGCGTCGTCGGCGAAGAGCACGTTGAAGCTCGTGAGCGAGCCGTAGCAGCCGGTGATGTAACTCTGGATCTTGAGCTTCTGATCGTCGGGCAGGTCCGAGGCGTTCAGTTGCTGTTCGAGCGTGCGCAGGCGGTTTCGCAGCATCACGATCTTGTGGAAGAACGTTTCGATCGGCCAGCTCTTCTCCTGCACGCCGGGCTTCCCGGGCCGGAGCACCAGGTCGCCGCCGCGCCACTTCTCGGCCGGGGCCGCCGGCGTCAGGCCCGTCTCCTCGCGGATGATGCGGCGGATGAGCGCTTCGAGGTTCACGCCGGACGGGTCACTCATGGCGGGCTCCGAGATCTCGCGCTCGCTCACGAGCGGCAGGGCAGATGGAACGGCGGGAGGGGTGCTGCGGGGCGCGCGCGGCGCGGCCGCCGCCGGCGGCGCGCCGGGCACGGCCGTGCGCCCGCCACCTCTGAAGTTGTGTTCGCTGCGGCAGAAGTCGCAGGTCACGCGCAGCGGATGGCCGTCGCCATCCACCACCACCACCGTGTGGATGCGATCGACGTGACAGGCGCGGCAGTAGTCTTCGACGCTCTGGCCGGCCCGGTAGACGCGTGTCGTCATCGCCGGCCGATCATGCCACGGGTCCACGGCGCCGCGAAGATGGCCGGCGGCGGAGGAGGTGAGGCCGCGCGTTCGTCGGCGCCGGCATCGGCGCGCGCGCCAGCCGGACGCGGGTCGCCGTCCCAGTCGGTCGCGACGTCACTCGACGCGTCGGCCGCATCGATCGCCGGTGCCGCCTCGGCCGTGAGGTGCAGATTGCCGGCAGCGAGGTCGGCGAACCACGCGGCCACCGCTGTCGTGAGGTTGCCCGTGAGCGTGGCCTCGGCGCTCTCGCGCGCCGCGATCGCGCCATCGGTCAGGTTGTGCGCGATGGTCAGCCCGGTCGCGTCGGGGAAGCGGTACTCGATGGCGTTCGGGTAGGCGCCGCCCATCCAGATGGAGTTGTGGCGCACGGCCGTGCCGGGCGAGTCGAACACCGCGATGCCCACGTCGCCGCCGGCCCCCGGCGTGCGCACGATCATGTTGTTGCGCACGATCCCGCCGGTGTGATCGTTGACGTCGCGGGAGACGAGTCCGAGGCTGATGTCGCGGTGGTTGTCGATGAAGGTGTTGCCCTCGACGACCGTGTTGCGCGAGTTGTTCCACATGAGCACGGCGGGACCCGCCAGGCCCTTGTCGGACCGGATGCGGCGGAAGAGGTTGTGCCGGATGATCCAGTCGCGGCCCATGTGCACGTCCACGCCGTTCGTGTAGTCGCTTCGGGCCGCCGTGTCGTATTCGAGCACGCAGTACTCGACGACGCCGCCATTCACGCCGCCGCCGTTGCCGTCGGGGTTGGCCTTGATGAACTGCTCGCCGGCGTTGACGAGCCGCACGTTGTAGACGCGCGGCTGCTGGGTGCCGGCGTTGAAGATGACGGGATGGAAGTAGAAGTCGCGCAGCGTGAGGTTGGCGATGGTGAGCCGGGTGACGCCGTTGCCGGTCCAGATGCCGAACGGGACGTCGCCGTAGCGGAAGTTCGCCATGCCCTTGCCGACGATGACGACGTCGTCGCGGTTGTCGGTGGCGCCGCGGATGACCACGTCGGTCATCTCGCGGTTGAAGTTGAGCGTCTCCGACAGCTTGTAGGTGCCCGGTGCGAGCAGGATGGTCGTGCCGGAGCGGACGCCCCAGACGGCGTCCTGCAACTGGCTCTCGTTCTTCACGCGCACGACCTTGCCGGCCGGCGCCGGCAGCGGCGGCGCCGTGTCGGGCAGGGCGGCCCGCGCCGGCGCCAGCGCCACGCATGCGGCGGCGAGCGCCCCCGCGATGGTCAGGCGCGACGTCCTCATTTCAGACCAGCGGCGACCTTCGAGAACGCGAGCATCTGCGTGGCGAGGTCCATCGGGTAGCTGATCGTGACGTCCGTGATGGCGCCGGAGGCGTCGGTGACGGCGGTGAGCGCCGGCATCACGAACCCGGAGTACGACGGCAGCTTCAGGCGCTCGACCCGCGCCACCACTTCGTCGCGCAGCTTCGGGTCGAAGTGCACGCCGTGCGCCTCGAAGAGGGCCCTGGCGGCGGCGGCGTCGCCGGTGCTCTTGATGCGCTGCACCTCGCCGAGCAGGCGGCCGACGCCCTCCCGGAACGCCTTGGCGTCCACCATCACGTAGAACGTCTTGCCGTCGCGCTGGCGCGTCTCGATGGCCTTCGTGTTGGCCATCAGCCAGCGGACGACCATCTGGCGGTTGCGCATGTGGTCTTCTTCGATCTGCGTGCCCTGCCGCACGCGGCGCAGCTGCACGAGCGCGTTCTTGGTATACGCCTCGTATTCGGCCTGCACGATCTCGGCCTGATCCTCCGCCTTCAGGATGCCGAGTTCGGCCAGCTTCGGATCGGCGAGGAAGTAGAGGCCCACGAGATCGGCGCGCCCTTCTTCAAGAGCCGAGCCGTGCGGGTTCAGCGCCTTGATCGGGTCGGCGACTGCGTTTTTGCCCGACGCGTGACCGATGACCTCGTGCATGTTGGTCAGCAGTTCGCCGGCAAACGCGCTCCACTTGTCGGCCCGCGCGGCTTCCTCGGGCGTCCAGGCGAACTCCTTGCGGAACTCCGGCACGGTGGACTTGTCGTAGGCTTCGGTCACGTTCGACAGCGACACCGATTTGCTGCCGTGCTCCTCGCGCACCTTCTGGTCGTTCGGCAGGTTGATGCCCACGGGCGTGATCGGTCCGGACTCGCCGGTTTCGACGACCACGTCGATGGCCGTGGCGGTGATGCCCTTCACGCCGGCCTTGCGGAACTCGGGCGCCCACGGCATGCGGTCTTCGAACCACTGCGCGTTGGTGGCCAGCTTCTCGATGTCCACCGTCTTCTGGCGATTCACGTAGTAGACGAGGGCTTCCCACGAACCCTTCACGCCGCGAGCGTCGAGATAGACCTCGATGAAGCCGTTGATCGTGTCCACCGGTGACGCCTTGTCGTTCACCCAGGCGATGTCGTAGGCCTTGCGGTCGGCGTCTTCGCCGGTGCGGTACCACTGCACCAGCTTCGCGAGCGCCTCCTTCATGGTGGGTGTGGCAAAGGCCTGCGCCGCTTCGAGGTGGCCGATGATGGCGCGGATCTGGACGTCGTAGCGGCCGCCCACCTTGTAGACCTCTTCCGCCAGCCGGCCGTTCTCCTTCACGAGCCGCGAGTTGAGGCCGTAACGTTCGGTGAAGCCCTTCAGATCCGCCATCGAGACGCCGCGATAGAGGTTGTTGGCGCTCGCCTGGAGGATGTCCCTGCCGCCCTCGGGCGTCTTCTGCGTGACCATCGGATCGACGCTCGCGTCGAAGAACAGCGGCCGCATGCGCGTCAGCATCTGGTCGAGCGACTCACCAGCGTTGGTCGCGAAGGTGGCGCCGTTCTTCGCCGCCTGCGCTGCCGCGGCGGCAAACGCCTCGGGCGTGCAGGCGAGCACGAACTTGCGGGCGGTGAGGTTGTTGTGCGGGCCGGAGTTCAGCCACAGGAGCTTCGTGTAGCGGGTGATCTCGGCGAGCGTGGACGGGTCGATGCCGGCGCTGTGCGTGACGATCTGCTCGACCACGCCGCGCATCGCCAGGCCGTGCGCGTAGCGCTGGTCCCAGTAGATGTCGCGGCCGGCGATCGCCGCCTGCGTCAGGTGGTAGACGAGGCGCTTGTCGTTGAGCGGCAGGTCCTTGAAGCCGTCGGCGTAGAGCTGCACCACGGCAGCGTCGTCCACCCGTTCGAGCAGATAGGTGCGGGCGGCGGCAGGCGCCGCGGCGGCTGGCGCGGGTGCCGGGGCGGGCGTCTCCGCCGGCGACGAGCAGCCGGCAAGGGCGGTGGCGAGCGACGCGGCGAGAGCCAGACGGATACGCATCCGGCGAGTGTAAACCACGCTCCGGGCCTCCGGCGACGGCGCGCACCCGTGGGGAGGCGGGGGCGCCGCGCTCAGCCGCGGGCGCCGAGCGGCGCCGCGGTGCGGCCGGCCCAGCGGCCGGTTTCATCGAGATGCAGGCCGAACTGGTCGAGCACGCGCATCACGGTGTGGTCCACGATGTCGTCCACGGTGGTGGGGCGGTGATAGAAGGCCGGCACCGGCGGGAACATCACGACGCCCATGCGCGACAGCCGGAGCATGTGTTCGAGATGGATATCGCTGAGCGGCGCTTCGCGCGGCAGCAGCACGAGCCGGCGGCGTTCCTTGAGCACGACGTCGGCGGCGCGGTGCACGAGCGTCGTGCCGCTGCCGGTCGAGATCGCGGCCAGCGTGCGCATGCTGCACGGCGCCACGACCATGCCGCGCGTGAGGAAGCTGCCGCTCGAGATCGCGGCGCCGAAGTCGTCGGGGTTGTGCACCTCGGTGGCCAGGCGTTTCACGCCCTCGACCGTGTAGTCGGTTTCCTGGAGCATCGTCTGGATGGCCCACTTGCTCAGCACCAGGTGGGACGGCACGCCGGCCTCGCGCAGACGCTCGAGGAGGCGGACGCCGTAGATGATGCCGGTGGCGCCCGTGATGGCGACGATGACGGGTTCGGAAGAGGCAGTGGACATGGTGCGCGGGCCCTGCGGCTAGTGTAGCCCTGTCCCTTGGACGCCGCCGTCGTGGCCGCGGTCCCGCCGCCACGCCTGCCAGAGCGGCGGCACGATGAGCAGGAGTGCGCAGACGGCCAGCAGCGTCGCGGCCAGCGGCCGCGTGATGAGGGCCGACCAGCCGCCGTCACCGACGGCGAGCGCGCGCCGCAGGTGCATGTCGGCGGCGGGGCCGAGCATGAAGCCGATCATCACCGGCGCGAGCGGACAGGCCAGGCGGCGCAACACGAAGCCGCCGAGCCCGATGGCGACGAGTGCCACGATGTCGCCGGCGGCGCGGTGCACGCTCCACGCGCCCACCGTCGCCACGACGAGAATGCCGCCGTAGAGCCACGGCGCGGGAATCCGCAGCAGCTGTACCCAGAGGCGCACGAGCGGCAGGTTGAGCACGAGCAGCAGCACGTTGCCCACGTAGAGGCTCGCCAGCAGCGTCCACACGAACCGCGGCTCGCGTTCGAAGAGCAGGGGCCCGGCCTGCAGGCCGAACTGCTGGAACGCGGCCAGCAGCACCGCGGCCGTGGCCGAGGCGGGCAGCCCCAGCGCGAGCAGCGGCACGAGCGTGCCGGCGGCTGAAGCGTTGTTTGCGGCCTCCGGTCCGGCCACCCCTTCGATGGCGCCCTGGCCGAACTCTTCGGGGTGCGACGACAGGCGCTTCTCGACCGCGTAGGAGAGGAGTGTGGGCAGTTCGGCTCCGCCGGCCGGCAGCGCGCCGAGCGGAAAGCCGATGGCGGTGCCGCGCAGCCAGGGCCTCCACGAGCGCGCCCAGTCGTCGCGGGTCATCCAGCGCGTGCGCTCGAGCGGCAGCACGGAATGGCCGCGCGGCGGGCCGGCGGCGAGCGTGAGCGTTTCCCCCACGGCGAAGAGCCCGATTGCCACGATGGTCGGATCGAGTCCGTCGAGCAGATACGGCACGCCGAACGTGAGGCGCGCCTCGCCGCTCAGGCGGTCGATGCCGGCAAGCCCCAGCACGACACCGACGAGCAGGCTGAGCAGACCCGCCGTGCGCGAGTCGCCGAGCAGGGTGGACGTCGCGATGAAGGCCAGCACGATGAGCCAGAAATATTCGGCCGGGCCGAAGGCGAGGGCGACGCGCACCATGAGCGGCGCGCTCACCGTGAGCAGCAGCGTGCCGAGCGTGCCGGCGACGAAGCTGCCGATGGCGGCGGTGGCGAGCGCCGCGCCAGCGCGGCCGCGGCGGGCCATCTGGTGGCCTTCGAGCGCGGTGACGATGGTGGAGCTCTCACCCGGCGTGTTCAGCAGGATCGACGTGGTCGAGCCGCCGTACATGCCGCCGTAGTAGATGCCGGCGAACATGATGAAGGCACTCGTCGGATCGAGTCCGTAGGTGGCCGGGAGCAGCAGCGCCACGGTCAGCGCCGGGCCGATGCCCGGCAGCACGCCCACCGCCGTGCCGAGCGTGACGCCGAGCGCGCCCCAGCCGAGGTTGGCGGGCGTGAGCGCCTGGGCGAATCCGTCGGCCAGCGCGCCGACCGTGGTCAGCGTGTCCATGCGCCCATCGGCAGCGGCACGCCGAGTCCGCCCGCGAAGACCGCGGCGATGACGATGGTCACGGCGGCACCGAGTGTGATCGCGCGCGCCGTCCGCGTGTTGCCCATCGCGGCGGCGCCGGCCGCGAAGAGCAGCGTGGCGGTGGGCACGAAGCCGACGAACGGCTGCAGCAGCGCGTGGCCGACCATCGCACCGGTGATGAGGCCGACGCGGGCGAGCCCGCCCGGGGCGATACCAGCGGACGGCACACCGCGGCGGTGCCAGGCGTGCGCGCACGCGAGCACAAAGGTCAGGGCGACGGCGACGATGGGCGCCGTGGAGGCGGTGGGCGTCCACGTGGCAGTGGTGGCCGGCCCGCCCTGCGCGAGGCGCGCGAGCACACCCTGCACGCGGGCCTGCTCGGCGAGGAGGAATTGCCGGAAGGCCGGACCGTCGAGATAGAGGTCGGTCCAGCCGGTGCGGGCGAGCGTGTCGCGCCAGTCCGCGGTGGCGA
>CADEFD010000022.1:29868-45666 GCA_902826515.1 uncultured Acidobacteriota bacterium
TAGAGGTCGGTCCAGCCGGTGCGGGCGAGCGTGTCGCGCCAGTCCGCGGTGGCGACGGCAGCACGCACCCGCGCGGTGAGCGCGGCCGCGTCGGCGTCACTCACGCCGGGCGGTGCGACCACGGCCCGCCAGTTCGCGAGGTCGAGCGGCACGCCGGCTTCGCGCAGCGTGGGCACGTCGAGTTCGGGCACACGTGCCGGCGCGGAGATGGCGAGCGCGCGCAACTGTCCGCTGCTGATGCTCTGCGCGAATTCGCCGAGGCCGCTCACGCCGGCCGTCACCTGCCCGCCGAGCAGCGCGGCGAGTGCTTCGCCGCCGCCCGAGAAGGCCACGTAGTTGACCTCGGCCGGTGAGACGCCGATGGCTTCGGCCATCAGGCGGGCGAGCAGATCGTCGGTGCCGCCCGCTGAGCCGCCACCCCACGAGACACTGCGCGGCGCGGCGCGAAACGCCTTCAGCAGATCCTGCAGCGTGCGGTGCGGCGAGTCGGCCGGCACCACGATGACCTCGTGTTCGCCGGTCAGCCGCGCGATTGGCGTGACGTCGGCGAGCGAGACCACCGAGCGGGTGGCCACGATGCCGCTGACCATGACGAGGCCGGTCACGAGCAGCGCGTCGTCGCGCCCGCGATCGGCGCTGGCAAACCGCGCGAGGCCGATCGTCCCGGCGGCGCCGGGCACGTTCTCGACCTGCACCGAGACGGGGGGCGTCGAGGCGCCGAAGGCACGCTGCAGCGCGCGGGCCGTCTGATCCCAGCCGCCGCCCGGGGCTGCCGGTGCCACGATCGTGAGCGTCTGCGCGGGGGCGCGCGACGGCCACGCGGTCAGCGTGGCGACGGCGAACATCGCCGGCAGCAGGACGCGCAGGGCAGCGCGGCGGCGCGACATCAGGGCGCGATTGTAGTGCACGGCCGGATGGCGGCCGGAGATACGATGCACGGATGCCGACCGCGCGTTATCTCCACTACGACGTCTTCACCGCCCGCCCCTTCGAGGGCAATCAGCTCGCCGTCTTCCTCGACGCCGGCGGACTCGAGTCGGCGCAGATGCAGACGCTCACGAACGAGATGAATTTCGCCGAGAGCACGTTCGTACTGCCGGCCGAAACCACCGGCACCGACGTCCGCATGCGCATCTTCACGCCGGCGCGCGAGATGCCGATGGCCGGGCATCCCACCATCGGCACCACCTTCGCGCTGGCATCACTCGGGGTCATTCCGCACGGCGCGAGCCGCTGGGTGTTCGGCCTGAACGTGGGGCCGACGCCGGTGGCCCTCGAGTGGGGGCCGCACGGACTCACGACCGCGTGGATGGACCAGGGCACGCCGGTCTTTCACGCGCCCGGTACGCCCGGCGCCGTGGTCGTCGAGGCGGTGAACGGCGACCAGGCGGCGTGGGCCGCCACCGGACTGCCGGTCGAGGAGGCCTCCTGCGGCGCGCCGTTCTTCTACGTGCCGTTTGCGACCCGCGCGGCAGTGGATGCCTGCGATCCCGACGGCGCGAAGATGCGGCGGCTGCGGAGTGCGTTTCCCGAGGGGCACGTGGGCGTGTTCGTGTTCAGCGTCGAGCCCGGCGCCGATGGCGCCACCGTCTACAGCCGGATGTTCGCGCCGGAAGCAGGCGTGGTCGAAGATCCGGCCACGGGCGGTGCCAGCGGGCCGCTCGGCGGGTATCTCGTGCGGCACGGCCTCGTGGCGCCGTCGGCCGCGCACGACATCGTGAGTGCGCAGGGCGTGAAGATGGGCCGCCCGAGCCGCATCCGTGTGCGCGTCGAGGCCACGTCGCCGGCCGACATCACGCGCGTGCACGTGGGCGGCACGGCGGTGAAGGTGGGCGAGGGGACGATCACCTGGTGATCGGGTGATTGGGTGATCTGAAGTTGTCACGGGGTCTGTCACGGTCATCGAATCGTGACGGTGACAGACCCCGTGACAACCTGTGACCGTGACAGACCCCGTGACAACTACGGGGCGAGGCGTTCGATCGCCCAGCCGTCCCCGGCGCGGTGGTAGCGCAGGCGGTCGTGCAGGCGGTTCGGGCGGCCCTGCCAGAATTCGATCCACGCCGGGGTCACGAGGTAGCCGCCCCAGTGGGGCGGGCGGGTCATCGACTCGGCGGCGAAGCGTTCGGTGGCGGCGGCCATGCGGGTCTCGAGCGTGGCGCGATCGGGAATGACCTCACTTTGCGGAGAGGCCCAGGCGCCGACCTGGCTGTCGCGCGGACGCGACAGGAAATACGCGTCGCTGGCGGCGGCCTCGACACGCGTGACGCTGCCGCTCACGCGCACCTGCCGCTCGAGCGCGGCCCAGAAGAACACGAGGGTGGCGCGCGGATTCGCCGCCAGCTCGCGGCCCTTGGCGCTCTCGTAATTCGTGAAAAACGTGAAGCCGTCGGGGCTGACGTCCTTGAGCAGCACGATGCGGCCATCGGGCGTGCCGTCGGCCGCCGCCGTCGCGAGGGTCATCGCGTTGGCGTCGTGCAGGTCGGCGCGCACCGCTTCGTCGAACCACTGGCGAAAGAAGACCAGCGGATCGGCGGCCGCGTCCGCCTCCGAAAGGGCGCGGGCGCGGTAGTCGCGGCGCAGGTCGGCGATCGACATCAACGAGTCTCCTGAGCGGGCAGCGCCGGCGTGACCCAGACGCCGAGGTTGCGGCGATCCCGCAGCGTGGGATCGAGGTCGATCGGCACGAAGCCGGTCGCGGTCGCGAGATCGAGCAAGATCACGCCGCCCGTGGCGGGCGCCGGCACGCGCACCTCCACCGGCGTCTCGCCGCGCAGGTCCACGTCCTGGCTCCAGCCATGGGTCTCGAGGTGCAGCCGATTGGCGATCCGACCGCTGTGCATCCGCAGCAGTACGCCGTCGACGCAGCCGCCCGGACAGGCGAACGTGAGGCGCGAGGCGCGGCCGCCGGCCGTCCAGAAGCCCGCACTCTCCGGATAGAGGCGTTCATCGTGAAAGAGCACGACCGCCTCGCCGAAGCGAGCCGCTGCCAACACCTGCGGCGTGACCGTGCGCACGCCGAGGTCCTCGACGTCCACGGCTTCGAACCTGAGCGCGGCGATCGAACGTTCGAGGTCGGCCTCGCCGCGCAGGCCGACGAAGCCCGCATCCACCGGCAGCCAGAACTCCTCGGACCACGTGCCGCCCGGCGTGGGCGTGACCGTCCACGTCGTGAGCGGCCCGCCGATGCGCCCCACCTGCAGGCCCACCCGCGCGCCGTCACGGGCTGGCAGCGGATCACGCGCCGCCCACTGGATGACCGCGCGATACCGGCCGGCCGGCAGAGAGAAGCGGCCGTTGTGCAGCACGCGCAGCGGCTGCGGTTCGGGCCGCAGCCCTGGTGTGGCGCCCACGAACAGCGACGACTCCACATCGACCGCGCTCGAGACCGAGAGGGGCGCGAAGCGCAGTGTGAACGGACGGCTGACGTGATCGAATGTGTCGAGGGCGGCAAGACGCGCCCGCGCGTCGAGGTTGATGTCCGGGAGCGGTGGCTCGGCCGCCGGCAACTGCCGGACGGCGATCGCACCGGCGATGAGGGCCAGGCCGCTGGCGGTGATCGCGGCCAGCGAAGCCGCGCCGCGCGTGGCGGCCCGCACGCGCGCCAGCCCCCACGAGCCGAGGCCGACGACGGCGAGCCACACCGCGGTGTCGAGCAGCGCGCGCCACGCCTCGTGGGCGACGAAGGTCGGGGCGAGTTTCCACAGCGGCCAGCGCGGCGACAGCCACTCGAGGAGCGACGACGTGCCGTCGCGGCCGTTGTTCACGAGGAACCCGTCCTGCGCCGTCAGGATGACGACGGCGAGACACGCGCCCGTCCAGATGAGCAGATGCTGCGCGGCGCGGCGCGCCGAGCCTGCCGCGGCCGTGCCGAGCTGCACCGTCATCGGCAGCAGCAGCACGAGCAGACCGGAGGTGATGGGACGTCCCGGCGCCGCCGAGCCTCCCCACCAGATACGGAACGCGCCGACGGTGCCGATGAGCGCGCCGAACACGAGGAGCAGTTCGAGACCCACGCGGCGCAGCGGCCCGGGCCGCCGCAGCATCGTCCAGAAGCCGAAGCCGGCCAGCACGTAGGCCGGCGCGTAGGTGAGCAGCCCGTATTCCTGATCGAAGAGCAGCCCGGGCACCCCGAAGAGGGTGTTGCGCGCTTCGGTCTGCGTCATCGGGCCGTAGGGCGCGCTCGGCATCGGCGTGCCCCAGTAGGCGTAGAAGAACGCGAACCAGCCGATGAGGCACGCCGCGTACGGCAGGCCGATGCGCACGCCGGCCAGCACGTTCCAGCGCCGTTCGCCCGCATGGAGGGGCCAGGCGCGCCGCGCGAACGCGACGGCGACAATCGCCGCCGACATCGGCGCGTATTTCGTGCTGAGCCACGGCAGCGCGCCGGCGAGCAGGCCGATGACGACGTCGTGCCACGGCTGCACGCCCGGCGTCGGCCGCAGCGCGATGACGACCGCCAGCGTCACGACGAGCGCCGCCGGCACTTCCGGATAGATCGTGAAGGCGTTGATGAGGAACGGCGCCGAGAGCACGATCGCCGCCCAGGCGAGCGTGGGCGTGCCGGGTGTGCCGGTGAGCGCCACGACCCAGCGCCACATGAGGGCGGCCGCCGTGGCCGCCATGGCCACGAAGAACGCCACGACGAGGTCGTAGCCGCCGAGCGCGTAGACGGGGGTGATGAGCACCGGCATGCCCACCGGATGCACCGAGTAGATTTCGCGATCGACGCCGCGTGTCAGGTAGTGCGGATCGAGATCGCGGCCGAAGTACTCGAGATACTGGCGGCTCTCGTGGTTGTTCTCGATGAGCAGATCGCCGTCGCGCCAGAGGCTCTGCGCGATGATGAGATAGTGCGGCTCGTCGCCTGACGGGAAGAGCACGGTGTGGGTGAGGCGCCCGGCGCCGAGGCCGGCGGCCATGGCCGTCACGAGCCAGATGGCCGCGGTCTGTGCGCCGAGCGATCGCCGCGCCCCCCACGACGCAATGCCGGCAAGATGTGGCCAGAGTGTCCAGACGCACTGCGCGGCCACGAGCGCCCACACGATCCAGCGTCCGGGACCGGCGAGCGCCTGGAGCGCCGGCCACCAGTCCGCCAGGCCGGGCAGGTAGGGCACGAGCAGCACGGTCAGGCCGAAGGCCGGCAGCACGAGCGCGGCGAGCGCGGGGCGGGGGCCACGGCCGCGGCGGACCAGCACGGCGACGCCCGTGACCAGCACGGCGGCGAAGGCGAGGAAGGCGACGAATGGCTGCCACGACGGCACGAGCGCGATGCGCTGGCGGACGCCGCCGACGACGACTTCATCGAGGGCCGCGCGTGACGCCCAGCCGGCCGCGCCCACGGCGATGCAGGCGAGGGCGGGCAGCAGGGCGGCGCGCAGGCGAATCACGCGTCGATCTTACTTCGACGTCCGCGCTGCCGGCCGCCGCGCTGTCGGCCACGGACCGCCATACACGACGCGGATGAGCGCGGGAGCCACCGCCCGGGTCGGCGTCGTGAGATCGAAGACGTGGACGCGGGCCGTGCCGACGCGCGCCTCGGCGAGCGGCGCCCAGTCGAGGCGTCCGCGCACCTGGCCGGCGAAGTGCTGCCGCCATGCGGCTTCCTCCCAGTCGTCGAGCACGACCCACGACGTGCGTCCGCGCGCCGCAAGCGTCTCGATCCGGTGGTCGAGCGCATCGGGTGCCACGTAGTCCCAGCGCGCCACCGTGGCGGCGCCATGCGCGGCGAGCGCGCCGCTGTGCTGCACGCTCCAGAGCACGGCGCCGGCCGGCGCCGTCTCGCGCACCCATGTGGCCACGGCCGGATACCGCTGCGCACTGCGCCACAGGTCGAAGACATCCTGGGCGACGGTGTGGCGCGCGGCGTGGCCGGCGATCGCGAGGCTCAGCGCCAGCACGGCGAGGGGCGCCGCGTCCGGCGAGGCCCGGTGGAGCAGCCGCCATGCCACGACCACGACGGCGGTCGCGAGGACGGGCCACGCCGGCAGATAGAAGCGGAGGTACCACCACTCCGCGAAGACCGCGTAGGGCAGGTAGCTCGCGAGGATGCCGGCCACGAGCGCCAGCGCCGGCCAGGCGCGGGCCCGCGGCGTGACCGCGGCGAAGACGACGGCCGCCGGCACCGCGGCCAGCATCCACCAGGCAGAGGTCTCGAGCGTCCATTGCCACAGGCGGCCTGCGTTCGGCAGGACGTTCACCGCCAGGAAGAGGTCGTCGGTGGCGCCGTAGCCCGAGGCGAACGGCGAGCCCCAGAGCCGCAGGTTGATCCACGCGACGATCATCGCGGCCGCGGCGATCGGCAGCGCCAGCAGCGCGCCGCGCCGCACCTTCGCGACGAGGCCGTCTTCGGCGGTGAGCACGGCGGCCGTCCAGACGGCGGCCGCGACCAGCACGAGATTCGGCCGCACGGCCAGCGCGAGCGCCGCGCCGAGGCCCGCTGCCACGACGCGTCCGCGCCATGTGGCGCCGAGGGCGATGACGGCGCCAACCCAGAGCGCCGCGCCGGCCAGGTCGCTCATCGTCTGCGTCGCCGCGAAGAGCACGGGAGGGCTGGTGGCAAAGACGAGCGCCGCGCCGAGGGCCGCTGCCGGCGGCGCCTCACGACGCGCCAGCACGAACGTGAACCACACGAGGAGCCCCGCGGCGAGCGGCGTCCACAGGAAACGGCCGGGCGCGCCGGCGAGGGCCCCGCCGAGTGTCATGAGCCACGGCAGCCCCGGCGCGTATGTGGGCCCGAGGAGGCCCGGCGTCGTCGAGGGCGCGAAGCCGAGCGGCGCGACCTCCCAGCCGGCGAGCGGCCACGGCGCGTTGTCGAGCACGGGCGCGACGAGTGTGCCGCGGCCCTCGGCCCAGAGTTGTGCCTGGTGGAGATAACCGCTCGAATCCGCGCCGCTCGCGACGAGTTCTCCGAAGACCACCGACGTGAGCGCCACGGCGAACGCGGCGAGCGCCGCGAGGAACGGCGCGCTGCGATCGGCACGATGGCGCACGCGGGCGAGGGCCGCGCGCCGCGCGTCGGCGCCGGTTCCATGGGCCGCAAGGCCGGCCAGCAGCAACGCCGCGAGCGCCGGACGCAGCGCCGAGCGTGACGACACGCGCAGCGCCCCGAGGTGGAACACGCCGCCGCCGGTCAGCCAGATGGCTGCGGCCCACACGGCAGCGAGCACCGAGATCCAGGCGAGGGCGGTGCGGACGCGGGCGGGCAGGGGAGGCACAGGGGACGTCGGGGCTTGGCGCGCCGTCGCGCGTGGTCCAGAATACCCGCGAATCACCGCGCGCGCCGCCGTGGTGTCGAAGGAACCGGACCATGCGAATCGTTCTGGCCGCGCTCGCCGCGGTGGTCACCGCGGTGTGGACCGCGGCCGCGCAGCCGCCTGCGCTCGAGGCGGCGTGGCAGGCCTTCTGGCGCGCCGACACGCCGAAGGCCGCCGCCGACCGCGTGGCCGCGCTCGTCGCCGCCGGTGTCACCTTCGATGAGGCGTGGGCCCGTCTCGGCAAGGGGCGCGTGTACGACCGGGCGCAGACCGGCGAGCGACCGATGCGGTCGACCGCGCCGGGTGGTGTCGCCTTCGACAACCTGGTCGAGATTCCCGCCGAGTACGATCCGGCGCGCCCGTGGCCGGTGCGCGTGCAGCTGCACGGCGGCATCATGCGGCAGAACCCGGAGGAGGGCCGCCGCCGGCGCGGCAACCGCATCCCCGGCGAGCCGCAGATCGTCATCCAGCCGTTCGGCTGGAACGAGGCGGCGTGGTGGCACGGCCCGCAGGTCGAGAATATTCTCACGCTCGTCGATCGCGTGAAGCGTCAGTACAACGTCGACGAGTCGCGCATCTATCTGACCGGCACGTCCGACGGCGGCACCGGCACCTACTTCCTCGGCATGCGCGAGCCGACGCCGTGGGCGTCGCTGCTGCCGCTCATCGGCCACATCGGCGTGTTGTCGAATCCCGCGACCGGCGCCGATGGCGAACTCTTCATGTCGAACCTCGTGAACAAGCCGTTCTTCGTCGTGAACGGCCTGCGCGATCCGCTGTATCCGGCGGCGCGTGTCGCCCCCTATCTCGACGCGCTGCAGACGGCCGGCGTCTCGCTCGTCTTCCGGCCGCAGGCGAGCGGTGGGCACGACACGAGCTGGTGGGAGTCGGAGCGCGGCCTCTACGAGCGGTTCGTGCACGACCATCCGCGGGTGGCGCACCCGGCACTGCTGTCGTGGGAAACAGAACGGACCGATCGCTACAACCGCATCCACTGGCTCGTCATCGACACCCTCGGCGCGCGGCCGGGTGAGGCCGCGCTCGCTGACACGAACACGGTGACCGAGCGCCTCGAACCCGACTTCGGCCTGCGCGGCGACGCGAAGAAGGACAAGGGCACGCGGGTCGTCGAGGTCGTCGAGGGCACGGACGCCGCGGCGATGGGCCTCAAGGCTGGCGATCGCCTGCTCGAAATCGACGGACGTCCGGTGGCTGACATCCAGGCGATTCTCGCCGCCTTCGAGCGCAATGCCGGCCCGCAGATCGCGATGGGGGTCGAACGCGGCCGCGAGCGCCTGTCGCTCACCGGGCGCTTTCCGCCCGAGGCCCGCCAGGGAGAGCCGCGTCGCGTCTTCGCGCGGCGCGGCGGCTCGGGCCGCGTGGACGTCACGCGCCGCGGCAACCGGTTCGAGGCGCGGACGCGCGGCGTCACCGCCTTCACGCTGCTGCTGTCGCCCGATGTCGTCGACTTCGCGGCCCCCGTCGTCGTCACCGTCAACGGCCGCACCGTGCACGAGGGCCCGGTGGCGCGCGACGTGGCCACGCTGCTCGGCTGGGCGGCGCGCGACAACGACCGCACGATGTTGTACGGCGCCGCGCTGCCCGTGCGCGTGCCATGATGTGGCGCCCCCTCAAGGGAGAACCTGTGATGCTGCACGACGTGCGTGGGCCGGGGATCGTGGGGATGCTGGTGGCGGGGCTGCTGGCCGGACTGCCGGCGGCGGGCGAGGCGCAGAGCGCGTTTCGCATGCGCGGCCAGGCGCAGGAAGACTCCGGACGCGGCGTGCCCGTGTCGGTCGAACTCGAAGCCGTCTACGGCTTCCGGGGCCTGGAGTTCGTCGGGCAGAAGACCTTCACCGCGCGCGCGAACGACAAGGGGCAGTGGTCGGTGCTCGGGGTGACGTCCGGCGCCTGGATCTTCGCCGCCCACGCGCCGATGCACCTGCCGCAGGTCGTGCTGCTGCCGGTGCAGTTCACGCAGAAGAACCCGCTCAGCGCGGCGGGCAGCCAGATCCCGTGGGAGGTCGGCTTCGAACTCACGCCGCGGGACCGCTTCCCGGCGCTTGGTGCCGCGGCGGACGCCGCGCTCGCGGGGCGCCGCGCCGATGTGGCCGCGGCCCTTGCCGCCATCGCCGAGACCGGTGATGCGCCGACGCTCATCGCCGCTGGCGAGATCGCCCTCTACGTGCGCGACGCCGGGCTGGCCCGCGCCCTCTTCGATCGCGCCCTGACGCGCGCCCCGGGCACGGCGCGGGCCAGCCTGGGCCTGGCGTCGGCGGCCATGATGCTCGGCGACTGGGACCGCGCCTCGAAGGCGTTCTGGACCGCTCGCGAACAGGGCGTCTCGCCGAAGCTCACCCGCGCGGTGGGCGCCGCCATCACCGAGCTGCAGCGGATTGCCCGGCCGCCCGAGGGCGCGGCCGGCGCCCCGCGCTGACCGGCGGGGGACTCAGCGCCGGCGGAGCAGGATCGCGGCCAGGGCGGCCAGTCCGCCCGCCACGGCCACCGTGCGGATGACGCGGAAGAGCGCGAACACCCACGCGATGCCGAGGCCAAGGGCCGGCCACTGCACCCACCAGTGCCCGGGCGAGGTCAGCAGGTTCACGACGAACAGGAACGCCAGGATGAACGGCGCCTTCACGAGGAACTTGGCGGACCGGTAACTGTGCACGGCTCGATTCTCCTGAAGGAGATAACGCTGGCCGTGTGCCGAGGTTCACCGCGCGGGTTCGACCGGCGGGGGAGTGGCGCCGAGCGGCGGCCCGGCGCTGCCGAACGGGACGGCTACGGCTTCAGCCGGTCAGGGAAATACTTCAGGAGCTTCTCCACCTTCGGCGCGGCCACGGCCGCGACGTACGGCTGGTGCGGATTCCGCGCCGCGTAGTTCTGGTGGTAGGTCTCGGCGGCGTAGAAAATGGCCCCGTCCTCAATCGTGGTGGCGATGGGGGCCGCGAACACCTTCGCCGCGTTCAACTGGGCGATGTAGGCCTCGGCCACCGCGCGCTGTTCCGCATCGACGGGAAAAATTGCCGACCGGTACTGGGTGCCGCGGTCGTTGCCCTGGCGATTGACCTGGGTGGGGTCGTGCGCCACGGCGAAGAAGACCCGCAGGATCTGGCCGAAGGAGATGACGTCCGGCGCGAAGGTGATCCGGATGGCTTCGGCGTGTCCGGTCGTGCCCGAACACACCGCCTCGTAGTTGGCCGTCTGCGCCGATCCGCCGATATAACCCGACACGACCGCGGCGACGCCGTCGAGCGGCAGGAACACCGCCTCGGTGCACCAGAAGCAGCCGCCGGCCAGCACGGCCGTCTGCGGCGCCGCCGAGCCGCCGGGAACATCGCGGTCGGGCGAGGGGAAATTGGCGAGGTCTGCCACCCCGCCGCCGAACAGGCTCGAAATCTGCATACCGTGCACCACCCGGACTCTTGGACGCCGGCGAGGTCCTCGATGGTTCGCCCGAAGTCGCCCTCCGTCGCAGGTATGACACTCGGAGACATCCCCAGACCACAAATGGCGTCCATCCGCCCGGCGTATTGCTGATTCGGCCGTATACTCAGCGTGTGTTGGTGTCTGGAATCAGACACTTAGCGCGATTTGTGCAGGTGCGCTCATGAAACAGTTCGCGTTCGCCATCGCGATCACCTCCGCCCTGGCTGCCGGGCTCGTGGTCGGTGCCTCGGAAGGTCAGGCGCCGTCTGCGTCCGCCCGCCCCGCCGCTCGTCCCGCAACGCCCGCAGCGCCGGCCCAGCCCGCCCGTCGGGCCGCTGCTCCCGCGGCCGCGCCCTCCCATTCCGCCGGGCTCTCGGCGGCCTCGCAGACCGAACTGGTCACGACCTACTGCGCCACCTGCCACAGCGAACGTGGCAAGGCCGGCGGCCTGTCGCTCGCCGGGTTCAATGCGATGAAGGCGCACGAGCAGCCGGAGGTGGTCGAAAAGATCATCCGCAAGCTGCGCGCCGGCATGATGCCGCCGGCCGGGTCGAAGCGGCCCGACGCGGCCACCATCGAGTCGCTGACCGCGGCGCTCGAAGCGCGCATGGATGAACTGGCCGCCGTCAACCCCAATCCCGGCTGGCGGCCGTTCCAGCGTCTGAACCGCGCCGAGTACACCACGGCGGTCAAAGATCTGCTCGGGCTCGACGTGGACGTGAGCGCGTTCCTCCCGGCCGACACGATCAGCAACGGCTTCGACAACGTGGCCGATGCGCAGGGTTTCTCGCCGACGTTGATGGAAGGCTACCTGCGGGCCGCCGGCCGTATCACGCAGCTCGCGCTCGGCGATCCCAACTCGACGCCGACCGAAGCCACCTACAAGGTGCCGCGCACGCAGTCGCAGATGGTGCACGTGGACGGCGCGCCGCTCGGCACCCGCGGCGGCGTCTCGCTCGTGCACGTGTTCCCGGCCGACGGCGAGTACAGCTTCCGCGTGATGCTGCACTCGATTCCCACCGGCGAACTCTACGGCAGCACCACCAAGGGCGAGCAGGTCGAGATCTCGATCAACGGCGCCCGCGTGGCGGTGATGGACATCAATCCGTCGATGAGCGAGCGCGACCCGAACGGGATGAACCTGACCTCGCCCAAGGTGCACGTCAAGGCCGGCCCGCAGCGCGTCTCGGCCGCCTTCATCGCCCGCTTCGAAGCGCCGGTCGACGACATCCTCGCGCCTCAGGACTACACGCTGGCCGACTCGCAGATCGGCAGCGGCGTCGGCATCACGACCGCGCCGCACGTCCGCGACTTCAGCATCAGCGGCCCGTTCAGCGTGACCGGCGTCTCCGACACGGTGAGCCGCCGCAAGGTGTTCACCTGCCGGCCGACGACGGCCGCGGAAGAAGCGCCGTGCGCGCGCGACATCCTGCGCCGGCTGGCCTCGCGCGCCTACCGCGAGCCGGTGGCCGCCGACGACGTGCAGACGCTCATGGGCTTCTACGAACGGGCCCGCATGACCGGCGATTTCGAAGCCGGCATCCAGGCCGCGCTCGAAGCGCTCCTCGCCAGCCCGCGGTTCGTGTTCAAGCTCGAACAGCCGCCGGCCAGCGCCCGCGTGGGTCAGACCTTCGCGGTGGCGGATCTCGACCTGGCCTCGCGCCTGTCGTACTTCCTGTGGGCCGCCGGGCCTGACGACGAACTGCTGAAGGCCGCCCAGAACGGCGGCCTGCGCACGCCGGCCGGCGTCGAGAAGCAGGTGCGGCGCATGGTGGCCGACCCGCGCTCGGAAGCCCTGGCCACACGGTTCGCGTCGCAGTGGCTGCGTCTCCAGGACGTCGACAAGATCCGTCCCGACGCCCTGCTGTATCCCTACTGGGATCACACGCTCGCCGCCAATCTGGTGCGCGAGACGCAGCTCTTCTTCCACAGCCTCGTGCGTGAGGACAAGAGCATCCTCGACCTGCTGCGCGCCGACTACAGCTACGTCAACGAACGCGTGGCGCGGCACTACGGCATCAACAACGTCATGGGGCCCGAGTTCCGCCGCGTGACGCTGCCGCCCGAACGCCGCGGCATCCTCGGCCACGGCAGCATCCACCTGCTCACCTCGGTCGCCGACCGCACGTCGCCCGTGCAGCGCGGCAAGTGGGTGATGGAAGTGATGCTCGGCATCCTGCCGCCGACGCCGCCGCCCAACGTGCCGGCCCTCGACGAGACCGGCGCCAACCAGGGCGGCAAGAACCTGTCGGTGCGCGAGCGCATGGAGCAGCACCGCCGCAATCCGCCGTGCATCTCCTGCCACAAGGTGATCGACCCGCTGGGCCTGGCGCTCGAGAACTTCGACGTCACCGGCAAGTGGCGCATCAAGGACAACGAGGTCGCGATCGACTCGGTGGGCGAACTCTACGACGGCTCGAAGATGGCCGGCGCCCTCGGCCTGAGCGACGCCATCCTGCGCCACAAGGACGCCTTCCTCCTCGGCTTCACCGAGCGCCTGCTGACCTACGCGGTCGGCCGCCGCATGCAGCCCTACGACCAGCCGCTCGTGCGCCGCATCATCCGCGACACGGCGAAGCAGGACTACAAGCTCTCGGCCTTCATCATGGCCGTCGTGAACTCGCCGGCGTTCCGCATGAGCCGCGTCGAAGGCACCGAACAGACCACCGTCGCGGCCGCGCCCGCGCATCCCTAGGGTTCCCGGGACCGTCACAGGAGTACGACCGATGTTCATCGCTCAGAAACATCTCTCGCGTCGCACCGCCCTCAAGGGCCTCGGGGTCACCGTGGCCCTGCCGTTCCTCGAAGCCATGGTGCCGGCGCGCACCGCGCTCGCCAGGACCGCCGCCAGCGGCAAGGTGCGGCTGGCCGCCATCGAGATGGTGCACGGCTCGGCCGGCGCCACCGCGGTGGGCCTGCAGAAGCACATGTGGTCGCCGGCGGCGACCGGGCGCAACTTCGACCTCACGCCGTCGAGCCTGGCGCCCCTCGAGCCGTTCCGCGACTACCTGACCATCGTCAGCAACACCGACGTGCGCAACGCCGAGGCCTTCGAGCTGCCGGAAATCGGCGGCGACCACTTCCGCTCGAGCGCGGTGTTCCTCACGCAGTGCCACCCGAAGCAGACGCAGGGCAGCGACGTCGTGGCCGGCACCTCGCTCGACCAGTTCTATGCGAAGAAGGTCGGCGGCGAGACGCCGATTCCCTCGATGCAGCTCTGCATCGAGGCGATCGATCAGGCCGGCGGCTGCGCCTACGGTTACTCGTGCGTCTACACCGACACGGTGAGCTGGGCGTCGCCCTCCGAACCGCTGCCGATGATCCGCGACCCGCGCGCCGCCTTCGATCAGCTCTTCGGCGTGGGCGCGACGCCCGCCGAACGGGCCACGCGGCGCAAGCGCGACAAGAGCATCCTCGACTTCATCACCGGGGAAGTGGCGAAGCTGCAGCGCGATCTCGGCCCGGCCGACAAGGCCCGTCTCACCGAGTACCTCGACGACGTGCGCGAGATCGAGCGCCGCATCCAGAAGGTCGAAGCCTCGAACTCGAGCGGCGACCCGCGCGAGCTGCCCGGCGCACCGGTGGGCGTGCCCGACGCGTTCGCCGAACACGTGAAGCTGATGTTCGACCTGCAGGCCGTGGCCTTCGCGAGCGACATCACGCGCGTCTTCTCGTTCAAGATGGGCCGCGACGGCTCGAGCCGCGCCTACCCGGAGAGCGGCGTGAACGCCGGCTTCCATCCGGCCTCGCACCATCAGGACCGCGAGGAACGCATCCGCGAGTTCCAGAAGATCAACACGTACCACATCCAGCAGCTGCCGTACTTCCTGGACAAGCTGAAGTCGACGCCCGACGGCGACGGCAACCTGCTCGACAACACGCTCATCATCTACGGCTCGCCGATGGGCAACTCGAACGTGCACAACCACAAGCGCTGCCCGCTGTTCTTCGCCGGGCACGCCGGCGGGGCGCTCAAGGGCGGCCTGCACATCAAGACCGCCGACGGCACGCCCATGGCGAATCCGCTGCTCGGCGCCATGCACGTGCTCGGGCTCGACGCGCCGACGTTCGGCGACAGCACCGGTGCACTGGATCTGAACGCGGCGCCCGAGGCGACCGCGGCCTTCTAGGCCTTCGGAGACAACGGCGATGCAGCTTCGATTCGGACATGTCGTGACGCGCGGTGCCGGTTTCGTCGGCGCCGCCGTGCTGGCTCTCACCGTGGCGCTCGGCGCCCAGTCGTCGGCGCCGGTGGCCGATGCCGCCATGGGCGGCGATCGCGCCGCGGTCAAGACGCTGCTCCAGCAGGGCAGCGACGTCAACGCCGCGCAGGGCGACGGCATGACGGCCCTGCACTGGGCGGCGATGAAGAACGACGCCGAACTGGCGCAGATGCTGGTCTACGCCGGCGCCAACGTGAAGGCGACGACGCGCCTCGGCGGCAACACGCCGCTCGTCATCGCCACGCGCAACGGCAACGCGCCGGTCGTGGCGGTGCTGCTCAAGGCGGGCGCCGATCCGAAGGCGGCGACGTCGAGCGGCACGACGCCGCTCATGCTCGCTTCTGCCTCGGGCAGCGTCGACGCCGTGAAGGCGCTCCTCGCCGCCGGCGCGGAGGTGGACGCGAAGGAAACGTCGATGCAGCAGACGGCGCTGATGTTCGCCGCGGCGAACACCCGCGTGGACGTGATGCGGGCGCTCATCGCCGCCGGCGCCAGCGTGAAGGCGGCGTCGAAGGTCGTGAACGTGGCGTCGCTGACCTCGCCCGAAGAAGAGTTCTTCGCGCAGCAGGCGGCGCAGCAGCAACAGCAGCGGCCGGCCGGCGCTCCGGCTGGCGCGCCGGCGGCCGGTGCTCCGGCCGCAGCAGCCGCCCCGGCGGCCGGCGCGGCGCAGGCGCCCGCCGGCGGCGGTGGCCGCCGTGGACCCGCCACCGGCAAGGCCGGCGTCGAACGCAACTTCCGCTACAACGAACTGGTGGGCTGGCAGGGCGGCATGACGCCGCTGCTGTTCGCGGCGCGCCAGGGCTCGATGGACGCGGTGAACGCGCTGCTCGATGCCGGCGCCGACGTCAACCAGGTGAGCGGCGGCGACAAGACCAGCCCGCTCGTGC
>CADEFD010000023.1:0-19381 GCA_902826515.1 uncultured Acidobacteriota bacterium
CTTCCCCGCCCGAGAGCGTCGCGGCGCTGCGGCCGAGCGTGAGATAGCCGACGCCGACCTCGTCGAGGAACGACAGGCGCTCGCGGATCTCCTTCAGGATCCGGCCGGCGATGATCGTCTCGCGCTCGGTGAGCGTCATCTGGTCGAACACGGCCCGGGCATCGCTGAGCGGCATGGCCACGAAGTCGGGCAGCGAGCGGCCCTTCAGCCGCACGGCGCGGCTCTCGGGACGCAGCCGTCCGCCGTGGCAGTCGTGGCAGTCGCGCAGGGAGCGGTAGTTGTCGAGTTCCGCCTGCTGCTCCCAGGCGGCGTCGTCGAAGCGGCGGCGCAGGTTCGGCAGCACGCCCTCGAAGTCCTTGCCGTAGGGCTCGACGTCCTTCGCCGTCTTGCGGCGCTTCGCCGGCGCCGGCTCCGGATCGTCGTCCTTCGCCGACGCGCCCGGCCCGTACACGAGCAGGTCGCGCTGCTTCTTGGGCAGCTTCGCGAACGGCACGGTGGGATCGATGCCCCAGTACGTGGCGATGCCGTCGATGGCCGCCTTCACGAGCTTCTTGTCGCCGCGTGACCACGGCACGATGGCGCCTTCCGCGAGCGACTTGCTGTCGTCCGGGATGACCTTGGCCGGATCGAAGTCCCACGTGGAGCCGAGGCCCTGGCAACCCGGGCAGGCGCCGTGCGGCGAGTTGAACGAGAAGGCGCGCGGCGACATCTCGGGCACGCTGATGCCGCAGACGACGCAGGCCAGCTTCCGCGAGAACAGGCGGTCGCCGCTGTCGAGCGCGTTGATGATGACGATGCCGTCGGCGAGGTCGAGGGCCGTCTGCACCGAGTCGGTCAGGCGCCGCTCGATGCCCGAACGTACGATCAGCCGATCGACCACCACGTCGATCGAGTGGTTCTGCCGGCGGTTGAGCGCCAGATCGTCTTCGAGGCTCTTGTACTGCCCGTCGATGCGCGCCTTGGTGAAGCCGCGGGCGACGATCGCCTGCAGCTCCTTCTTGAACTCGCCCTTCCGGCCGCGGACGATCGGCGCCAGGATGTTGATGCGGCTGTCCTGCGGATACGTCATCACCAGATCGATGATCCGGTCGAGGCTCTGCGACGAGATCTCGCGGTCGCAGTTCGGGCAGTGCGGCACGCCGGCGTTGGCGAAGAAGAGCCGCAGGTAGTCGTAGATCTCGGTGACGGTGCCCACCGTGGAGCGGGGATTGGCGCCGGTGGTCTTCTGCTCGATCGAGATCGCCGGCGACAGCCCGTCGATGAGATCGACGTCCGGCTTCTCCATCTGCTCGAGGAACTGGCGCGCGTAGGCCGAGAGCGATTCGACATAGCGCCGCTGTCCTTCGGCGTAGAGCGTGTCGAAGGCGAGCGACGACTTCCCCGACCCCGACAGCCCGGTCACGACCACGAGCTGATCGCGCGGCAGATCGACGTCGATGTTCTTCAGGTTGTGGACGCGCGCGCCGCGTACGGCGATGAAATCGTGAGGCATAGCGTCTGGCGGGATTTCGCGCCGAACTCCAACCCCTGATTCTACCCCCGGGACGCCCGCGCCGTGAGTAGCCACTACCCCCTGCGGGAAGCAACTGCCCCGCCGCGTCGGCTCGCGGACGCCCCGTCGACCCGCGCCCGGCCGAACCCGCCGCGAAATCAGGCGCGTTTCCGCGTCTCGGGCCGGACGAGCCGGCGGCCGGCCCCTGGCCCGCCACTTGCTCCTGTCCTGCACGTCCGCGGCACCTCACTCGAACTCCCCACTGGCACGCTGCCGCGCGGCAAGGAGGCACTGACACCCGAGGTCGGAAGCGAGGGAGCGATGGTACGCACGGGAATCTCACGGTACGCAGGCGGCGCGGCATTGGCCGCGATGGTCATGGCATCGGCAGCAGCCACGCGCGCGGAGCAGCGCGTGTTGCCGGGCGGCACCGACACGCCGGTGTTCAGCGCCGACGTCGTCATCGACGAACAGGTGGTCGACGCACAGGGCACGGTGGTGGAAACACGTCCGACGACGACGTACCGCATGACGGTGCGCCGAGGCGCGCGCGGGCTGCGGACGGAGTTCGTGTACCCGCAGGCGCGGCTCTTCCCCAAGGGCCCTCTGGTGGATCCGCGCGCCGGCTACCGCATCGAGGTGGGCAGCAGCCTGGCCGAGGGGCGCATCTACGACGCGTCGGGCGCGCTCGTCTTCGGCCCGCCTGACGACGCCGCGGAGGCGGCGGATCCGGCGACGCCGGCGACCACCGGCCTGGTGCACGCCGACCGCGACGTCAGGACGCGCAAGCGCGAGTTGGTGCGGACGTTCGGCCAGGCCCTCGAGCGGCTCAAGGGCCGCGATCGGTATGTCGCGAGCGAGGGCGACATGTTCACCGAAACGCTGGTCGAACCGGCGACCAACCTGCCGGTCGAGGTGAACGTGGCCCGCAACGGCGCGCTCGCCGAACGCACGGCCATCAGCTACGGGCGGATGCCCGGCGGGCGCTGGTACGTGGCCCGCACGCGCAGCGAACTCGCGCTGCCCGGCGAGGGCGGCCGTCGCTTCGTCACGACCCGCACGCACACGAACGTCGTGTCGCAGGAGGGGCGCTAGTCATGGCCCGCCCCGGCCTGCTGCTCCTCGTGATCCTCGTCGCCACGGCCACCCCGGCCGCCGCGCAGGATCGCCTCACGCTGTTCCTGCACGGCTTCGCCAGCGGGCCCGACAGCTGGGGCGACACGGCGTCGCGTCTCGCGGCGCGCCTGCAGATCATCAAGTACGTGCCGACGCTGCCCTGGCACCTGCCATACGACACGCAGGCCACCTATCTGAACAACGAAGCGAACGCGGCCGGGGCCGCCGCCAATACGGTCGTGGTCGGCCACAGCAACGGCGGTCTCGTGGCGCGGCAGCTCAGCACGAAACGCGCGCTCGGCGGCATCGTCACGCTGGGCAGTCCCCACCGAGGCGCGCCCCTGGCGGCGAACGTGCAGCACGTCGCCCAGCGGTATCTCTGGATGGGCGACAAGCTGAACACGCTGCTCTTCATGCTCGGCGCCAGAAACGGCACGAACAAGTTCACGGGCATCTGGTTCAGTCCGGGCCTGGCCCCCGTGCGTGCCTCCGTCGCGACGCTGGGGGCGGTGTTGTGGCACGCGTTCGCCAGCATCGAGCAGAGCATCGGGCCCGTGGTCTCGGCGCCGGTCCTCGCCGACATGTCGCCGGGTTCGGCCATCCTCGGAGCGCTCAATGCAGCGGGCAATCTGGCGCGCGAAAGCAGCGCGGTGCCGCGCCGCGTTGGGCTGGTCTATGCCGCGCGCGAATGGTGGATCGGGGCGCCGTTCGTGGCCGGCGCCCCGCACCTGCAGTACTGGGGTCATGAAGGCGTCAAGGGCGGCATCGCGGTGCTCACGATGATCGAGGGCTACTTCGGCTATCCGAACTTCATGCCCTACGACCCGGTGGCGCTCACCATCCGCAATCAGATCCGCAGTCTGGTGGCCGACCTGCTGACCTTCAACGCCATCTGGTGCACGGCAACGAGCGGACGTCCCGACTGCGCCATCTCGACCGACGGCGTCGTGCCCACCGAGTCGCAGTACTTCCCGGGCGATGCCGCCAATGTCGGCTACTACGGCCCGGCCCATGTGACCGAAAAGCAGCTGTCGGAGGACGCCCTCTACGATGCCCTCACGACCCGCATCGGTCTTCAGCCCCGGACCATCAACACGGCGCCCACGAGCCACGGCGTGCCCGGCAGCACGATGACGGCCGGCCAGCGCCTCTATCCCGACACGGAGGTGCGCTCGCCGAGTGGCGCGTACCGGCTGCGGTATCAATCGGACGGCAATCTCGTCCTGTATGGCCCCGGCGGCGCCGTGTGGAGTTCCGGCACGGCCGGCCTCGGGGGCCTGTATGCCGAGATGCAGCCGGATGGCAACCTCGTCGTGTATCACGCGAGCGGCGCCGATCCGTGGGAGTCAGGCACGGCCGGCATCCCGGGCGCCGAACTGCGCGTACAGGACGACGGCTACATCGTGATTTACGACGCCGGGGGCAACGTCCCCTGGTACGAACCTCGCTGAGGAGTCGGGCCTATGCGTCACGGCTGGATCATCATGATTGCCACACTCGCCATCACCACGCCGGCCTGGGCGCAGACGCCACCGGACCCGACGGACCGTCCGTTGTGGCATGCCGCGGCCAGGGGCCGCGGCATGCCTGCCATACTCGGCGACCGGGTCTACGCCACCACGGTCGACCACGTGGTCGTGGCGCTCTCGACGCTCGACGGCAGGGAGCTCTGGCGTCGGTCCACCGAAGAAACGGGACGATTCACCGAAGGGTTCCGCGTGGTCGCCGCCGGCGACGTCGTCGTGGTCGGCGATTGGGACCTCTACGCGTTTCACGCCGAGACCGGCGACCGCCTGTGGGCCTTCCATCCCGCCGACGGTTACGGCCCCGGGAACTTCCTCGGCGAGCACGCCGGCGGGCGCGTGTTCAGCGGTTCGCCGTCCGGCTCGCTGTATGCGGTGGATCTCAAGACGGGCGCGCAGCGCTGGCGCGCCACCGTCAACACCGAGGTGCTCACGAGCGTGTTCGAACCGGCCACCGACGGGCGGATCGTGGTGGCGGGTTTCACGGTCTTCTCCGGGCCGGACCGCGGCGGCGTCATCGCCGTCGACGCGGAATCCGGCCGCGAGCGCTGGCGCTTCCACTTCCCGGCGCCGGAGGATGCCACCCGCTCGACCTACCGATCCGGCGGCCCCGTGCTCACCGCAGACCTGGCCTTTGTCGCCGATGGCGACGGGCGGGTCTGGGCCCTCGACCTCATCACGGGGGCCGTGCGCTGGACCGTGCCGCCATTGACGGGGCCCTTCGACGGCGTCATCACGAGCATCGTTCAGGACATGCGGTCACTCGCCGCGACGCGCGACCGCCTCGTGATCGGTTCGCTGACCGGCTATGTCGTCGGCATCGATGTGGCCACACATCAGGAGGTGTGGCGGGTGGCGAATGGCTGGCTCGGTTCCGTGGCGCTGGATGACTTCACGCTCGCCGACGGAGTGGTCTACGTGCCGTACGTCTCGGGGTTCCTCGTCGCCATCGACGTCGCGACCGGCGAGGTGCTGTGGCAGACGCGCGACTATCGACGCGGCCTCGCGTGGCCGCCGGCCGCCGCCGGCGATCGCGTCATCGCGGCCGGGGGGTCGGGGTTCTGGGCCCTGCCGGCAGCGCTGCGGCCCCCGGCGCCCGTTCCCGCACGATCACAGCCGCCCCCTCAGGAGGACTGATCACGATGCGCACATCCCTGGTACTCTCGCTCGGCGTCTGGGTGCTGCTTGCCGCGGCCTGCGGTTCCACGCCCACCGCGCCGAGCCCCCCGGCATTCCCGGTCCCGGTCGGTCCCCGCACCGGCAACTGGGCCGGCACCATGACCGACGCGACCAATGGGCAGGGCCGGCTGTCGGTCGTCCTGCTCGACACACCAATCGCCGGCGAGAGCGTGCTGACGGGCACCTGGACCGCCGCGTTCCCGAACGCCGCCCGCAACGCCTCCGGCGACGTCTCCGGTTCAATCGGCGCGGGCGGTGCCGTCCGCCTCTTCCTCACGAGACGCCCGGCGCTGACGTGCACGAACGGCGCCGGCACGCTCGCCGCGGGGTCGTTCTTCGGCGAGGTGCTGTCGCTCACCGGGACGGCGATCGCCGGCGACTATACCTACGTCGACTGCAGCGCGTCGGTGCCCGGCACCCTCACGCTCACGAAGCAGTGACTACTTCGCGCTCCACATCACGTCGGCAATCTGCATGCGGGCAGTGCGTCCCTTCACCTGCACGGCCTCGAGCTGCGTGTAGCGCACGCTGGCGTCGAGGGCCTGCATCGTGTGCTCGCTGATGATGATCTGCCCGGCCCTGGCAAGGTGCTCGAGCCGGGCCGCCGTGTTCACCGTGTCGCCAATCGCCGTGTAGTCGAGCCGCGACTCCGAGCCGATGAAGCCGACGATCGCCGAGCCGGTGTTGATGCCGATGCCCACGCCGATGTGCGCCTGGCCGGCCGCCATCAGCTCCTGGTTGAACACCTGCACGGCGCGCTGCATGTCGATGGCGGCGCGCACGGCCTTCACCGCGTCGCGTTCGGTCGCATACGGCGCGCCGAAGAGCGCCAGCACGCCGTCGCCGATGTACTTGTCGAGGGTGCCGCCGTGGCGGAAGATCACCTCGCTCATCAGGGTGAAGAAGCGATTGAGCAGGTCCACCACGGTCTCGGGCGAATTCGCCTCAGACAACGTGGTGAAGCCGCGCAGGTCGGCGAACAGCACCGAGATCGTCTGCCGCACGCCGCCCGGCCGGATCTCCTTGTCGGGATCGAGCATCACGTCATCGACGAGTTGCTGCGGCAGGAACCGTTCGTACTTCTCCCGCGCCTTGGCCTCGCGCTGCAGCGCCTCGTGGGCGCGCACCGTGTCGAGGGCGATACCGGTCTGCACGGCCACCGCGTTCAGCAGGTCCAGATCGTCCGACGAGAAGGTCTGCATGACGTCCTGCTGATCCGTGTAGATCACGCCGAGCAGCCCTGTGCGTCCGACGATCGGGGCGGCCATCACCGAATGGGTCTGGTGCAGCCTGAGGCTGTCGGGCACCGACGGGTCGCCGTGGCTCGTGTTCTCGAGCAGCACCGACACGCGCTGCTTGGCCACGTTGTCGAACACGGTCCTGCTGACCCTGAGCGGCTGCACCGCGGGGTCGGGCGCACCGGCCGTGCCGTCGCGCGCGCCGGAGGCCACGTGGCGCATCTCGCCGCGTTCGGCCTTCTGGTAGATCATCACGCGCGCCGCCGGCGTGACCTGCAGCAGGATCGCGATCGCCTTGTCGTAGACGTCCGTCAGCGTGAAGACGGATCCCAGCGTGCGGCTCAGTTCGTAGAAGAGGCCCAGCACACGCGTCTTCTTCTCGAGCTCGAAACGCAGGCCTTCGGCAGACACCTCGCGGGCCGGGCCCGCCGCCGGCACCATCCCGGAGAGAATCACCTCGTCGGGCGCCTTCTGCAGCACCGCGCGCATTCCGGCCACGGCGGGGTCTTCGGCGAACAGGATGGCTTCCTGCGGATCGAAGACGAGCGTGAAGTCGCCCACCTTGAGCACGTCGCCCGCGGCAAGCGGCTGCACGGCGCCTTCGAGCCGGCGGCCGTTCAGGAACGTGCCGTTGCGGCTGCCGAGGTCGGCCACGAGCACGCGGCCGGCCAGGCGTGTCAGCACGGCATGCCGGCGCGAGATCCGCGCGTCCTCGAGCACGAGTCCGGCCTTGCTGTCGCGGCCCACGACGGTCTCGCCCTCGGCGAGCAGATGCATGCTGAGGCGTCCGCCCGGCGACTGGACGCGAATCGTGGGTGCTGGCGTAGCGGGGGACATGCGGATGGACGGCCGGCGGGTAGCGTAGTCGGCCGCGCGCCGCTGACGCAATCAGGGAATCGACGGAAAGCGGTACAACGTGTCGGCGGTGGCGGCCACGAGCTCGCCGTCCGGCAGGAACGCGAGGCCCACGAGGGCCGGTCCCGACACCACCTGGCGCCTGGCGCCGGCGGACGGACACCGGTAGATCGCGCTCACGCCGGCCAGCGCTTCCACCACGTGGAGCACGCCATGAGCGTCGAAGGCGAGGCCCTGCGGACGGCCGAACGAGCGGTCCAGCACGTCCTGGCGGCCGGCCGCGTCGAAGCGATAGATGGCATCGTGCGTGGCGAGCGTGGGCCCGGTCACGTAGAGCTGCTCGTCCGGGCCCATCGCCAGGTGATACGCGGCCACACTCGCCGGCAGCGTCGCGAAGACCGTGGTGCGGTGGCCGTCGGCGCTCACGTGGTGCAGCGTGCCGCTGCGATCGCCGACGAAGAGCGAGCCATCGGGCGCGAACGCCAGGCCGCAGGCGACACCGAGTTCGCTGACGAACGGCTCGGTGCGGCCATCGTCGAGCACGCGGTAGACCACGCCGTCGTAGCGGCTCGACACGTGGAGCACGCCCGACGGCGAGAACGCGAGGCTGGTGGCGTTGACGACACCCTCGACGAACGGCTCGCGCCCGCCGTCGGCCTCGACGCGGTACACCGACACCGGCGTCTCCTGCCCGCGCGGCCCGCTGAAGGCCGCGTAGACGCGGCCGGCGGCATCCACCGCGGGACTGTCCACCTGGTGCAGCCCGGTCGCCATCGGCACGCCCACCTCGACGAACAACGTGGCCCCCGGCGACCACGCCGCCCGCACGGACGCCCGTCCCGGCTCCGCCAGTCGCGGCACTTCGACGGCGATCCGGTCGGGCGCCGCAAAGAGCACACGGGCCGCGGCGCCGCCCACCGACACGCCGGCCTCGGCCGCCGGCACCGGCACGCCGCCGCCGCGCAGCCACAGCCGCGCGCCGGCCAGCACGCCGGGCGGATCGATGCCGGTCAGCGTCACCGCGGAAGACGTCATGAGCGGATCCTAACGCAGCCGTGGCACGCGCTCTGGTACGATTCCGCCATGACCTGTCCGGGCTGTGGCCAGACCATCCAGCGGCTCACGCTCGCCGGCCACTACGGCCGCACGCTGGCCATCGACCTGTGTCCGGCCTGCGCGCACGTCTGGTTCGACGGCCACGAAGACCTGCACCTGGCGCCGGCGGCCGTGCTGCGGCTCTTCGAGGCGATGGGCCAGGCGGCGTCGGGCGCCCGCGTCGCGGTCGGGGCCCGCAAGGTGTGTCCGCGCTGCGCCACCGGGCTCCTGCGCACCCACGATCGCATCCGCCAGACGCCGTACGAGTACTTCCGCTGCACGCAGGGCCACGGGCGCTTCATGGGGTTCGCGGCGTTCCTGCGGGCGCGCCACTTCGTGCGCGACCTGAGCGAGGCCGAGGTGGCCACGCTGCGGGTGGAGGCCCGCGTCATCAAGTGTGTGAACTGCGGCGCCGCCACCGACATCTCGACCCGGTCGACCTGTGAATACTGCCAGGCGCCGATTGCCGTGCTCGACGCCGATCAGCTCGCGAAGACGATTGCGGCACTGACGGCCGCCGAAGCGAAAAGTGACGACGTCGATCCCACCTGGCCGTTGCGCGCCGAGCAGGCCCGTCGCCAGACCGAAGCGGCCTTCGCCGAGCTGCGGCGCGGGCATGGGGCCTCGCCCGAGCAGGATCTGGTGGCCGCCGGCCTGAGCCTGTTTGCCGGCGTGGTGAAGCGCCTGCTCCGCTAGGGACTGGCGTCGGCGTCGAGCTCGAGATTCCAGTACAGGTAGTCGCGCCAGCTCTCCGGCGTGCGCCGCAGTCCGATCGTGACGCGCAGCGCCGGCACGGTATCGGGCCGCCGCGGCGCCCGCACCAGATGCATGCCGGCCTCGACGGGCGTGCGTCCCCCCTTGCGCCGGTTGCAGGGGACGCAGCACGTGACGATGTTCTCCCAGTCTTTGCGGCCGCCCTGCGAAACCGGGATGACGTGGTCGAAGGTGAGGTCCGGCGTGGGATGGTGCCGATTGCAGTACTGGCAGGTGTGATGATCGCGCGCGTAGATGTTGGCGCGCGAGAACGGCACGTAGTCGAATCGTTTCTTGATGCGCACGTAGCGCAGCAGGCGGATGACCGAAGGCAGGCGCAGGCTGAACGACACGGCGCGGACCTCGCGGTCGTGCGACGCGATGATCTCTACTTTCCCCTGACACCAGAGCGTGATGGCCTTCTGCCAGTGCACGACCTTGAGGGGTTCGTAGGTGGCGTTGAGGAGGAGCGTCTGCTCCATGGCCTTGCGCACATTGTGGACAGGCCCGGGGGTTGTGTCAAGATGGGCCCACGCCCGTAAAGACCTGCGAACGCAGGGCTTAGACGAATCTTCCAGGCGGCGGGGTGCACACGGCGGCACGCCGCGCCGATACAGTGACCGACAGATGCCGAAACTGGTGCTCGTCGTGTTGGTGGCGCTCGTCGCCACGGCCTGCGCATCCGGCGGCGGTGTGCCCCGGCCGGGCCTGCCGGGCGGTGCCCCATCAGGCAGGCGCGCGGCGGAAGCGGAGGCGGCGGCCCTCGGCCATCAGCTCGTCGCGACCGCGCTCGACCTGCGCGGCGTGCCGTATCGCAACGGCGGCACAGACGCCCGCGGCTTCGACTGCAGCGGCCTGGTCGCCTACGTGTTCCGGCAGTACGGTCTGAGCGTGCCACGCCAGACGAGCGCCCAGTTCACGACGGGCCGCAAGGTGGACAGGGACGCGATTCAGCCCGGCGACCTGGTGTTCTTCTCCACCGTCGCGCCGGGCGCGTCTCACGTGGGGATTGCCGTGGACGACGACGAGTTCGTCCATGCGCCGAGCAGCCGCGGAGTCGTGCGCGTCGAACGTCTGACCCTGCCCTACTGGCAGAAACGTTTCATCGGCGCGCGCCGCGTGCGCTGAACCCTCACGACGGCGGCGGAGGGGGCACCGTCTCCGGCGACGGCGCGGCCGTGGCGGGAGCCGGTGCAGGTGCGGCGGCGGGTGTGTCGGCCGGCGGCGCAGTGCGGCCCATGCGGCCGAGGATGATCTGCTGCCGGCGCAGCAGCCGCCGCGTCGGCCTCGCCGGGCTGTGCACGCGCGGGTTGATGATGGCGCCGGCCATCATCGCCGCTTCCGCGGCACCGAGGTCGGCGGCGCTCTTCCCGAAGTAGGCGCGCGCGGCCGCCTCGCAGCCGAAGATCCCGTCGCCCCATTCGATCGAGTTCAGATAGATCTCGAAGATGCGCCGCTTGCTCAGCGCCGTCTCGAGCCGCCGGGTGATGATGAGCTCGGTGAGCTTGCGGGCGGGATTGCGCGACTCCGAGAGATAGAGGTTCTTGGCGAGCTGCTGCGTGATCGTGCTGGCGCCGCGGATGGCGCCGCCATCCTCGAGGCTGTCTTCGATCGATTCCCGAATCTGCTTGTAGTCGAGCCCGTCGTGTTCGAAGAACGCGCTGTCTTCGGCGACGATGACGGCGCGCTTCAGGTGGTTCGAGATGCGGCTGTACGGCACCCAGCGGCGCCGCAGCGTGAAGCTCTTGCCGGCGTCGTGGGCTTCCTCGCGCCGGATCTCGATGAAGGCCGTGGTCTCGGGGTTCGTCGTGGCGAGCACGCGCACGTCGGGGAGCGTCAGGTAGACCCACGCGAGATACGCGAAGCCCACGCCGAGGGCGCCGACGAGCCAGCGGGACCAGGCAGTGCGGGAACGGCGCGCCATCCGCGCTCGATTATAGAGCCCGCGGCACGGCCCGCGTTCAGCCTTCGGCCACGATCTTGAGCCGCGTGCCCGCCGGCGGCTGGGTGTTGACGGCGTAGCCGTTCATCAGCGCGAGACGGGTCGCCGGCACGAGGCCGCGGCCGGCGCGCTGGGCGATGCCCTGCCATGTGTCACCCGCCTTCGCTGTGTAGAGCACCACGCGATTCGGGCGGATGCGGGCGGCCTCCGCGCTCGACAGCTCACGGAACGAACGCACCGCCGCCTCGAACTCCGGCTCGACGCGCGCGAAGTCGGCGTCCGGCGCGACGCCCGCGACCATGAAGACCTGCCGCCCCGCGCTGATGTGCGCGGCGTGGATCCGCACGGCGCCCACCTCGCGGACCTTGCCGTGATAGAGACCGATGAAGGCGTCGCGGCCGCCGACCGAATCGAGCGCGCCGTGGTCGAGCGTGAAGCCGAGCCCGCGCATGTGTTTCGGCGCGCCGTCGTCGAGGGTCACGCCGCCGGCCTCCGGCGCCGCGCGCAGCAGCATCAGCACGCGTTCGCCCTCGAGCTGCGCGACCACCTGGTCGCTCGCGTTCTGCACGTCCCAGCCTTCGGGGAAGTCGACGGCGATGCGCAGGTCGGGATGCCGGAAGCGGTGCGCCTGCACCACGCCCTCCGACGGGTCGTCGCCGTACGCGAGGCCCTCGATCCGGCGGAGGAACTCGTCGCGATTGCGGTCGCGCGTGCTGTCGGTCTGACTGGCGGCGACCGGCGCCGCCTTCACCACGCGGGACCCGGGGTCGGGGTGGGTCGACAGCCAGTTGGGCACGCCGCGCACGCTCATCGCATCGAGCCGCGAGAGCGTCGTGAGGAACCGCGGCACGCTCTCGGGATCCCATCCCGCCCTGGCGGCATACTCGACGCCGAGGCGGTCGGACTCGAGCTCGTCGTCGCGGCCGTACTTCAGGAACAGCGTGCCGAGCCCGGCCGACGCCAGATCGCTGAACGGCGCCACGCCCGGCACGAATATGCTGGCAAGCAGCACGCCGATCGAACCGCCGGTGCTGCGGGTGAACTGCTGCGAGGCATGCCGCGCGGTGACGTGGCCGATCTCGTGCCCGAGCACGCCGGCCAGTTCCGATTCATCCCCGAGGTGCGCGAGCAGGCCGCGCGTGACGTAGATGTAGCCGCCGGGCAGCGCGAACGCATTCACGGCCGGCACGTCGACGACGGTGAAGGTCCACGGCAGCGAGGGGCGGTGCGACACAACGGCGAGTCGCTGGCCGACGCCGCTGACATACCGCTGCAGTTCGTCGTCCTGATACACGCCCATCTCGCGGCGAATCTCGGCATCGCCGCGCTGGCCGATGGCAATCTCTTCCGCTTCACTGAGGAAGGACACCTCGCGCCGTCCGGTGACTGGATTCGAGGCGCAGGCGCTAGAAACGAGGAGCGCCAGCGCGACGACGCCGGCAGCGGCGCGACGACCGGCAGACACAGGTGGTTCGGCGGCGGTGCGCGGCATCACGTCAGCCTCCGCCGGCCCGAGGCTGCAACTGCTGTACCACGCCTCGCGCGTCGCCGGCGGTGCGCGAGCCGCACCAATCGGCCGGAATTCGCGACAGGGCTCGACCGCGCGTAAGACACGGTGTCGCCCCGAGGGGGCAACCGGTCAGGTCGTAGCCGGGTCGGCGTCGTTCGGCGCCGGCTGGAGGAGCGGCACGCCCAGGTCGGTCAGCGTGCGACGCAATCCCTCGACCACCGCCCGCGGCGCCGGACCGAGTGGCGCCCGCGGCAGTCCGCCGTCGAAGCCCATCAGGTCCAGCGCGGCCTTGAGCGCCGGCACGCCGTGCAGACCGCCGATGGTCCGGGCAAGCGGTGTCAGCCGGCGCTGGATGGCGCGGGCCTCGAGGATGCGGCCGGCCCTCACGTGTTCGAGGAGGTCGGCGCAGAGATCAGGCACGACGCCCGCGAGCGCGATGACCGCACCCTCCGCGCCGGCGACGAGGCCGGAGAAATACGTCACGCCGCTGCCCGCGAGCACGAAGAACTCCGGGCTCGAACGCGCGATGTAGTCGGCGAGCAGGCTGGCGTCGCTGCCGGATTCCTTCATGCCGACGATGTTCGGGTGTTCGGCGAGGAGGCCCACAGCATCCGGCGGCAGCGTGACGCCCGTGTACATCGTCACGTTGTACAGGAGCACCGGCACGGGGCTCGCTTCGGCCACGGCCACGTAATGGCGCACGAAGACGTCGCTCGTCATCATGTTCTTGAAGAACGACGGCGTGCGCACGAGCACCGCGTCGGCGCCGGCGCGGGCGGCGCGCACGCATGCGGCAATGGTGGCCCGCGTGGATTCGGCGCCGGTCCCGGCGATGAGCGGCCGCGACGACGGCATCGCCGACCGGGCCGCAACGATGACACGTTCCGCCTCCGAGTCATCGAGCATCACCGCTTCGCCATTCGAGCCGAGCACGACGAGCCCGGTCAGGCGCGTCTGCATGTAGCGTTCGACGTTGCGGCGGATCGCCGCATCGTCCACCGCGTCGTGCCGGAAGGGCGTGACGATCGGCGTGTAGAGACCAGCCAGGGCGGGCATGCGCCGAGTTTATCCCGATCGTGCCGCGTCCGGCGTGTGGCGCTCGCGGGCCGGCTCGAGCAGCACGTTCGTGACGAGCACCACGAGGAACATCGCCAGCGCCGGCGCCAGTGTCCACGGCGCGCGCGTCATCGCCGAGATCGTGGCCGCCTCGCTCAATGCCGTGCCCCAGCTCGGCACGCCGTCGGGAAACCCGAGCCCCACGTACGACAGCGTCGCCTCGGCCAGCACGAACATCGGCACGAGCAACGCCGTCTGCACGGCGAGGTAGCCGTGGCAGGCCGGCAGCAGATGCCGCGTCATCACGCGCCAGCGGGTGGCGCCGAGCGCCGTGGCCGCCAGCACGTGTTCCTGCCGCGCCTCCGCGCGCACGATCGCCCATACGCCGCGGGCGATCCGCGGCCAGCCGAGCAGTACGAAGATCGTGGCCAGCACGCCCACCACCCACGGCAGCGGCAGCACGAGCGGCAGCGCCGCGCGCAGCGCCACCACCACGTAGAGCACGGGCAACACCATCAGCACGTCGCCCGCCTTGAGCACCAGGCGCTCGACGAGGCCGCCGGTCATACCGGCCCAGCTTCCGAGGAGCGCGCCGACGAGGAGCGTGCCGGCAGTTGCCACGAGGGCCAGCCCGAGGGACGCGCGCGCACCATGCAGCGTGCGCGACAGCACGTCGCGGCCCAGGCCATCGGCGCCGAGGAGCAGCACGGGCGTCGCGGCGGGCGTCGTCCACGGCAGCCCGGCGCGTTGTGCCGGGTCTTCCGCGAACGTCTGCTCGAGCCGGTCCACGATGCGCAGCGGCACCGTGTAGAATCCGCCGCCGTCCACGTGCAATGGCATCGGCGGCGCGTGCAGGTGATTCTCGAACCGCGTCACCGGTCCGTACGGCGCGAGGAGCGGCCCCGCCACGGCCAGCGCCACGAGCACGCCGACGAGGATGAGCGCGCGTCTCATTCGTGGCGCCCCTCGAGCACGCGCGGATCGATCGCCGCATGCGCGATGTCGGCCGCGGTGGTGCCGGCAGCGAGCGAGACGGCGCCGAGCGCGCCGCAGCCGGCCACGAGCCACACGTCACGCGCGCTGAGGGCGTCGAAGAGCAGGCGGCCGAGCCCGGGCCAGGCAGTCACGATCTCGACGACGAAGCTGCCGCTGAAGAGGGCGCCCACGAGCACGCCGTAGTTGCCGAGCACGGGCGCCAGCGACACGGGCCACGCATGCACCCGGGCGGCCCGGGCGGGATCGAGACCGCGCGCCCGGCTGGCGGCCACGAAGGGTCGCCCGATCGTGTCGGCCATGGCGCGGGCCTGCAGCCGCTCGAGCGTGGCGGCAAGCGGCAGCGCAAGGGCCAGCGTCGGCACCGGCAGGTGCCGGAGCAGGTCGGCGAGCCACGCCGCGCCGGTGAGGCCGCCCGAGGTCATGCCCCCCACGGGCAGCCACCCGGTGCGGGCGGCGATGAACACGAGCAGCAGCGCGCTCAGCAGCGGCGGCACCGAGAGCACGGCGAGGGAGACCGCGCGGACGAGTCGCGAGACGCCATCAGGCGTCGAACCCGCGCGGCGCCCGAGCGGCAGGCCGATGCCCGTCGCGACGAGCAGCGCTGCCAGTGCGAGGATCGCCGTGTTGGCCGCGCGTTCCCCCACGAGGTCGGTCACGGGGCGCCGGTACATCGACGAGCGGCCGAGGTCGAGGCGCGCGAGTCCGCTGAGCCAGCGCCCGTACTGCGTGAGGAACGGCTGGTCGAGCCCGAGCTCCGCCCGCAGCGCCGCCACCTCTTCGGGCGTGCGCGTCAGGCGGTCTTCGAGCGACGGATCGCCCGGCACCATGCGCGCCAGCAGCAGCGTGAGCGACGCGACGACGAGGGCGAAGATCGCCCCGCTCACCACTCGACCCACGGCGAAACGCGCGAGCGACATCGACTAGCGGCTCGTGGCCGCGGCCCCGGGGGCCAGCGCCAGCGTGTCGGCGCTCCACAGCAGTTGCGGCCGGAGCACGCCCGGCGTCTCGTTGCGCACGCGTGGTCCCACGGCCACGAAGAGCCGCGGCGCCGCGAAGTACATCGCCGGCAGGTGGTCGCTGAACACACGCTGCACGTCGCGAAAGAGGCGCACGCGTTCGGCCGGATCGACGGCCGCCGCCTGACGGTTGATGAGCCCGTCCATCTCGCGTTCCCAGGCGGTGGCGGGAGCGGCCTGCGAGATGTTCCAGATGTGCGCGCTGCCGCTGCTCAGCCAGAAGTCGCGCTGCATCGCGGGGTCTGGATCGGTCGTGACGTAGTTGAAGAAGATCGCCTCGAAGCTGCCCGCGAGCATCCGCTCGATGAGGGTGCCGGGCTCGAGTGGCACGAGGTCCATGGCCACGCCGACGCGCTCGAAACTTTCCTTGAGCACCTGCGCGCCGCGCTCGAGCGACGTGTTGCCCTTGTAGTGGATGAGCGTGAAGCGCGCCTCGGTGCCGGCCGCGTCTTCGAGGAAGGCGTCTGCATCGCGGTTGGCGAGCCCGAGCTCCGCGAGCAGGGCTGACGCCTTCTCGCGGTCGAAGGCGTAGCGCGGCAAGTCGGGCCAGAACCACGTCTTGTTGCCAGGCGACACGGGCCCGTGCAACGGCACGGCCGCGCCGAGGAACACCGTGTTGGCATAGGCCTCGCGATCGATCGCGTGATTGAGCGCCTTGCGGAAGGTGTCGGTGAAGAGCCACGCCCGGCGCGGATCCTTCGCCCACAGCGCCGGCCGCAGGTTGAAGAAGAACACGTCGGGATCGAGCGAGACGCCGACCTCCGTCATGCGCAGCCGGCCGGCCCGCTCCATTTCGCGCGCCGTGCCGTAGTCTTCCGCGCGGAGCTGCTGCTGTGTGAGGTCGAGCTCCCCCGACTGCAGGCCGAGCAGTTCGGCGTTCTGGTCGGGCACGATCCGCAGCACCAGGCCATCGAGGTACGGCAGCGCGATGCCGCGATCGTCCTTCCGCCAGTAGTGTGGATTCCGCGCGAACGTGAGCCGCTGCCCCGGCTCGTACTCGCTTAACACGAACGGGCCCATCCCCACGATCTCGGCAGGCGCCGTCGTGGTGCTCCAGGCGGTGGCCATCGTGCCGCCGGTGAGCGCGGCCTCGAGTTTGTGCTTCGGCAGGATGGTGAGGTTGTCGAGCAGGCGGATGCCGGGCCCGAACGGATGCGGGAACGTGACGACGACGGTGCGCGCATCGGGCGTCGCCACGGTGAGCGGATCGCCGTCCACTTCGAGGCTGCTCGCCAGCACGCTCTTGACCCGCGGATCGAACACCGCCGCGAAGGTAAAGGCGACGTCGGCCGCGGAGAATGGCACGCCGTCAGACCACGTCAGCCCCTCGCGCAGCGTGAGGGTGTGCACCAGGCTGTCGGGCGACGAAGTCCACGATTCCGCGAGCCACGGCTCCACCTCGTGCGTCGCCATGTTCACGCGCACGAGCCGCGCCTGCGTCAGCAGCGTGAAGAGCTGCGCGGGGTAGTCGCGTGCCACCAGACGATTGAATGACCGCGGTTCACTTCTCAGCGAGGCCGCGAGCACTCCGCCGCGCTGGGGCAGCTCGACAGTTGCTTGTGGATCGACTCGCGGTGGAGCCGCGGTGCGGCTGCCCCACCAGAAGTAGCCGAAGAGCCCCACGACGAGGACGGCGATGAGCGGGAATCGCGAATGTCGGTTCACTAGTTGGCCGACCGGTCAAGAACTTGCCCGATCGTCTCGATGTGTGTTTTTCGGCCTGTTTCTGCACGGGCTGCACGGTTTCCCGACCCCGCGGGAGTTCCGTGCAAAGAGAGCCAACAGCTTGTCCACCAGCTCTCACGGGCCTCCGCAGCCCCGCCCAGGCGCATCCTAAACCAACAAGTTCTTTGACTGCAATCACTTACGGGAGCACGACGCACCCCACGCCGGCGGTGGCACCGACCCTGCCTCTCTTATCGGCGGAGTTCGCTATGGAAACCACCCAGAACCTGACCAGTTCCCCGGCTCTTCCCCAGCTGGGACGCAGCGTGACCATCGAGCGGGCCGCGGAGATCCTCGGCGTTTCGCGCCGAACGGTCTACTACCGCATCAGCGAAGGCGTTCTGCAGACCGTCCGCACGCGTGGCGGATCGCAGCGCGTCATGGTCGAGTCGCTGCTCGTTCAGCACAAGCACTGACAGCCCCCTCACCCCAAGCGATCGATCAGGCACTCAGTCCCCCCGGACTAGGACACACTTCAATGACCAGCCGCATTCTCGCCGTCCTCGTCGCCGTCGCGATGGCCTCCCCGGCTCTGGCCGGACCTGGCCGCCGCGCCCGGCTGTCAACGGACCTCTCCGACGAGATTCGCAAGGGCAACCGCAGCACCGTCGAAGTCATCGTCGATGGCGACGATGCGACGATCAGCCGCGTGTTGTCGCGCCACCCGCTGCTGCTGAAGAAGCGGCTGCGCCGCGGCGCGGTGCTCGAAGTGCCGGCGGGCCAGCTCGACGCCCTCGCGGCCGACGCCGAAGTGACTGCCGTCGCCGCCAACGCGATCGTGACGTCGCACATGGCGCTCACGACGTCGACGACCGGCGCCGACGCGGCGCTCAACGGTCTGGTGTCGACGCTTGGCGCGGTGAACGGCTCGGGCGTGGGCGTGGCCATCATCGACTCGGGCATCGCGGCGCACCGCGCGCTCAGCGGCAAGATCGTGGCGAACGTGGACTTCACGCGCGACGGCCGCGGCCGCGGGCGCGACGGTTACGGCCACGGCACGCACATCGCCGGCATCGTCGCCGGCGACGCCATCAGCGCGAAGAAGGGCGAGGGCGCCGCGGGCATGGCGCCCGGCGCGCACCTCATCAATCTGCGCGTGCTCGGCAACGACGGCTCCGGTCAGGTGGCCGACGTCATCGAGGCGCTGGACTGGGCCATCGAGAACCGCGGCCAGTTCAACATCCGCGTCATCAACATGTCGCTCGGCACGGCGGTGACGCAGTCCTACAAGGACGACCCGCTCGGCCAGGCCGTGGAGCGCGCCGTGAAGGCGGGCATCGTCGTGGTGGCCTCGGCCGGCAACCGTGGCGAGACGGCCGACGGCAAGACCGTGCTCGGCAGCGTGACCTCTCCCGGCAACTCGCCCTACGTCATCACGGTAGGCGCGGTGCGCGCCAACGGCACCGCCGACCGCGGCGATGACACCCTGGCGCCCTGGAGCTCGCGCGGCCCCACGCAGTTCGACTCACTCGTGAAGCCCGACATCGCGGCGCCCGGCAGCCTCATCGCCTCGGCCGGCGTCGAGGGTTCGACCCTGGCACTGACCCGTCCCGACCGCATGAGCGGCGCGGGCAAGGCGGCCTACATGACGCTGAGCGGCACCAGCCAGGCGGCAGCCGTCGTGAGCGGCGCGGTGGCCCTGCTGATTGACTCCAACCCCCGTTTGACGCCTCTGGGAGTGCGGCTCGCGCTGCAGGCTTCGGCGGACTTCATGCCGGAAGCGGGTCTGACCGGCGCAGGTGCCGGCGAACTGAACCTGCTGACCGCCCTTCAGGACGGTCAGGTGCTGCCCGCGCGGACGACCGCGGACCTGTTCCCGGCGAGCTGGGGCGTGACCGCGAAGGCGGAGGTGGTGAAGAACAGCTCTGTGAAGGGGCAGACGCTC
>CADEFD010000023.1:19481-45462 GCA_902826515.1 uncultured Acidobacteriota bacterium
GCGACACCCTCATCTGGGGCGACACCCTCATCTGGGGCGACACCCTCATCTGGGGCGAATAGCTGAGCAATATCGCGCAGCCCCTATCGTTTCAAAACGTTTCAACCGAGGTACATATGAAGCCGCTGATCATCTGGGGCGAGTAGACCGAAGCCAACTAGGGCGCTGCCGTGCGACAGACGACAAGAACGACCCTCGGCTCCGTCTACATACGCACGGTACAAGCCGGCGGCCTGCTCATCCTCGCCCTCGCCGTCGGCGACGTCTCGATTCACCCGCCAGGTTGGGCGTGGGTCCTCCTGACCGCCTTAACGGCGCTTACGGGAACCTACGCCGTCAAGATTCCTGGTGTAGTCGTGAGACTCTCCGTCTCCGAGCCGATCGTCTTCTTGGCGACATTGATGTTCGGCCCCGCGCCGGGAACCCTTACGGCGGCGGTCGATGCTCTAGTAATGTCACTGCGGCTGCCGCCGCGACTTCGCACGCCGCATCGACTTCTGTTTAATGTCGGCGCGCTCGCCATTACGGTCCTCCCGTCCGCATTCCTTTACTTCAGCATCGCCGGCTTAGATATTCGCTCGCCACAGTACGGGCCGCTCGACACCTTCGTCGGGCCGCTGTATCTGTTCGCCCTGTGCGTGTTCTTGTTCAACAGCGGCTTGGTGGCCATCGCTGTAAGCGTTGAACGCGGACTGTCGGCATTCTTTGTCTGGCGGAGTCAGTTTCTCTGGCTGTCGGCGAGCTACCTCGCCAGCGCTGCAATCGCAGCGATCCTTGTCGTCTTCACCAACACAGTCGATCTCGCGCTGGCAGGCGTATTGCTGCCCCTTGTCGTGGTCTCCTTTCTCGCCGTACGGACTACGCTCGGCCGCCTGGACGACACGAACAAACATCTGAGCGAAGTCAATTCCCTGTACCTGTCGACGATCGAGACGCTAGCGATGGCGATTGACGCCAAGGACCAGGTGACTCATGGCCATATTCGCCGGGTCCAGCGATATGCGGTAGCTCTCGCTAGGTCCTTGGGGGTCTCAGATGAACGACAAATCCGTGCGATCGAGGCCGCGGCACTTCTGCATGACATGGGAAAACTGGCGATCCCTGAATTTATTCTGAACAAGCCTGGCAAGCTGACGACCCGTGAGTTCTCTGTCATGAAAACTCATGCAGCGGTCGGCGCAGACCTCCTGTCGTCAATTCAATTTCCCTACCCTGTAGTCCCGATTGTGCGTCACCACCACGAAAACTGGGATGGCAGCGGCTATCCCGACGGCATCAAGGGGTCTGACATCCCGATCGGCGCGCGAATCCTATCCGTGGTCGACTGCTACGACGCTCTCACGTCTGACCGTCCGTATCGCCCGGCGATGACGGCTGAAGAAGCGCTAGAGATCCTTTCGCAGCGTCGCGGGAAGATGTATGACCCTCTGATCGTCGATGCCTTCGTTCGTGAACACTCGCGCTTGCGAGCCGAGTCTGAGTTGCAGGATCTGCCGGCCGTGATTCTCGCTAATCAAGTGGACTCACCCCATTCCGGCCAGATGCAGGGTGAACCGGCGGCGACTCAAGCCGCCCCGGTTGAGTCCCTTCGGCTCCTCGCTAACTTGGCGCCATTCCCGGATGGGTCGCCAATCAACACCGTCTGTCGTCAACTCGTCAATAGCATTCGTGCGATAGCATCGTTCGACACGCTTGCGATCTACGTGATCGACGATGTCTCTAGCGACGCGGTTTCGATCTACGTCGAAGGCGCCGGCGGGCGCGCTCTGTCGAGCACGCGCGTTCCGATCGCAGAACGCATGACTGGTTGGGTCGCGGCGCACAGGACCGCGGTTTGGAACACTGACGCTGCACTCGACTTGGCCAACGCCGCATCCGGCGTCAATCTCGCTTTAGGCTCGAGTCTGCCGTTGTGCTGCGGCGAGGCAATGATCGGCGTACTTTCGCTTTATGGCCGAGCTGATCAAGAGATCACCGTTGCGCAGCGCCGGGCTCTTGAGTCGCTCTTGCCGACCATATCTTCGGCGCTATTTAGTGCTTTGCAGCGGCCGTCGGCGTCAATCGATTGCACTTCTCCCGCGGTCCGCGCCGCAGCGCTAACTGCCGTAGACGCGCTCCTCGCTCACGATAGGCTCGCATTGGATGGTAGCCATCACGCAACTGTGCTGGCGATCTCCGTCGCACCCGTGGGCTCTGACGTAAATCGCCCCGTCGACATCGACACGGCGCTTGCTGAACTGTGCTCTCGGCTCTCGCCACACCTGACCGCTCAACGGTGTGTCCTTCGAATCACCCACAAACAGTTGTTGCTGTGCGCGTTCGACGGCACGACCAGCGATCAACTCGCGAGCGAGGTTATCCTGGCGACATCGGCCAGGGCGATGCATTCACTGGTCGTCAGCTGGTCGCGCATCGACAACCCGCTTGAGCTTCAAGACCGCGTCAGACGCATGCTTGAGACAACCACGCCCGAACAGTCCCGCTCGGGGGCTGACTTGGTCCACTAGTGCGTCCGCCCGTCTCACGGCTGATGGCCGCCGGGCAGGTCAGCGAAGCCCTCGACTGTCTGCGCAAGCTCTCGAACCCCTCGACCGAAGACATCACCGCGCAGAGCGAGTTGGAGGCCGCGTCGGCAAACCGCGACGTTGCCCAACAGCTGGCCGAGGAAGTCATTCGGAGGGGGACACACCCGGCCATGACGGTGCGAGCGCTGGTCGTTTGCGCACGCATCCATCTCTACTCAGGCGACTCCGCCCAAGGCCAGCAGCAGTTCTTGCGAGCCAGAGACCTTGCGAACGATACCGGAGACGCTGGCCTTTCTGCATACGTGCTGGGACAGCATCTCGACTCACTGCTTCGCTACGTGAGCCTCGAGGCTACGGTAGGTGAGCTGAGTGCGTACCGCCGAGCGGCTCAACGTGCGGGAACCCATACATCACTGGCCGCGATGCATCGCGTTCTCGCTGAAGCCGAACTGAAGAGCGGCCGTGGACTTCGGGCACTCAGAGAGCTCGACCTCGCGGCCCTGCACATCGAAGCGATGGGCGATGCGGTGGCCGAGGCCCACCTCTACCTCGCGAGAAGCGCGGCACATGGTCTGCTGGGAGACATCGCAGCGGCACTAACCTTTGCCGTCCGCGGCGCAGGCATTGCGAGGTCATGTGGTGCGTTGGCCATCCTTCGGGGGTTAACCCTCAACGCGTTCCACAGCCAAGCTTTGATGGGCCAGTTCGATTCTGCGCGGGCGTCCCTCTCCGCTCTGGGAGCCCTCGGGCCCACTTCTGTCAGCTCCAGCTTGGACCGCGCCTCCACTGAACTCCTCATGTGCATCGCCGTGGGTGACATAGAAGCAGCGAAGTCGATCGACGACCTCTTCGCGCCTAAAGCGGCGAGCCGCACTTCGGTTTCCTCCCGCTGGTATCAACTCGCCAGAATCGCCTACCTTGCTGGCCAAGGTCAGCCGGACGACGCCGCACGGCTGGGTACCGACTGCCTTGGCCTCGCCGCGCCAAACTCGGATCGCGACTACCTCACGCGCCTCAGGCTTGCGACAGCGGACGCTCTCCTGCTGTCCGGACGCGGATCGGAAGCTCCAGCCGCGCTTTCAGCCGCATCTCTTGGGCCCTTGGGTCACCTTCCAGAATTCGTAGCGGCCGGGCAACGAGTGGGCGGCCGCCTAGCGGCGGACTGTGAGTCTGCGGCACTGGAGCAGTACTCAAGGGCGGCACGAGTGTTTGCTGGCATAAGTCTGGTGGTCTCCAGCGGCGAAAGTCTTCACGCCGCCGCGAGCCTTCGCGCCGCACGTGCGCCGGTGGGTTCTCCGGACGCCACCGTTCCGCACATCACCACGTTCTACCAGAAGCCCCCCGCGTCGTTCGGGCGGGTGGACATCCCGTCAGACGCGACACCCACGACGATCCCGGAGGCCCTGGCCAGTGCGGTGCGCGCGTCCGCCGCCATGGTGGACCTCACCTCCCGGCCCGCGCTCGCGGGCTACGAGCTGCTGAGCCTCGCGGCCGCAAGCCACGCCGCCGCGTCCGCCGTGATGCTGGCGCGCGGCGCCGACACGGTCGAGACCCTCGGCTGGGCGGGCACCGAGGCGCCAGACCTCGCGCTGCGGCAACCGCCCGACGACTGCGTCACGTTTGCCCTCGGAGCCGAACGCGACCGCGAGATCTCGGTGGTCGTGCGTCCACGCAATCAGCAGTCGGCACGCACCACGCTGCTGGCGCTGCAGCGCCTCGTGATCAACGGTCTCACGCTGCATCGCGCCGCCGTGGCCGAAAGCGAGAAGTCGGCCATCTGGCCCGAGCCGCTGCCCGAGCAGCAACTCGGGTTCGTCTGCATTGCCGAGTCGATGCTCGACCTGCTGCGGGTCACGCGCCGGGTGGCCGCGAGCCACATCACCGTGCTCGTCACCGGGGAAACCGGCACCGGCAAGGAACTGCTGGCGCGGGCCATCCACAACTGCTCGTCGCGCGCGAAGAAGCCGTTCATCCCGTTCAACTGCACGGCCGTGCCGCGCGAGATGCTCGACAGCCAGCTCTTCGGCTACAAGCGCGGCGCTTTCACCGGGGCCCTCGACAACTTCCCCGGCGTGATCCGCGGGGCCTCCGGCGGCACGCTGTTCCTCGATGAAATCGGCGAGATCGGCATGGACGTGCAGCCGAAGCTGCTGCGCTTTCTCGAATCGAACGACGTGCATCCGCTCGGGGAGTCGGCGCCGGTGAACGCCGACGTCCGCATCGTCGCCGCCACCAACGCCAACCTCGACAAGATGGTGGCGCAGGGGAAGTTCCGCGACGACCTGTACTACCGGCTGAACGTCGTGAAGCTCACGATTCCGCCGCTGCGGGAGCGCCGCGAAGAAATCCCGCTGCTGCTCGATCATTTCCTCGAGCGCAGCATGAAGGAAGGCAGCAAGTCGGGCATCCGGATCGGCGAGACCGCCGCCGAGTACCTGCTGCTGTACGACTGGCCGGGCAACGTGCGCGAACTCGCCAACGAAGTGCGCCGTGCTGTCGCGCTCGCCGAGTCAGGCGCCGTGCTGATGCCCGAACATCTCTCGGCGCGCCTCGCCGCCTCACGGCGCACCGTGCCGGCCGGTCAGCGTCCGCCGGCGCCGACGGAGTTGCTCGTGCGCCGCGACCAGCCGCTCAACGCCGCGGTGGAGCACGTCGAACGCGCGCTCATCCAGGATGCGCTGCGCATCCACGGCAATGTGGAGGACGCGGCACGCGCGCTCGGGCTGTCGCGCAAGGGCCTCTACCTGAAACGCCAGCGCCTCCGGATCGACGAAGAGTAGCCGTCAGTTGCCGCCGCCGAGCGGCGGCCCCGGGCTCAGCGGATACCGTGACCGCGGCCGCGTGCCCCAGCCGGGCGCGATGAACTTCGGCGCGTTCGCCGCCGGATTCTGCAGGTACCGCGTGATATCGGCTTCGGCCTGCCGCAGATGCGCCTCCCCCATCGCGTCGGGGTCCTTGCGCGATGCCAGCCCCTGCCCGAGCGCGCGGATCTGCTGCAACACGTAGGCCCGCACCTCGGGCGTCGCGTCGGCGTGCGCGCCGAGCATCATGAGCGCGTCGAGGGCGGCCCGCTCCGTCACGCGGCGGATCGACACCTGGCGCGGCGACTCGGTTCCGTGCGGCCCCCAGGTGACCTTCAGCACCTCGGTCACGACTTCCGGCAGCGTCAGTGCGTTGGCCTGACGGTCCGCGAAGGCCACGAGACGCGCCGCCCGGTCGGGCTGCAACAGGTCGCCGAGCACCATCGCGGCGAGAATGCGGGCGGCCCGCAGGTGGTCGAACGCGTAGTCGCTCGACAGATCCTCGAGGTTGCTGCCCGGGTGCGGGGTGAGCTGAACGAGCAGCGGCTCCGGGATCTCGAGCGCGGCCGGGGCGATGGCCGAGAGCAGCAGGCCAAGGACCTCCCGCTGCGTGGCCGCCGGCACGATTTCGGTGGGGGCGCCGCTGTCCCCTTTCACGTTGTAAGTGTGGAACATGCCGCCCACGTAGCGCAGACCAGACTCGATGGCCCAGCGGTGGTGCAGGTAGGTCATCCACAGGCGCGCATCGCGCAGTGCGCCCACCGGTTCGCCCGGCCGCAGGATGTTCGGGCCGTAGTTGTTCAGCATGATGGCGCGTGCCGCCATCGTCTCCTTGAGGTATTCGGACGGCGTGGCGCGGTCGTCGTACCACGACCACCGCGGGTCGGTCTCGGGGACGTAGTGCAGGCCTTTGGTGCGCATCTCGCGGATCACGCCCTCGAGCCCGGCCTTTTCCTGCCCCGCCGGGAACACCGTGTAGGCGTACTTCGCCATCATCTCGTCGTAGGGCCCGACGGCGCGCTGGAACGCGTCGCTCAGGTCGAGGCGTCCGTTCGTGACCTTCACGCGGGGCGTCGGGTATTCCATCACCGACGCGTAGTTGTCGAGGCTCGACGAGAAGTTGTGCTGGAAGCCCATGACGTGGCCGAGCTCGTGCGCGGTGAGCAGGGTCTGGCGCAGGAGGACGAGGTCGCGCTCCGCCGCCGGCATCCCCTCCGTGGGCTGCCCGTCGGCCAGGGCCTCGACCAGCGCCGGATCGCCGGCAAACAGCGCCGCGTCGTCGTCGGCGCCGCCGGTCGTCGGCGTATAGGCCTCGAAGTAGTTGCCGATGGTGCGGATGCGGTGCGAGTCCATCCGCGTCTTCGACCCGAGGATCTCGCCGGTGCGCGGATCACGGAACGTGCCGCCGCTCGAGAAGCCGCGCTCGTCGCGATTGATCCAGAGGATCCACGCGTAGCGGATGTCCATCGGATCCATGTCGGGGGTCGGGTCTTTCACCTGCACGGCATTCCGGAAGCCGGCGGCTTCGTACGCCTTGTTCCACCAGAGCGCGCCGTTGCGCATGGCGGTACGCGTGGGCTCGGGGATGCCGGGGTCGAGGTAGAACACGATCGGCGTCTTCGGCTCGCTCATCGCCGCCGCCGGATCCTTCTTCTCGAGGCGCCAGCGCGTGATCCACTGCACCTCGGTGTCCTGGTCGAAGGGCTTCGTGAAGTCGCGGAACGTGATCGTGCTCACGCCGATGCGGGGGTCGGCCACACGCGGCGTGTAACCGTCGGGCGCCTTCAGGAACGAGTGGTGGATGCGCAGCGTGAAGAAGCGGCCGTCTGGCGTGATGTTGTTCACGAGCAGGCCGGGATTGTCGGCCACAAACGTGACCACGGTTTCGACTTCGGCGTTGAGCGGGAAGCTCCTGATGCGCGCGGGATGGAACGCGCTCCGCCCGGCATCGAACCGGAACGTGCCCTGGTTGACCCGCCGCATGCGTCCTTCGACGTCGGCAGCATCGCGCAGGAAGAGCGGCGAGGCGTCCACGAGCACGCGGCCGTTCTCGTCGGCTTCGACCGGCAGCGACGCCAGCACCGACGTCGCGAACGAGTCACGCACGTTCTCGGCCTGCGCCGGTGTGCCGCCGACGGCGCGGTACCGCTGGTTCTGCGCCACGACGAGCACACGCGGGCCCGAGCGCTGGAAGTGAATGACTTCGGTGCCGAGGATGCCCCGATCGAACGGCAGTTCCACGGAGCCGGCACCGGACGCGGCCGAGACGTAGTAGAGCACGTCGGTGTCGAACGCCGGCACTTCGGCCAGCACGCGTCCGCGCGCGGCGTCCCAGTAGAGGGGCACGAAGCCGTCGAGGCGGCTCAGGCCCTTCGTGCGTTCCGCCAGCGTGGCGGCGGGCTGCGCGGCCGCGGCGGCCGCGAGCGCCACCACCAGCATCCACGCCGTCGCAATCGTGCGCGTCATCATCTGCTCCTTCACCGGGGGCGAACACCGGCGCCCGCGTGGATTGTCGGCAGGGCGTCCGGGCAAGTCAAGGCATGCGTCAGCCGACGTCCACGGATGCGGAGGCCGCATGCGCCTTGAGCTTCTCGCACGCGGCCCGGGCCGTGGCGCGCAGCAGCGGGTCGGCGTCGTTGGCCCAGCGGTCCACCGTCCCGGCGAAGTGCGCCAGACGCAGTTCGCCGATGGCGTAGGCAGCACACGACTGGAGCCACGGGTCGCGGCTGAGGGCGAGCACTTCCACCGCCTCCTCGCGCGACCCGAGCGTCACGCCGACGAGGCGCTCGGCCAGCCGCGCCCGCTCGTCGGTCGACACTTCGCGGTCGAAGAGCGGCACGACCAGCACGCGCACCGGCGGCGGCAGCACGTTCTCGAGGAACTCGAGGGCGTTGTCGTGCACGCTGCGGTCGGCCGACTGCACGCCCACGAAGGCGCTGTGCAGATCGTGGTCGGGGTAGAGCACCTTCATCAGCCGGAAGATGCGTTCGCTTTCCTGCGACAGCGACTCGCGCAGCGCCGCGAGCACCGGCTCCGCGCCGGCGAGCGAGCCGCCCATCGTACCGAGCACCTGGTACGACCGGTAGTGGCCGGTGATCTCGGCGGCGAGCGCGGTTTCCACGATGCCGCGGTCCACGGTCCAGTCAGGATGCTGCTGCAGCAGCTTGTTGAGGGCGGTCACGACGCGCAGGCGCACGACGGTGTCGGGGTCGAGCAGACTCTCGACGAGCACGGCCGCTGCGGCCGGCGTGGCGATGGCCTGAAGCGCGCCAGGCAGCTCGCGGCGGATGGTCTCCGGCGTGTCCCCATCGACGAGGTAGTCACGCAGCGTGCCGACGATGCGGTCACCGAGCTGGCCGAGCGCCGCCACGACGTCGTCGGTGAGCCACGGCTCGGCGATGCGGTCCACGAGGCGGTGCACGAGCGCGCGTTTGCCGAGGCGGCCGGCCGAGCGGATGGCCTCGCGCGCCACTTCCGGCGCGTCGTCTTCGAGCAGCTTGCGGAGCTCGCGCTCGAAAAGGTCGGGCGAGAGGCCGATGACGCGGGCCGCCTGGATGCGGCCACGCAGGCCGTCGTCGGCGCCGTCGGCCACCATCCGCTGCAGGATGACCTGCGCCGCCTCGATGTTCCGCGCGCGGCCGGGCCGGGCGAGGAACGCCACCATCGCTGCCTGAATCGAGAACCCCTCGAAGTCGCCGACGCGCTCGATGATGGTCAGCGGATCGACCGCGGTCGTGTGGGTCAGATACAGCAGCGCCTCGGTGCGCACCTCGAGCTGCGGATCGTGCAGGAGCGCCTCGACCTGCGGCACCACCGAGCGCACGTTGGCCTGTGCGAGCATCGCCACCGCGCGCACGCGCACCTCCGCCGACTCGTGGCGCAGCAGCCCGGGGATCGCCGGATGTACGCGGTCCGCCCTCGCCACTTCGAAGAGGCTGAGCGCATAGAGGATGTCGGCCGGGCGCCCTTCGAGCTTGCGCGCCAGCGCATCGGCGGCATTGCGGTCGAGCAGCGCGCCATGCGCGCGTTCGGCGTCCATGCGGTGCTGCAGGATGCTCTCGCGCAGGTTCGTCACGTATTGCTGCCGCGCGGTCGCCGCGGCCACGAGCCACGCCGCCACCACCGCGAGAGTCACCCAGCCCACCTGCACGGGCGACCAGCCGAAGCCGGCCGCGAAGACGAGCACCGCCAGGCCGCCCAGCCCGTCGCCGAAGCGATACACCACGGTGTCGATGAACGCCTTCACGCGGAAGGTCTCCGCCGCCGAAAGTGGCAGATAGAGGAGCTCCACGGTGGACTTGTCGATCGAATACCGCAGCACCTGGTCACTCGCCTTGAGCGCCGACACGGCGGCGAGCGACCCGAGCACCAGCACCGCCATCGACGTCGACGCCATCGCGAGCGGCACGATGAAGAGCGCCACGCCCACACCCGCCGTGCGCAGTACGCGTCCGGTGAGCACGAGTTGCATGACGAGGGACGCCCCGCCCGCCAGCATGTTGAAGAGACCGAAGAACGCCGCCAGCTGGTCGGTATCCGGGATCTCGGCCTTGGCGATGGCCTTGAACTGCCACCCCGCGATGGTCGTCGCAAACGAGGCCAGCCCGATCACCCAGGCAATGGCCCGCAGGTACGGGGAGCCGGCGATGTGCCGCACACTTTCGCGCAGTCCGGGCGGCGCCGACGTCTGGTCGACCGCCGCGATGCCACCGCGGCGCCACAGGAGCTGCACGAGCCCCACCGAGGCCACGAGGCTCGCCGCCACCCACAGCAGCAGCGTTTCGGTGCCGAGCGACCGGGCGGTGACGCTGGTGGCCAGGCCGCCGACGATCCAGCCGAGAATGGCGCCGCTGCCGATGAACCCGAACGATCGCTTGGCTTCGCGGGTGGTGAGCACGACGCTCGCCAGCGTCCAGACCTGGGTGGGCGCCAGGGCCCCGAACACTCCGACCCACAGGTAAATGGCGATGAAAAGCGGCCCCTCCTCCGCCATGGCCACGCTCAGCCACCAGAACAGAAGGCTCGTGGCGGCAAAAAAGAGCAGGGTGCCGGTCTGCAGCGCCCGCATGGAGAACCAGCGCAGGCCCCGCAGATAGACGGCCACCGCCACCCCCACGAGAACCGCGATGGCGATATCGACGTATGGAAGTTCAGCGGCGCGGTAGCGGTCGAGGAACAGGGCGTCGCGGGTGGCTTTCGAGGCCACCGTGCCGGCCGTGGTGAGGAAGAGATAGGTGAAGAGCGGCCACGCGCGGCCCCACTCGCCCTCGTTCAGGCCCAGAACCCGCCGCACCCCCGTCAGCATCCAACTACGTATCGTATTGCCGGGCGGCTCCGGCGCTGCATAAGATTCACCCCACCGTCCCCCCATGCCGTCATCCGACACACGACCGTCACGTCTCGCCCGCTGGCTCGCGCCCATCGCCGAACTCCGCGACGGCGAGGGCGGCACGGCGCTGCTGCTGTTCCTCTATTCGTTCCTGGCGATGACGTCCTACAACATCGTCAAGCCGGTTACGCGCTCGCAGTTCATCTCGAGCCTGGGCGCCGACAACCTGCCGTGGGTGCAGTTCGGCGCCGGCATGCTCATCGGCGTGCTGATGCAGGGCTACACGAGAGCGATCGCCGCGGTGCCGCGCCGCTGGACGATCCCGGTCACGCAGGCCGGGATGATCGTGCTGCTCGTCACCTTCTGGGTGCTGTTCACGCAGGTGGGCAGCGAGTGGGTGTCGGTGGGCTTCTATCTCTTCGGGCTCATCCTCGGCATCCTGCTCATCAGCCAGTTCTGGACGCTCGCCAACGACATCTACGATCCGCGCCAGGCCAAGCGCCTCTTCGGCCTCATCGGCGGCGGGTCCAGCCTGGGCGGCGCGCTTGGCGCCTGGATTACCGCGAGCCTGGTCGAAGAGCTGGGCACCACAACGATGTTGCTCGTCAGCGCCGCCATCATGGCGGTGTGTCTCGCCATCGTCGTGCGGATCATCCGCACCAATGACAAGGCCGGCCAGTCGGACGCCTCGAAGACCGGTGAAGACGAAGGTGTGGGCGGCGGCGAGGCGCTGGCGCTGCTGCGCGGCTCCCGCCACCTGAAGATCATCGCGCTCGTCATCACGTTCGCCGCCGTCGGCGCCGCCATCATCGAACAGCAGCTCAACATGGCCACTGCCGAAGCCAAGGGCCAGGCCAACACCGACAGCATCACGGCGGTGCTCGCCTGGGTGGGCGTCTACCTGTCGCTCATCGGCTTCGTCATCCAGGTGGCGCTCACGAGCCGCATCCACCGGCTGCTCGGCATCGGCTTCGCGCTGCTCATCCTGCCGGTCAGCCTCGGCGCCTCGGGCCTGCTGATGCTCTCGGTGGGCGCGCTGTGGACGTCCGGCCTGGCCCGCGTGCTCGACACGTCGCTGCGCTACACGGTCGACAAGACCACGCGCGAGATCCTGTTCCTGCCGCTCCCGGCCGACGTGAAGTACCGCGCCAAGCCCTTCATCGACGTCACGGTGGACCGGTTGTCGAAGGGCGCCGGCGCCCTGCTGATTCTCGTGCTCATCAAGGACTGGGGGCTGGCGCTCACGTGGCGGCAGTTGAGCTATGCGAGCCTGGCCATCATGGCCCTCTGGATCTTCTTCGCGCTGCGGGCGCGGAAGGAATACATGGCGGCCTTCCGCAAGAGCATCGTCCAGCAGGACATGAAGGCCGGCGAGATCCGCCTCGAAACCGCCGACCTCTCCACCATCGAAGCGCTGGTCGAAGAACTGGGCCACCACGAACCAAGACGTGTCGTCTACGCGCTCGACCTGCTCGAGTCGCTCGACAAGCGGCATCTCGTGAGTCCGCTGATGCTGCATCACGAACATGCGGACGTCCGCACCCGCGTGCTGCAGCTGGCCGAAGCCACCGGCCCGTCCGGCGCCGCGCGCTGGCAGCGCGGCATCGAACGCGGTCTCGGCGACACCGAGGGTGATGTGCGTGCCGCCGCCGTGCGGGCGCTTGCCGCGGTGAAGGGGCAGGCGGCCGCCGCCCTCATGCGTCCGTACCTGCGCGACGGCGACCCGGCGCTCGTCGTCACCGCCGCGTCGGCCCTCTCGAACAGCACCGACCCGGAAGACGTGACCGCGGCGACGGACGCCTTCCGCGCGCTCATCGACGACTCGCGCGAGCAGCGCGCCTCGACCCGCGCCGAAGTGGCGCGGGCGCTCGGCCGCGTGACGAATCCGGAGTTCCGCGCCCTGCTCGTGCCGCTGATGTTCGACGCCCACACCGAGGTCGCGCGTGCCGCCATCCGCAGCGCCGCCCGGCTCGGCGCCGGCGACTTCCTGTTCGTGCCGCCGCTCGTGTCGCTGCTGCGCAATCGCCTGCTGAAGGGCGCCGCCCGCGACGTGCTGGCCGGCTACGGCGAAGCCGTGGTGCCCACGCTCATCTACTTCATGAAGGATCGCGAGGAGGATCTGTGGGTGCGGCGGCACATGCCCGCCACGCTCGCCCGCATCCCGTGCGCCGCCACGCTGCAGGCCCTCCTCGAAACGGTGGACGATCCCGACGGCTTCCTGCGCTACAAGGCGCTCGCCGCGCTCGAACATCTGCGGCGCACGCGGCCCGATCTGGTCATCCCGACGGCCACGGTGGACAAACTCATCGCCGCCGAGACGACGCGCGCCTTCAACCGGCTCACCCTGCACTACAACCTGTTCCACGCCGGCGGCCTCGACGCCACCAGCCTGCTGGCGCGGGCCCTCACCGAGAAGTACGCGCGGGCCTTCGACCGCGTGTTCACGCTGCTCAGTTTCATCCACCCGCCGGGCGACATCGCGGCCGTGCGCCACGCGCTCGTGACCGGCGACGCGCGCAGCCGGTCGGGCGCGGCCGAGTACCTCGACAACATCCTCACCGGCGAGGCCCGCGCCCGCGTCATGCTGCTGGCCGAGGAGATGCCGCTCGACGTGCGCATCCGCAAGGGCAACACGCTCTTCCGCACGCGGCAGCGTGATGTCGAAGACACGCTGGCGCAGCTCATTCACGACGACAGCCAGGAGGTGGCGGCCACGGCCATCCAGCTCGTGGAATCGCAGCAGCGCTGGACGCTCGCGCCCGATCTCGAACACACGCTCGAACACCGGCCGGCGCGCGACTGGTGGGTCTTCGAAGCGGCCTCGTGGGCGCTCGCGGCCCACCGCATGCCGGCCGAACGGCGGCGGGTGCTGTGGCAGGAGCCGCTGCCGGCGGTGGAACTCGCCGATCGGTTGCGCCGCATCCGCCTCTTCGACTTCGTGTCGGTGGACGAACTCTTCCGCGTGGCGAGTCTCGGCCGTCAGGTGCGCCACGAAGCCGGCCGCGTCATCGCGCAGGAGGGCCACGCCACCGACGCGCTGCACTTCGTGCTCGACGGCCGCGTGTCGATCGGCGGCAGTCACTGCGGCCCCGACGAACTCGGGGCCCCCGGCGTCATCGGCTTCGAGGACGTGCTCGAAGGGCATCCGGTGCGCCACACGGCCACCGCGCTCGAGCCGACGATCACGCTGACGATGACAACCGACGCCTTCCTGACGCTCGTCTCCGAGAACGTCGAGATCGCGCAGGGTATCTTCCGCCTGCTGCTCGAAACGCGCTGCGCGCCGGCCTGGCGCACGGTGGTGCACGGCACGCTCTCCGAGGAACTCACGAAACGTGTGGCCGACGGCGTGCAGACGCTCGACGGCCTGCTGCTGCTGCAGGCGAGTCCCCTGCTGCAGCGGGCGACGACGGCCGACCTGGTGCGCCTGGCGGGGATTGCGCGAATCCTGCCGCTCGCCGCCGGCGATACGCTGTTCAAGGCCGGCGACAGCGCGGCGATTCACGCCGTGGTCACCGGCGCCATCACCATCGCCGGTGAGGTGGCCGGTGGGGGCGACACCGCCGAAAGCGGCGACGTGGTCGGGATGTACGAGGCGCTCGGCGGACGTTACATGACGTCGGCCGGCACCGTGACGGCTGCCGGCGAGGTCCTGCGGATCGACCGCGCGGACCTCTTCGAGCTCATGGCCGACAACATCCCGCTGCTGCAGGGGATCTTCAGCGGGCTGCTCCACGCCTCGACGCGCGCGGCCGCCGGCGGGCACACCCACCCGGTGGGCGCCGCGCACTGACGCGCCGGCGCCGCGGGCGCGGTCAGCGCGGCAGCCGGATGTCGAACGTCGTGCCGGCGCCGCGCGTGCTCGTGACGCTGACGCGGCCGCCGTGGCGTTCCACGATCGCTTTCACAATCGACAAGCCGAGGCCCGTGCCGGTGGCATCGGCCCGCGCCGGGTCGGCTTTGTAGAAACGATCGAAGACATGCGGCAGGTGTTCGGGCCCGATCCCTTCGCCGGTGTCTGACACGCGCAACACCACGTCATCGCCGTCGACGAGCGCCTGCCAGGCCACGCGCCCGCCGGCGGGCGTATGGCGGAGGGCGTTGGCCGTCAGGTTCTGCACCACCTGTTCGAGCCGCCGCGCATCGCCCGGCACCGTGTGCAGTCCGCCCGCCACCGACGTCTCGAGCGTGACGGCGGCGGCCGCGGCGGTAGGCCCATGGCGCTCGACGATCCGCGTGAAGAGCGCCGCCACCGGCACCGGCGCGCGTTCGAACGTGGCCCCCCCGGCATCGACACGCGCCAGGTCGAGCAGGTCGTTCACGAGCCGCTCGAGGCGCTGCGCCTCGACGTCCACGATATGGACGAAGCGCTGGCCTTCGGAGCTCGGCGGCGCGAATGCCGGGAGCGTCAGCGTCTCGGCGTAGCCGCGGATCGCGGTGAGCGGCGTGCGCAGTTCGTGCGTGACGTCGGCGAGGAGCTGGCGCCGGGCGCGGTCGGCCTCGACGAGCGCGGCCTCGCGGGCCGCCGCCTCGTCGGCCATGCGGTTGAAGGCGCGCGCCACCGCCGCCACCTCGTCGCCACCGCGTTCGACGGCACGCGCCGCGAGATCGCCGGCACCGAATCGCCGCGCCGCCTGCTCGAGGTCGCTGAGCCGCGCCTGCGCGGGCCGGAAGACGGCCAGTGAGGCCAGTGCCGTCCCGGCCACGAGCAGCACCGCGAGGCCCACGGCGAGCCACGGCGCCAGTTCCCGTGCCACCGCGGCGGGCGGACGTCCGCGCGCCACCATCACCGCCGCGACGACGTGGTCGTTGACGCGCACCGGGGCCACGGCCCACGGCGGCCCGAGCGGACGCGGGCCCTGGCGGCCCGCCCCGCGGGCGCCGCGGCCGTCGCCGTCGCGCTCCTGCAGGCGCAGGTCGCGCCGGCGCGTGTTCGGCCGGCGGCCGGCCGGCCACGCGGCATCCCCGGCGGCGAGCTGGGCGCGCACGTCGTCCACGAGGGGCGGCGGCGGCTCGAAGTCCCCGGCCACGACGCGGCCGTCGGCCAGCACGAGCGCCGCCGGACGGCCGAGATCGCGGAAGCGTTCATCGGCCAGCGGCGCCAGGTCCACGCCGGTCCCGCGTTCGGCGGCTTCGCCGAGTTCCTCGGCCACGAGCGAGGCCAGGTCGCCGAGCAGGCGCGGCGGCAGCGCCTCTTCCCGCTGCGTCGAGAGCCACAGGAAAAGGCCGCCCTGCGCCACGAGCGTCGCGGCGAGGAACGCGATGAAGCCGATGCCGATGCGCCAGTAGAGGCTGCGGTACCAGCGGCGCGGTCCGGGCGGGGTCACTTCAGACATCGGCGAACTTGTAGCCCGCGCCCCACACCGTGAGGATGAGGACGGGCGCCTCCGTGTCGGCTTCGACGCGTTTACGCAGCCGCTTCACGAGTGTGTCCACGCTGCGCGGCGTCACGAACGTCTGGTCGGGCCACACCTTCGCGAGCAGGGCTTCGCGGCTGAAGACGATGCCCGGGTGTGTCGCCAGCAGATGCAGCAGCTTGAATTCCTGCGCGGTGAGCTCGACGTCGTGGCCGCGCGCCCGCACCCGCCGGCGCGCCGGATCGATCTCGATGCCGTGCACCGACACGACCTTCCCCGCCTCGGCGCCGGGAACGACGACGGCCCGCGGCCGGCGCAGCAGCGCGCGCACGCGGGCCACGAACTCGCGGATGCCAAAGGGCTTGGCCAGGTAGTCGTCGGCGCCGGTCTCGAGGCCGAGCACCTTGTCCGATTCCTCGCCGCGCGCCGTCAGCATGAGCACCGGCGTGTCGATGTTGGCGCCGGAGCGCCGCATGGCCTTGCACACGGTGAGGCCGTCCATGCCCGGCAGCATCAGATCGAGCACCACCAGGTCGACGCGGGTCGCCTCGAGGCGGCCGAGCGCGTCGCGGCCATCGCCGACGAGCGTGTACTCGAGCCCCTCGAGGCCGAGATGCAGCGCGATGAGGTCGCGGATGTGGACGTCGTCTTCGACGACGAGGACGTGGGCCATGACGAGAGCGCTCCCGGGCGCGTTGCCGACGATCTTACGGGCTCCGGCACCGGATCAGCCGGGAACCGGCGGCTGCCATACTTTTGTCACGCGCGCGCCGCCGCCTCGCCACGCCCGTCCCGTCTAGTAAGACAGAAGGCTGGAGGGCATCCGATGACCAAGAGATGGAAGATGGCAGTTGGCGCGATTCTGGGCGTGGCGCTCCTCGCGGGCACGGGCGCCGCGGTCGTGACCGCGCGGGAGCAGGGCCCCGGGGGTCCGGGCGGCATGATGGGGCGGCGCGGTGGTCCCGGGGGCCGCGGCGGTGCGGGCGGCATCCTGCCCGGACTGCGCGCGCTCGACCTGACCGACGCGCAGCGCGAGCAGGTGAAGGCGACGATGGACGCGCACAAGGCGACCGTCGACGCTCAGCGTGACAAGCTCGTCGCCGCGCACAAGGCCCTGAACGAGGCGGTCACGGCCGGCACGTTCGACGAAGCCACCGTGCGCCAGAAGGCCGCGGATCTGGCGGTCATCGACGCCGACGGCGCCGTGCTCCGGGCCAAGGTCTACAGCGAGGTGTGGGCACTGCTCACGCCCGAGCAGCAGACCAGGGCGAAGACGCTGCAGGCGCAGCGGATCGAACGCGCCGGCCAGATGCGCGAACGGTTCGAGACACGTCGCGGCCAGCGCGGGTCGCGCGGCGAGCGGAAGCCGCGGCCGCAGGGCGAATAGGCACGTCACGCGGGACGACGGGAGGCGGCGCCGCACATCCGGCGCCGCCTCTGCCATGTACAGGCCGTGCTTGACTCTCGCGCGGCGAGGCGCATAATCCGCTTTTCGGCGCCCGCATCCGTCGTCAGCCCTGGAGGTATCCATGAAGACCGTCCAGCAGGTCCTGCACGCGAAGTCCGGTCCCGTCCTCTCCGTTCGCCCCGACACCACGGTCTTCGACGCGCTCGTGCTGATGGCCCGCCACGACATCGGCGCGCTGCTCGTGCTCGACGGCGATCGACTCACCGGCATGTTCTCGGAACGCGACTACGCGCGGAAGGTCATCCTGCTGGGGCGGTCGTCACGCACGATGCCGGTCGCCGACATCATGACGCGCGACGTGGTGGCGGTGCCGCCGTGCCTCACGGTGGACGAGTGCATGGCGCTCATGACCGACCACCGCGTGCGGCATCTGCCGGTGGTCGAGGACGGCGAGATCATCGGTCTCGTGTCGATCGGGGACCTGGTGAAAGCGCAGATCGACGAGCAGCGCTTCGTCATCGAGCAGCTGGAGCACTACATCGCGCACTAACGGCCGGCGCGGGCCGCTCAGAAGCGGAAGAGGCGCGTGAACTTCACGACGATGCCGCGGTTCTGCAGGCCGGGGAGCCCGCGGGGATCGGTGTCGCGCCCTTCGCTGTAGACCACGAAGAGGTCGGAGCCCGGCTGATACTCCCAGCGGAAGCGGACGTTGGCCGACACGGTGTGCGTGGCGGAGGCGTATTGCAGCAGCGCGCCGACGAACGAGCGCGGCGTCAGTGTGTAGGTGGCGCGCGTGCGCGCCACGGTGTTGCGGAAGTTCCCGTGCGGCAGGTCCACCCAGTTCACCGACACGGCCGGCTCGAACATCAGCGAGCCGCTCGCCTCGACGCGTCCGCTGTAGCTCACCTCGGTGCGGTCGCCGTCGAAGAACTGGCCGCGGGTCAGGCCGACGCGGCCGGCCAGTTTCCGCTGCGGTCCGAAGTTGAACGACGACTGCACTTCCTGGAAGGTGTAGCGGCCGACGGGAATCGTGACGCCGGTGGCCACCTGAAAGGGCCGCACGAGCCGCTCGAAGTCGCGCAGGTACTTCACCTCGAAGTTGTCGCCGCCGCGGAAATCGCCGCGCGTGCTCACTTCGAGCACCCGCGTCTCGAGGTCGCCCGCCGGGTTCGTGACGTAGTCGAGACTGACTTCGTTGTGCACCTGGCGCAGCCGCGTGCGCCTGAGGCGCGGGCTGAATCGGAGCTGGCCGAAGTTGCGGCGGAAGTCGAGCCGCCGCAGGAAGCCGACCTCGGGCGTGAACCCCGGACCGACGAAGAGGTGTTCGTACTGGGCGCCGTAGCGGTCCACCGCAAAATCGACGCGGCTCCAGTAACTCGTGCCCTCGCCCTGCCCGCGGGAGGACAGGCTGCGCACGTAGGCGCCGTCCATCGTCCATGAGTTGCGGAAGGCCAGGCCGGCATCGACGCCGACGACCTGGCTCGATCCGCCGCCCGCCGCCGAGACATCGCGGCTCGTCGCCAGCACACCGACACTGCCCCGCTTCAGCACGTCGCGGCGCACCCGCAGCACCGAGAAGTTGGTGGGCCGCGAGACGCCGTCTTCCGACTCTCCCGTCTGGATGTTGATGGCGCCGAGCGAATACGCCCCGGCCCGCCCGGTGACCCGACCCCCGGCGAGAATCGGCACGGGCCGGTTGCCGTTCAGGCCGATGCGGCGGCTGAAGAACACGACCGGGGTGTCGCCGGGCCCCTGGTTGCCGCCGGTGAGCGCACCGGGGGTGACGCGCGTCGAGACGCCGCCGAACTGGAAGATGCCCTGCCCTTCGAGGAAGAACTCTCGCTTCTCCGGGAAGAAGACGCTGAAGCGTGTGAGGTTCACCTGCTGCTCGTCGTCTTCGACCTGCGCGAAGTCGGTGTTGTACGAGAAGTCGGCGGTCAGGCTCTTGGTGAGCCCGACCTTCAGATCGCCGCCCACATCACCGCCCGGTTCGTTGCGCCGCCGCGGCGTGCCGACGTTGTCGGTGCGCACGGCGCCGGTCACGTAGGGCTTCAGTTCGAGCGTGCGCGAGGCGGCGCCAGGGTTCACGCCCACCATCGTGGCGAACGAGGACGCCTTGTAGACGCCACGCTGCGCCCACGCCGCCGGCACCCGGGTGAGGTGCGAGAGTTCGTTCTTCCAGCGCACGACGCGCAGGAAGTTGATGCCCCAGATCTGTTCGCCGCTGCCCTGATACCGCAGCGACTTGAAGGGGATCGCCATCTCGAACATCCAGCCGGTCTCGTCGCGGCGGGCCCGCACGTCCCACACCGTGCTCCAGTCCACGTTGTGCACGCGTTCGTCGGTGATGTAGCCGTCGCGCAGCGCGCCGAGCGGGTTGGTCTCGAACAGGAACGAGTTGCGCTTGTCGTGGTAGGTGTCGATGACGGCGATGAAGTTTTCGTTCTGGTAGATGTTCAGGTGGTCGCGGCGCCGTTCGTTGACGACCTCGAGTTCGGGATGGGTGTCCCAGCAGTGCGCGCTGATGTAGAGCGTGGACTGATCGAAGAACACCCAGACGTCGGTCTTCTCGGTGGCCGGCGATCCCTCGCGCGGCTCCTGCTGGATGAACTCGCTCATCGGCTGGATGCGCTGGTAGACGTCTTCGTCGAGGCGGCCGTCGAAGGTGAGCGGCGCGTCGAGCCTCACCGCGCGCACGGTCACCCGGCCGGCCTCGTCGCGCGCCACCGTCACCGGCAGGTCCGGGGCGGGCGGCCCGTCGGGCGCGGCGGCCGGCGTCTGCGCCCAGGCGCCGCTCGCCCACACGACTGCGGCCAGAGCGGCGAGCGCGGCACGAACGGCAAACGGCGGACGCGGCATGCGGTGGATGAGGCGGCAGTGTAGCCGCGAACGTCGCCGCAGCCGTGTCTGCAGTTGTAATCCGGCGCTATCGGCGCAGGCGCAGCAGACGCAGGCCGTTCAGGGTCACCGCCACGGTCGCGCCGGTGTCTGCCACGACGGCGAGCCACAGCGGCGCCGAGCCGAGCAGCGCCGAGACCAGGAAAGCAAGTTTCGTGACGAGCGAGATGCCGACGTTCTGGCGAATCACCGCCACGGCGTGCGCGGCCTGCCGGCCGAAGAGGCCGAGGGTCTCGGCATCGGGCGCACCGGCCACGATGACGACGTCAGCGGCCTCGAGCGTGGCCGCGTCGTCATCGTCGGAGGCGATCCGCACGCCCACCGCATCGAAGGCATCGCGCGTGTGATGAGTGGTGGCGGCGGCGCGTTCGAGCGGCGCGCCTCCCTTCACCACCACGCCGCGCGCGGCGAGCGCCGTCACGGCGGCCACGACGGTGACCGGCGTTGAGATGACGAGCGCACACGGGCACGCCATCACGAGGAACACGAGCGCGCGATAGAACCACCCCGCCCACTGCCCGTCGAGGAGCGGCGGCACGACCGCCACGACGATCGCCGCGAAGGTCACGGCCGGCGTGTAGATGGTGGCGAAACGTTCGATCCAGCGTTCGACCGGCGCTGACTGCTGACTGCTCTCGGCCGACACGACGCCGCGGCGCGCCACGGTAGCCAGTGCATCGCGCGCGCGTTCGAGGCTCCAGGCCTCGAGGCGATGCGCCACGGCGAAGAGGAACGCCACCGCCGCCGCTTCGGCCCACTGGCCGATCGCGGCCGCGCCTGCCGCCGAGAGGCAGACGAGCACGTGCATGTCGAGGCGCAGATGCCGCAGCGCCGCCAGCGCGCGCGGCCACATGCGCCACAGGCCCACGACGACCGCCGCCGCATAGAGCGGCACGGCCCAGGGCGCGTGGGCATGGCCGAGGGCATTGGCGTCCGCGTGGCCGAAGAGGGCTTCCGTCCAGCTGTCGGCCGCCGCACCGTCCACGATCCAGCCGGCGAAGAAGAGCGTGCCGCTCACGAGCACGTCGGTCATGCGGGCCCGGGGCCGGGGCGCCGCCACCGGCGCATCGGCCGCGGGCATGGCCTCCACGACGAGTCCGGTCTTCGCGATCGCCTCGCGCAGCTGCGTCTCGGAGGTCAGCGCCGGATCGATCGTCAGATCGACCCGCGCATGCACCAGGTCGAACGCCACGGCCACGACCCCGGCGTCCGTCTCGACGGCGCTGCGGACGAGTGCCACCTCATCGGCGCAATCCATCGCCGGCACGCGCAGGCGCACGTCACGCAGGCTGGAGGCAGGACGCGGCAGGGACGGGGACATGGCGGTCGGTGGACGTCGGGAGGCAGGTGGAGCCAGCCATTATCCCGTGCGGCGGGACGAGCGGCACAGGTCCGATGCCGCCCGGCGCCGGGCGGTTACGGCCGCGCGCTGGTGGCCGGCCGCGCCGCGGCGACGGCGGCGTGCGACCGCCGGGGTTCAGCGCCGCCTTCCACCGTGCCGGCGGCGGCATCCACGAGCACCGCCGAGGCGTAGCCGTAGCGCACTTCGCCCTTGCGGCCGATCTTCTGGAAGCGGTGACCGCGCCGCTGCAGGTCGGCCACGACCGTGGCCGGGAAGCGATCCTCGATCTCGAGCCGCCCCGCCTGCTCGCGCGGGTCCGCGGGGTCGCGCCCCGGCAGGAACCGCGGCGCTTCGATGGCCTGCTGCGCGCCGAGCCCGCCGTCGATGACGCCCGTGATGACGTTGTAGACGGTGAGCGGAATCCACGCATTGCCGGCGCAGCCCACGGCGAGTTTCGGCACGAGGCCGCCGGCCGTCTCGCTGAAGACGAGCGTGGGCACGGTGCCGGTCGTCGATCGCATGAGCGGCAGCAGGCTGCCGTAGGCGCCTTCGGTGGTGCGCGAGCTGCGCAGGTGGTTGTTGTAGAGGAAGCCGAGCCCTTTCGACACGTAGAACGTGCCGCCCCACGTGCTGAGCGTCTGCGTCACGGCGATGAGGTTGCCCTCGGCATCCCCCACGGCAAACGCCGTGGTGCCGCGCCCGATGCGCGTCGGCGGCGGCGTGAACGGGCCGTCGTCGGGCGTCTGCCGTTCGAGCGTGGAGGCGCGCGCGCGGTCGATCTTGCGGAAGAGGCGCACCGCGTGGTCGGGCCGCAGATGTTCGTCGAACGCCACCGGCCAGCGTTCGGGATCGGCCACGCGGCGCAGCGGGTCGCGCACCTTCCACGCCTCGATCACGTGATGCCAGTAGTCGGCGTCGGTGGTGGTGCGGGCGCCCGGCCGCGGCGTGTACTGGTTGAGCACCTGCAGCGACTCGATGAGCTGGATGCCGGTGGCCACCGGCGGCCCGGCCGAGAAGATCGTGTGGCCGCGGTAGTGGCCTTCGACCGGCGTGCGTTCCATCGCCCGGTACTGGGCCATGTCGGCGTAGGTGATGATGCCGCCTTCGGCCGCCATGTCGGCCGCGATCTTCTTCGCGATGGCGCCGCGGTAGAAGGTCTCGGCGCCGTCCTTCGCAATCGCCCGCAACGTCTCGGCGTAGTCCTTGTTCACGAACCGATCGCCGGGCTGCGGCACCTTGCCGCCGGGCAGGAAGATCTTCGCCGCTTCCGGATACTTCTCGAGGAAGTGCCGGCCTTCGCTGATGCTCGAGGGCAGCGCTTCATCGAGGATGAAGCCTTCATCGGCCAGGGCGATGGCCGGTTCGATGAGTGACGCCCAGCTCACCTTGCCGCTGCCGTAGTGGCGATACAGGTGATCGAGGCCGGCGACCACGCCGGGAATGTTGGCGGCGGCCGGCCCGTCGGCCACGACGCGGCCATCGCGCACGATCGCGGGATTGTCCATCGTGGCGCGGATCGGCGTCTGGTCCTTGTATTCGACCACCGTCGGCTTCGCCATGCCCTTGAGATACAGCACGGCGGTGCCGTCGCCGCCAAGGCCGGACGCCTCCGGCTCCACGACGCCGAGCGCGAACGAGACGGCGATCATCGCGTCCACGATGTTGCCGCCGCGTTCGAACGCCCGCCGGCCGGCCTCCGAGGCCAGCGGATGCCCCGACACGATGACCGCGCCGCGCGAGGTGACGACCGGCTTGATGAGCGGCTGCTCGGCGACGAGCGCGTCGAGCACGGCTTCGAGCGCCTCGGCGTTCTTCGCGGCCTCGGCCTGCGGGCGGTACTTGTCGCGCAGCGTGACCCACGTGCCGGCCGCGGGGCCGTTGGCGTAATACAGGCGGCGCAGCGTGTCCCACGTGCGATCGAAGATCGCCGTCCACGCGCGTGGCGACACGAGCGAGGTCGTGACCTCGCCGCCGGCCTCGTCCACCGGCAGCGGCGCCGGGATGCGCCAGAGGCGGAAGGCCGCCGACGTGGCGAAGAGCGGCGGCGCCACGGTGTCGTCACGCAGCGGGTTGCCGTTGTAGGTCGGTTCGGGCTCGGGCAGCCCCGCGACGAGCAGCGTGCGGCCGTCGGGCGACCACGCCGGCGCCCCGGCGCGCCGCGACACCAGCTGCGGCGGCGCCGCGGGTTTCGGCCGCGCGCGCGGCGCCGCGTCGCCTTCGGTCTGCGGCAGTTCCACGGTAGCCACCCAGACGGCGCCTACGCTCCCGCGCACGGCATGGAAGGCGAGCCGCGTACTGTCGGGCGCCCAGGCCAGATGGCTTTCGGCGCCGGTCGCCCGCACGACGCGGGTGGGACGCGGCGCCGCGGGCGCGTTGTCGGCCCGCGCGCGGGCCGGACGCGCGCCGAGCGCCACCGGCGTCTCATCGGCGTCGGGCATCGGCATGACCCAGACGTCCACGTCGTCGTCGGACGTCCGATCCGAGACGAACGCCACGAGTGTGCCGTCGGGCGACACGCGGGGATAGGTCTCGCTGTCGGCCGTGTCCGTCAGCGCCACCGGCGACTGCCAGGCGGTAGAGCCAGCAACCTCGCGCGTGATGAACAGGTCCCACTGCGCGCCGGGGTCGGCGCCGCTGCGCGTGCCCCGCGGCGCGCGGCTGGCGAACACCAGCCGGCCATCGGGCGTCCACGAGGGCCAGCGCTCATCGCCGGCCAGTCCCGTGACGGGCGCGACCGTGCCGTCCTTCACCGACGCCACGAAGATGTCGAAGCCGGCGCCCCGACTGGCGGCAAACGCGATGCGCGCGCCGTCGGGCGACCACGCCGGATCGCGCTCGATGCCGGGCGCCGCGCCGCGCACGAGCGGCGCCGGCTGACGGCCATCCGGCGCGAGTGTCCAGAGCGTGTCGAGTGCCGAGACCGCCACGCGGCGGCCGTCCGGCGCCCACGCCGGATCCTGCGCGCCGACCACGGCGGCACCACCTGGCTGGGCGCCGAGCCGCGCGTGGCCCGAGGCCACGAGCAGACTCACGAGGCCCGCGGCTGCGGCCGCCCGGCACGCCGAGAGCGGCCGGATCACCGCGTTGCGCGCACGGCGTCGGCGATCTTCGCCGCCGAGAGGCCGTAGACGTCCACCAGTTCGTCCGGGGTGCCGCTGCGCGGGATCTCCCGCACGCACAGCCGCGTCACGGTCGCCCCCACGCCGGCCACCGCGCGCGCCACGGCGTCGCCGAGGCCGCCCACCGCGTAGTGGTCTTCCACGGTGATGAGGCGTGCCGTGTCCTTCGCGCAGCGCTGCATCGTGGCGGCGTCGATCGGCTGGATGGAATAGGCGTCGACGACACGAATCGCGATGCCCTCCTTCGCCAGCAGGTCGTGCGCCTTGAGCGCCTCGAAGAGCGTGATGCCGGCGCCGATGACCGTGGCGACGTCGGCCGCGCTCTCACGCAGCACCGTCGAGCCGCCCACCGTGAACACCGTGTCGTTCGCGTAGATGACCGGCGTCTTCGGACGCGAGGTGCGGATGTAAACCGGCCCCTCGTGATACGCGGCCGCGGCCACGAGGCCCTCGGCGCACACGGCATCGCTCGGATAGAGCACCGTCATGTTCGGCTCGGCGCTCATCATCGCCAGGTCTTCGAGCGCCATCTGCGAGGCGCCGTCTTCGCCGATCGAGACGCCGGCGTGCGAGCCGGCCATCTTGATGTTGAGGCCGCTGATGGCGGCCATGCGGATGAAGTCAGCCGCGCGCGACAGGAACGCCGCGAAGGTGGAGGGGAACGGGATGGCGCCCCGGCTGGCCAGGCCCATCGCCGCGCCGATCATCACCTGTTCGGCGATGAAGCACTGATAGAAGCGCTCGGGGTGCTTCATCTCGAAGCGCTCGCTGAACGTGGAGTTCTTGACGTCGGCGTCGAGGGCGACCACCCGCGGATCGGCGTCTCCGAGCTTCGCAATCGCGGTGCCGTAGGCTTCGCGCGTGGCCACGAGCTCGCCGAGCGTGTAGGCGGGCGGCGCCACCGGCTTCGGCGTGACCGCCGTGTGCGCCGGGCCCGACGGGCGGCGGATCTCGGCCGACGAGCCGGCCGGCTCAGGCACCAGCTGCGCGTCGAGTTCGGCAAACGCGCGCGTGAGCTCGTCGCCCTTCTTGAGCGCCTTGCCGTGCCAGCCGGGTTGTCCGGCGAGGAAACTGACGCCCTGCCCCTTGAGCGTCCGGGCGAGGATCATCGTGGGCTTGCCGGTGGTGCTGCGGGCTTCGGCGAAGGCGCCGAGGATCTGCGCCATGTCGTGGCCGTCGATGGCGATGGCGTGCCAGCCGAA
>CADEFD010000024.1 GCA_902826515.1 uncultured Acidobacteriota bacterium
AGGGGGCGGTGCTGAGGCGCCGCCCGAGTCCCGACGTGCGTCAGTCCAGAAAGAAATCCGGCATCAGGTCGTCCTCGCGGGCACCGTCGGGCAGATACCGCGCGAGGTCGGTCACGCCTGCTTCGGCAAGCACCTCGTCGTCGATGAAGAAGCGGCCGGTGCAGTCGCGGCTCGGGCGCGTGAGGATGGCGTGCGCGGCGTCCGCCATGATCGCCGCCGTGCGCGTGCGGCGCAGACGTGTCTCTTCGCCAGCGATGAGGGTGATGGCGGCCGTGCCGATCGCGGTGCGCGGCCAGAGGGCATTCACCGCCACGCCGTCGGCGCGGAATTCCTCCGCCATGCCCAGCACGCACAGACTCATGCCGTATTTCGCCATCGTGTAGGCGACGTGCGGCGCGAACCAGCGCGGGTTGAGGTTGAGCGGCGGCGCGATGTTGAGCACGTGCGGATTGGCCGCCTGCAGCAGATGCGGCAGGCAGTGCTGCGTCGCGAGGAACGTGCCGCGCGTGTTCACATGATGCATCAGGTCGAAGCGGCGGACCGGCGTGGCGAGCGTGCCGGTCAGGTAGATGGCCGAGGCGTTGTTCACGAGCACGTCGATGCCGCCGAAGCGCGCCACCGCGGCTTTCACCGCCGCCTTCACCTGCGGCTCCTCGCGAACGTCCATGGCCACCGCAAGCGACTGCCCGCCGGCTCGCTCGATCTCCGCCGCGGCAGTGAAGATCGTGCCGGGCAGCTTCGGGTGCGGCCCGATGGTCTTGCCCGTCACGACCACATTCGCGCCGTCGGCGGCCGCCCTGAGCGCGATCGCGAGACCGATGCCGCGGCTTGCGCCGGTGATGAACAGTGTTCTGCCTGACAGGGACATGGGGAGGCTCTGGGCTGGGGGCTCGGGGCTCGGGGCTGGGGGCTGGTGAACACTACCGCACAAAAGCGAAGGGCCCGGCGGGTGACCGCCAGGCCCTCGTTCAGATGGTGTTCAGCGGGACCGGCGTCCCGGACCACGTCTATTCGACGTAGCTGTAACCGCAGTTATCGCAGACCCACATGCGACCCTGCTTGTACATGTTGTAGGCGCACTGCGGGCAGATGCGGTAGGCGCGGCCGTCTTCGTCGGTGTAGGTCTTCTGCGAGCTGCCGCCGCTCTTCTTGTCGTCGCCGCCCGAGGAGTTCTTTTCTTCCTTGGGCTTCTGCTGATCCAGCTCCTGCGCCGCGGCCGGAGCCACGACCGTCAGACCGACCGCGGCGGCAAACAGCGCCGACCCTCGCAAGAAGTTCCGACGATCCAGATTGGTCTCGAACATGTCCGCGCGCCTCCTCGTGAAACCCGAAATGTGCCTTCGGAAAGTGTAACCGATGTCCGACCGATATGGTCGCGCCGGCCGCAGGAATTCTGTCTACGAGGCGCGTCGGCGGCCGGCCACCTCTGCCGTAGCGCCCCCTCCGGTCACGGCACCGGGCGAATCTCGACCTGGCCGGTGATCCGCCGCGACACCGGGCACCGCCCGGCAATCTCGGTGAGACGCGTGCGCTGCTCGTCGGTGAGCGGCGCGCCGAAGTGCAGGGCACGTTCCACGATGAAGACGCCGCCTTCGTCGCGGCCGCTGAGGTCGATCTGCAGGTCGCCCAGCTCCCAGCCCTTGCGGCCGGCGTACATCTTCAGCGTCATCGCCACGCACGCGCCGAGCGCGCCGAGCAGCATCTCGGTGGGATTCGGGCCGCGGTCTTCTCCGCCGACGTCGGCGGGTTCGTCCGAGACCACGGTGTGATGGCGGACCTGGATGTTCTGGGCGAACGGACCGCCCGCGGAAGCAACGTGCACGCTGGTCATGCGGAGTGAACCTCGGCGCCGGCTAGGCGCGGTTGATCATGAACGACGCCATGTGATGGAAGAACGGCGTCAGCACGGCGGCGGCATCCTCGGGGATCTCCGCCGCGACGAGCGCGCGGTCCATCAGTGCCACCCAGCGGTTGCGGCCGGCGGCGTCGATGGCAAACGGCATGTGGCGCATGCGCAGCCGCGGATGGCCGCGCTGCTCCATGTAGCGGGGCGGCCCGCCGAAGCGGCCCACCAGGAAATCGCGCAGGCGCACTTCGGCGCCCTCCATGTCCTCGGCCGGATACATCGGGCCGAGGATGTCATCGCCGGGCACCTGCGCGTAGAAGGCGCGCACGAGGCGCGCGAACCCTTCCTCGCCGATGCGGGCGTAGACCTGACCTTCGTCGAGCGGCGTGCTCATCCTTCGATGATACCGCCCCGGCGGCCGCGACTAGAATGAACGCATGAACGACGACGCCCCGAAAAGTGCGCTCGAACTCGCCATGGCCCGCCTGAAGCAGAAGGACGTCGAGGCCGGCAGCGTCGAGGCGCCGCTCACCGACGCTCAGAAGTCCGAAATCGCCGACGTGCGTCAGCTCTACGCGGCGCGCCGCGCGCAGGCCGAGATCATGCAACAGGCCAGCCTGGCGAGCGCCGTCGACGTGGAGGGCCTGGCCCGGCTGCACGAGGAGTTCCGCCGCGACACCGATCGCATGCAGCGCGAGCTCGACGAGAAGGTGGCCTCGATCCGGCGGCGCTCAGAGTAGCCGCAGCAGGCACGTCTGCAGGTAGCGCGCGTCCACGTCGGCCAGTTCGGTCGGATAGTCGCTCGGCAGGCCGCCCTGCGCGACGAGCCGCGGCTGCCGCGCCGCCGGCACCGCCACCTGCACCGCGCCGGCCAGCGAGTAGCCGCGTGTGTTGCTCGCGAGCCACAGATCGCCGCCCGGCGCCAGCAGATCGCAGGCGCCGCGGATGATCGGCGGATAGTCGCGATCGATGGCGAAGGGCGCGTGACGCGCCGCCGAGAAGCTCGGCGGGTCGATGAGCACCACGTCGAAGCGCCGGCCGTCGCGCAGCGCCTCCGAGAGGTACGCAGAGACATCGGCGGCCACCGTCGTGTGCAACGCGGCATCGAGACCGTTGAGCGCGAAGTGATCGCGCGCCCAGCCGAGCACCCCTTCCGACAGATCCACGCTCGTGACGTGCGCGGCGCCGCCGGCGGCAGCCGCGACCGAGAGCGCGCCCGTGTAGGCAAAGAGGTTCAGCACGCGACGCCCGGCCGAGAACGTCGCGATGCGGGCCCGTTCGGCGCGCATGTCGGTGAAGAGGCCCACGTTCACGCCCGTCGTCAGGTGCACCTCGAACTGCCAGGCGCCCTCGCGCACGACGAGTTTCTCGGGCGGGGCCTCGCCGAGCAGCGCCACGTTGGCCGGCCCCACGGCGGCCCGCCCGCGGCCGCGGTGTTTCACCACCACGCCGCGCGCCATGCGCCGGTCGAGCAGCCCCTGCGCCACGAGCTCCGCCACCGGCACGAGGGCGCCGGTGAGGGCGGAGACCACGGCCCACGGGCCGTAGACGTCGGCGAGCACACCGGGCGTGCGATCGCCGGCTCCGTTCAGCAGCCGGTAGGCGCGATCGCCGCCAGTGAGGCCGTGCGCCACGCGCAGCGCCATCGCCGCGTCGAGACGGGCATCGGCCCAGGCGCGATCGATGGCCGGCGGGTCGCCCGGCGCCAGCAGCCGGAAGCAGCCGGCATCGCGGTCGACCACCGCCAGACCGACACTCGCGAACACATGCGACTGCAGGCGCACGATCTCGCCGTCGGCCAGGGCGGCGGGCGCCGCGAAGAGCGAGAACGGCACGTCGCTCGTGCGCGCCGCGCGGTCGATGACACGCTGCGGCACGGTCACGTTGGTCACGACGCGGCCTCCACCGTCCACTGCGCGTCGAGCCACGACGTGAGCGCCGCCAGATCCACAGGCCACGGCGCCGTGGCGAGCACGCGGCGGTCACCGGCCGGGTGCGGCACGTCGATCGACGCGGCGTGGAGCGCGAGCCGCGGCACCGGAACCCCCGGCAGCAGCGCCGCGGCGGCGCGGCCATACACGGCGTCGCCGAGGATCGGCGTGCCGATCGCGCGCAGGTGCACGCGGATCTGGTGGTGGCGTCCGGTGCGCGGGGTGGCGGCGACGGCGGCAATCCGCTGCGCCTCGTGCGCCCAGGCGCGCGTCACCGCGTAGTCGGTCGTGGCCGGGCGCGCGCCCGGTTCGTCGGCCCGCGCCGGACGCGCCTTGCCCTTGCGCGCCTCGTGCAACGCCAGGTCGATGGTGCCCGCGGGCGGCGCCGGCACGCCGTGCACGAGCGCGGCGTACTGTTTCGCGACGTCGCGCCGCTCGAAGGCCATCGACAGCGCGCGGTGCGCCTCGGCGGTGCGCGCGAAGACGACGACACCCGAGGTGTCGCGGTCGAGCCGATGCACCACCCACACGCGCGTACCGAGCGCCGCGGCCACCCGGTCGCGCAGGCACGAGGCGGGTGGCGCATCCGGCATGGGAATCACGGCGACCCCGGCGGGTTTGTCCACGACCACGAGGGCGGCGTCGTCGTAGAGGAAGGTCACGGGCACGTCGGCGGCGGCGCCGGCGTCAGGGTCGGCCAAGGGTGTCCTGCACGTTCTGTGAAATCTGCCAGAAGAGGTCGTGGCCGGCGATGTCGCCGGGATCATGGGACTATCTTCCTCCGAACCGGCATCGGTCCGCCGGTGGAACGCAACTTGTAAGCAGCCGTCCCGGAGTATCCAGATGGTCCAGTTGAGAGGACAGGCACAGCGGGGCCCGGGGCTCGGGATCCGGGGCTCGGGAAGTGCGCCTGCGGCCTGGAGCACGGGGCCGCTCGTCGCGGCGCTGGCGCTCGCGGCGCTCGTGGTCTCGGCGCTGCCGGCGCGGGCGCAGTCGGCCGTGGGGTTCCATGGCGGCTTCGCGGCAGACTCGGGACAGCCCGAGCAGGTCTTCGGCGGCGTGTTCTTCCAGTCGGGCGACATCGGCCGCGGCATCCGTCTGCGCCCGGGCATCGACGGCGCCACCGGCGACTGGCTGCGCACGGCCACCATCGGTCTCGACTTCGTCTACGGCTATCCGCTCAGCAACGGCTGGACGCTGCTGGCCGGCGGCGGACCGGCCGTGGTCATCACGCGGATTCCGGACCTCGACTATCGCGATACCGGTGTCGGCTTCCACTCGCTCTTCGGCTTCGGTCACGACAACGGCTTCTTCGCCGAGGTGCGTCTCGGCTCCGGCCGCGCGCAGCAGCTCAAAGTCGGCGTGGGCTGGGCGATCGTCTTGAACTGATGCCCCTCGGGCCCCCGGGGCCAGGGACCCGGGCTCCGAGCCCCCCGGCCCTATACTCCCCCGCATGAGCGACCCGACCCGCACCCGCACCGTCACCTGGGCCGATCCCGCCATCCATGCATGGCGCGCGTCGAGCGGTCCGGGCCTCGAGATCCTGCAGAAGGTCATCGCGAAGGAACTGCCGCCGGCGCCGATGGCAAGTGTGCTCGGCTACGAGCTGGTCGAGGCAGCCGAGGGGCGCGCGGTGTTCACCGTGACGCCGGCCGAGTTCCACTACAACCCGGCGGGGCACGTGCACGGCGGCTTCGCGGCCACGGTGCTCGATTCGGCGATGGGCTGCGCCGTCTATTCCACCGTGGAGGTCGGCTGGACCTACACGACGATCGAGATCAAGGTGAACTACCTGAAGCCCATCACCGTCGCGACCGGCCCGCTTCGCGGCACCGGGACGCTGCTGCACCGCGGACGCCGCACGGCGATGGCCGAAGGCCGCCTCGAAGACACGTCGGGCCGCCTGCTCGCGCACGCGACGACGACGTGTCTCATCTGGCAGGTTTGATCTCGCCGAAGCCCGCTCAGGTCTTCTGACCCGCGGGCGAAGGCCGCGCCGTAACCTTGGCGAAAGCGGGCCGCACCAGCCACGCCGCCAGCACCGCGAGTACCAGGAGCATCGCCCAGCGCAGCACGGCCGCCATGAACGCGGCATCCACCACCGGCCAGGCGAGCGGGAACTTCGCCAGCACCTCCCACCGCTCCGCCAGCCAATGCCAGGCAGTGTGGGCGACGAACGCCGAGAGGATGATCGTGCCCACGCGCGCGTCGACCACGCGCCCGAGCACGAGCGCCAGCAGCGGCAGCATCACGAGCAGCACGAGGAGCTGCCCCAGCTCCACGCCCACATTGAAGGCCAGCAGCGACGTCAGCAGGTGGCTGCCGGCGAACTGCAGCGATTCGCGCAGCGCGAACGAGAAGCCGAAGCCGTGCACGAGACCGAAACCGAACGTCACCACCCAGCGCCGCTCGAGGTGCGCGCCGGTGATGTTCTCGATCGCCATGTAGACGATCGATGCCGCGATGAGCGTCTCGATGAGCGGCGGGAACCACAACGCGTCGGGCGCCATGTCGAACGCCGAGGCGATGAGCGTGATCGAATGCGCCACCGTGAAGGCCGTGACCACGGCGACGAGCGGGCGCAGGCGCCGGAACGGGATCACCAGGCAGAACAGGAAGAGCAGGTGGTCGATGCCGTCGAGGATGTGGAAGAAGCCGTCGCGCGTGAAGCGGAAGGCGGCCTGGTACCAGCTCGGGTCGAGCTGCACGATGCCGGTGTCGCCGTGCACGTCGAAGGCACGTTCGGGACTGCCGGGCGCGAGCAGCCGCAGCACGACGTTGACGCGCAGGCCGAGGCGGGTGAGGCCGGGCATGATGGCGAACTTCGAGCGGTCGGACTGGATCGGGTACTCGAAGCGCACGTCGAGCAGACCGTCCTGCCAGTAGAGCTCGGTGTCGTCGGGCAGCGGCGCCGCCTGGAGGTGCGCCACGGCCTCCTCGTAGGTGGCGAAGGCCTTGTCGGACGGCAGCGACACCCGGGCCGCCGTCACCGTCGCCTTGGGCAGCAACTGCCCGTTTTCGTAGACGTCCACGAAGTCGCCGATCCAGAGCGTGGCGGCATCACGCAGCGTCGGCCCCATACGGCTGAGGTCGAGGAAGCCGTTCGTCAGCGTCGGCACGTCCATGTCGCGCATCGCCTTCAGCGGGGCGCGCACGAGGAAGACGAGCGTCTGCCCTTCGGGCTTCAGGAATGTCTGGACGGTGACTTCGTTGGGAATTTCATGGGCGGACGGCCTGGCGGCGAGCAGCAGGCCGACGACCAGCGCGAGCGCCAGCGTACGGTTCACGCCCGGAGCCTACCGACTCCGCCCCCGCTCTGGCAAGGCCGGCCGCCGGCGACCCGGGATTCCCGGTTGGCAGCCATCCGATCCGTGTATACTCGCCGGGTTTCGGGTTACCCGCGCGAGGCGGGGTCCCTGTCGGTGGAGGCACCATGAGCCGTGTAATTCGGTCGCGCAAGGTCAAGATTGGCAGCGCGCTCGTCGCGTTGGCGCTGGCGTTCGGCGTGAGCGCGTCGTGGATGGAGCAGCGTGCAGTGGTCGAGGCCCAGGCGGGCGTCGTCGCGCCGCGCTTCGAAGTGGATCCCATGTGGCCGAAGCCCATGCCCAACAACTGGGTGATGGGTCAGACCATCGGTCTCACGGTGGACGACCGCGATCACATCTGGTTGATTCATCGCGGCAACGATCCCGGCACCGCCGGTCTCGACCGCACGGAGCTCGCCGTCGTCACGCCGGGCTCGCCGCGAGTCGGCGAGTGCTGCGACGCGGCACCTCCGGTGCTCGAGTTCGACGCCGCCGGCAACCTCGTGGGCTCGTGGGGCGGCCGCGTGGCCGGCGCGCCCTACGAATGGCCGGAGTCGAACCACGGCATCGTCGTGGATCACAAGGGCTTCGTGTGGATCGGCGGCAACGGCGGCAACGACTCGCACATCCTGAAGTTCACGCGCGACGGCAAGTTCGTGGCCCAGTACGGCAAGGCGGGCGCCCGCCGCGACCCGAAGTCCACGCCCGAGAAGCCGAGCTTCGTGGCCAACAGCATGGACATGAACAACTTCGGCCGCGTGGCCAAGATGTTCATCGACCCGCGCGCCAACGAAGGCTACGTGGCTGACGGCTACCTGAACCACCGCGTCGCGGTCATCGACCTCGACAACGGCAAGATCAAGCGCATGTGGGGCGCCTACGGCAAGCCCCCGACGGACGAGACCCTGGGCCGCTACATCCCCGGCCAGCCGCCCGCCCAGCAGTTCCGCAACCCGGTGCACTGCTCGGAAGTGTCGAACGACGGCATGGTCTACGTCTGCGACCGTCCGAACGACCGCGTGCAGGTCTTCGACAAGACCGGCAAGTTCATCAGCGAGCACTTCGTCGAGACCAACACCCTGGCCGACGGCTCGGTGTGGGACATCGCCTTCTCGAAGGACGCCGCCCAGAAGTACATCTACATGGCCGACGGCGTGAACGAGCACGTGCGCATCTTCGACCGCAAGTCGATGACCGAGCTCACCAACTTCGGCTACGGCGGCCGTCAGCCCGGGATGTTCCTGGGCGTGCACTCGATCGCCACCGACTCGAAGGGCAACATCTACACGACCGAAACCTACACCGGCAAGCGCCTGCAGAAGTTCGTGTTCAAGGGCGAAGGCCCGGTGACCGCGAAGAAGCAGGGCGTGCCCTGGCCCAAGACGAGCGGCAACTAAGCCGTCCGTTTCGCGAAGATTCCACGGCGGCAGCCTTCGGGCTGCCGCCGTTTTCTTTTGCGGTATGCTCCTCGGCGATTGCGGGTCTCCCACTCCGGCATGCGGGCGCACGTACTGCTCTACGGACTGGTCGGCGGCGTGCTCATCGCCGTCCTCCGGGTCATCGAATACCGCTGGCTGCTCGTGCAGCACTCCTTCGAGATCTACGGCGGCCTCGTGGCGGCCATCTTCGCCGCCCTCGGCGTGTGGCTGGGCCTGAAGCTCACGCGTCCGGCGGCGCCGGTGGTCATCCGCGAGGTGGTCGAGCGCGAGGTCGTGGTGCCGGCGCCGGCGGCCTTCGTACGAGACGACCGGCAGGTTGGCACCCTGGGGCTGACGCCGCGGGAACTCGAGATCCTCGAGCGCATCGCCGAGGGGCTCAGCAACCAGGAAATCGCCGCCCGGCTGTTCGTGAGCGAGAACACGGTCAAGACCCACGCGAGCCGGGTGTTCGACAAACTCGGCGCGAAGCGGCGCACCCAGGCCGTGCAGCACGCCCGCGACCTGCGGATCATCCCGTGAGCGGCCCTCCGTTCTGGTGATTTCGCCCCGCCCGCGGCGAAATCATCCGTTCGGGTGACGCGTGGCGAGGGCCCGTGCGGGTCGAATGCAGCGGTCGGCCATTCACCCGGGAGTCCTCATGCAGCGAATCGTCCTCACCTTCGGCCTCATCGGCGGCGCCCTGCTCGCCGCGATGATGCTCGCCACCGTGCCCTTTCAGGACCAGATCGGGTTCGACCGCGGCGCCATCGTCGGCTACACCACGATGGTGCTGGCGTTCCTGATGGTGTACTTCGGCGTGCGGTCCCACCGCGAGGTCGTGGGCGGCGGCGGCGTCACCTTCGGCCGCGCCTTCCAGGTGGGGCTGCTCATCTCGCTCGTCATCACCGTGTGTTACGTGGCCACGTGGCAGGTCTTGTACTACGGCTTCGTGCCCGACTTCCTCGACAAGTACACGGCCTTCGCGCTCGAGAAGGCCCGCCAGGCCGGCGCGAGCGAGGCCGATCTCACCCGCCAGGCGAACGAGCTCCGCGATTTCGCGGTCATGTACCGCAACCCGCTCGTGAACATCGCCTTCTCGCTGCTGGAGCCGCTGCCGGTGGGGCTCGTCTTCACGCTGGTGACGGCCGGCGTGCTGCGCCGGAGCCCGGGCCAGCCGGGCGGCGGCGCCTGAGCCCGTCCAGCGCCGGATACAATCCGGACGTGACGGCTTCGTCCTCGCCCCCCCTTGCCGACCTGCAGCGCGACATGCGCGAGGCGTACGCCGGCGGCGGCCCGGGCATGTTCGCCTCGGCCCTGGCCTGGCTGGCGGCAGGTCTCGTGGCCGTGCGGGTCTCGCCGGAACGCGCGGTGCTGGCGCTGCTGGCCGGCGGCATGCTCATCTACCCGGTGGGGGTGCTGCTGACCAAGGCGCTCGGGTATCGCGGGCAGCACACACACGGCAACCCGCTCGGCACGCTCGCCCTCGAGACCACGGTGTGGCTCGTGCTCAGCATGCCGATCGCCTACGTCGTGTCGCTCTATCGAGTGGACCTCTTCTTCCCGGCGATGCTGCTCGTCATCGGCGGCCGCTATGCGACGTTTGCCACGATGTACGGCGCGCGGGTCTTCTGGGTCTGCGGCGGCGTGCTCGTGGCCGCCGCCTACACCCTGGCGAGCCTGCGGGCGGCGCCCGCCACCGGCGCGTTCGCCGGCGCGGCCATCGAAGCGGCCTTCGCGGTCTGGATCGTGGCGACACACAGAGGGTCGCGCGACACCGCGACACCGCCCGTCCGCGCGCGGTGACCAAACCGGCGCCGCGGCTGTCTCATACACAGAAGCCGGGCGGCCGGGCCGCGACGCCGCGTCGCGGGTGGGTCCCGGCAGATCGGTTACTCTTGATTCGAGGGAACGACATGAAGGTTGCCAAGCTCGGATTCATTGCCCTGCCCGCCGCGTGGCTGCTGCTCGTCACCGCCACGCCAGAGGCCGCCCAGTCGAAGACCGTCAACAGCGGCGTCTTCACCGAGGCCCAGGCCACGCGTGGCGAAGAGGCGTACAAGAAGGACTGCAGCTCGTGCCACGGCGCCGGGCTCGCCGGTGACGGCTTCGCGCCGGGGCTCACCGGTTCGGAGTTCCTGAGCAACTGGAACGGCACGTCGGTGGGTGATCTGTTCGACCGCATCCGTATCTCGATGCCGCCGAGCAGCCCGGGCTCGCTGCCGAACGCCGCCAAGGCCGACATCGTCGCGTTCCTGCTGAAGTACAACAAGTTCCCGGCCGGCACGGCCGAACTGGCCAGCAGCACCGACGCCCTCAAGGACATCGCGATCGAACTGCCGAAGTAGGTAGGCACACCGACGAACCTGTGCAGTGAAGGCACACTCGTGGTGTGTCGTTCCTGCACAGGCCGCCCCGGCTTTGTGCAGTTCGGCGCCGGCCCCGCCTCCGCCCTGCCTGGGGTCCCCCACTCACCCGGCGGATTTTCTCAGCAAATCCGCACGCCGGCCGGCCACACCAGATTCGCCTGCCACATCGCCGCGGGCGGCACACACGTTGCACCGTTCGATGGTGTGCTGGATACCCCGAGGCCGCTGGCGGCGATGCCCGCGGACCTGTTGCACACCTGTCCGGTGTGCGGCCACGAGATGGCCGTGATGGTGGCCGAGACGCCGAAAGGCCGGCTCACGCAGTGCGCGAGCTGCGGCGAACTCGACTACCGGCGGGGTCCCATGCTCGCGGCAAAGCCCACCCTGCCGGGCCGCTCGTAGCGCGCGCCGCGAAGCCCGGCCGTTCCGTTCCTCCCGAATCTTGGCGGGGACGAGTGTGCAGCCCGTGCTGCGGCGCCGTGCTACTTCTGTAAGGGCCAGCCCTCCGGAGGAAGTCCCGTCATGCGTCGTCTCGTGTCGCCTATCGCCCTGGCGCTCCTCGTGAGCGCGCCCGGCCTCGCCGTGGCCCAGCCGTCCACCGGCACCGTCTTCATCAGCGGCGGCGCCTTTGCCGCCATCGAACGTTTCCCGTCGTCGTCGGGCTTCGGCGCCCCCGAGAGTGATCGCGGCGGCACCGTGGCCGGCGGCACCCTGGGCGTCGGCATCCACCTCACCGAGAAGATCTCGGCGCGCGTGGAAGGGTCACTCACCGGTGAGCTCCGTCAACGGCAGGACGCCTTCGGGTATCCGTATCTGACGCCGGAGGTACTCGCGGCCTTCTCGGACTTCGGCTCGTCGAGTGCGCTGGTCGTGCCGGGGATGCCCGAGACCAGGCGCACGACCGCCGCGGGGTTCATGCTGCTCGGGTATCACGTGCCGGCGCGGCGCGCGTCGATCGAACTGCTCGCCGGTCTGGGCCTGCTCAACACCGACGTCGAGACCAGCTACGACGTGCGGATTGCCGCCGAACGGCTCACCGTGCCCGCCGCCTACACGACCTCGACGTATCACGCCGTGGCCGTCGTGGGCGCCGACGTCGCGGTCAGGCTGACCGAGCGCGCGGCCATCGTGCCGCAGGTGCGGGCCTACGTCCTCGGCAATGGGCTCAGCGTGCGGCCGGGGCTCTCGCTGCGCTGGACGTTCTGACCGGGGCGTCTGCACACGATGCGGGGCGCGGCGCACACGGCCGCGTCCAGCTCAGGCATGGCCGTGCGAAGATGCGGCCATGCGAGCCTTCTGTCTGTCGGTGTTGCTGATGGCGCTGGCCGCACCCGCCGCCGCGCAGCCGGCGCCGGGCGCGATCTTCGCCAGCCTCTCGGGCGTCGCCGCGGAGGAAACCGCGCCGGACCCCGGCCACGGCGCCCTCTTCACCGGCGACCGGTTCGATGGCACGACCCACGGGGCGGTGCTCGGCGTGGGCCTGCATCTCTCACCCCGCTGGACCGTGCGCGCCGAGTGGCACCTCACCGGGGCGCTGCGCGTCAGCGAAACGCTGCCGCCGGCGGACGCCGCGGAAATCGCGCTGGCGCGGCAGTTCGCCGCCACCGCCGTGCAGTTCGGCTTTCCGCCCGGGCCGGCGGAAGACTACCTGGTGCGTGGTGGTTACGACTACGAGCGGCGCGACCGGGTGGGCCTGGCGCTCGTGGGTCGTCGCTTCGGCGACCGCCGCGTCGCCGTTGAACTGCTGGCCGGCGCCGGGTATGTCTCGAAGCACGAGACCGCGACGTCGTTCGAGGTCTACGCGTCGGCGCGCACCGGCGCTGAAGGGCCGGAGCTCGGCAACGCGTGGGATGTGACCAGGCGGCAGGTCACGGGCGTGGGCGGCGGCGACCTGCTCGTGCGCCTCGCGCCGCGCCTTCACGCCACGGCCGGCGTGCGCGGCTACCGCATCCAGCGGGGCACGAGCGTGCGCTCGACACTCGGGGTGCGCTGGCGATTCTGACCGCCCCGGTGCTGGGGTCAGACCCCAGTCAGGCCAGAACCAGACTTCTGCGGCGTCCCGTCAAGTGGGTCTGGTACGACTTGCGTGGAAGTCTGCGCGGGCCCAGAATGGGGTCTGACCCCAGTATTCACGATGCCGATTTTCGAATACTCCTGCAACGCCTGCCACCACGAGTTCGAGACGCTGGTCCGCACCGGCGACACGCCCGCCTGCCCGAAGTGTGCGGCGACGGCGCTCACGAAGCTGCTGTCGCTGCCGGCGATCCAGTCCGAGTCCACACACGGCCTGGCCATGCGCGCGGCGCAGCGCCGCGATCGCGTCCAGCAATCGGACAAGAACCGCGAACAGCGCGAGTACGAACTGAACCACGACGACTAGTTGGCGGTAGGATGCACGGGCATGGACGCCGCCACGCCCGTCGAGCAGCAGGAACGCGAGACCTACCTCGCGCGCACGCCCGCCTCTGCCGCGCTCTTCGCCCGCGCCCGTGAGGTGCTGCCGGGCGGCGACACCCGCACCGGCACGTTCCACGCGCCGTATCCGCTCTTCGTCTCGCACGGTGAAGGCTGCTGGCTGACCGACGCCGACGGCCGGCGCACGCTCGACACGCTCTACAACTTCACGTCGCTCCTGCACGGCCACGCCTTCCCGCCGGTGGTCGAGGCCATCCGCACCCAGGCGGCGCGCGGCACCGTGCACGGCACCGCGAACGAGTTGCAGGTCGAACTCGCCGAGGTGCTGCGCGCGCGTGTGCCGACGGTCGAGCGGCTGCGGTTCTGCAACTCGGGCACCGAGGCCACGATGGGGGCCATCCGCGCCGCCCGCGCCTTCACGAAGAAACCGGCCATCCTCAAGATGGCGGGCGGGTATCACGGCTCGCACGATCCCGTGTCGATCGCGATGTCGGCCGCGTCGTCCGACCTGCCGCCGGGCGTCACGCCGGGGGTCGCCGCCGATGTCGTCATCGGCGGCTTCAACGATCTCGATCGCACCGCCACGCTGATTCGCCGGCACTGCGATCGCCTTGCCGCCGTCATCGTCGAGCCGATGCTCGGCTCCGGCGCGCTCGTCGCCGATCGCGCGTACCTCGAAGGTCTGCGCGCCGTCACCGCCGAATGTGGCGTGCTGCTCATCCTCGACGAGGTGATCACGTTCCGCCTCGGCGTGGGCGGGCTGCAGGAGGTCTTCGGCGTGCGGCCGGATCTCACGAGCTTCGGCAAGATCATGGGCGGCGGCCTGCCGGTGGGCGCCTTCGGCGGCCGCGCCGACGTCATGGCCACGTTCGATCCGTCGCGCCCGGGCAGCATCAGTCATTCCGGCACCTACAACGGCAACGCCACGACGATGGCCGCGGGCCTCGCCGCGCTCGCCCATTTCGACCAGACGGCGGTGGCGGCGCTCAATGCCGCCGGCGATCACCTGCGCGCGCGGCTGAATGACACGATCGCCCGCGAGGACATCGAGGCGGTGGTGACCGGCTACGGCTCGCTCATGCAGCTGCACCTCACGGCGCCGCCCGTGCGCACGCCGGAGGCCGCCCTCACGGAAGACGTCCGCTTCGTGAAGCTGATGCACCTGGCCCTCGCCAACCGCGACGTCTTCAGCTCGACGCGTCAGCTCTACGTCGTGGCCACCGTGATGGGCGAGGCCGAGATCGACCATTTCGCCGGCGCTTTCGCCGATGCGCTCGGTGTCGTGGCCCGGGCCCGGCGCGCCGCCGCGCCGGTTCTCTGATACCCTTCCCCGCCGAAAGGTCCCCCGTGTCGAATCCGTCCGCCCCGAAGCCCGCGCCCACCGTCAGTTTCCTCAAGCTTGCCGGCCCCGGTCTGGTCGTGGCCGCCACCGGCATCGGTTCGGGCGACGTGGTGTCGGCCACGGTGGGCGGCGCCCGCTACGGCATCGTGCTGCTCTGGGCGATCGCGCTCGGCGCCTTCTTCAAGTTCGTGCTGAGCGAGGGCATCGCGCGCTGGCAGCTCGCCACCGGCCAGACGGTCATCGAAGGCTGGGCGGAACATCTGCACGCGTCGGTGAAGATTGTCTTCGGCGTGTATCTGGTGCTGTGGACGATCGCGGTGAGCGCGGCGCTCACGAACGCCTGCGGCCTCGGGCTCGCCAACCTCACCGGCGGCGCCGTCTCGCAGTCGTGGGGCGCGGTGCTGCACAGCCTCATCGGCTTCGTCTTCGTCTACCTCGGCGGCTACGGCAAGTTCGAGAAGCTGATGAAGATCCTCGTCGGCGTGATGGGCTTCAGCATCCTGGTCTGCGCGGCGCTCACGATGAACAACCCGGGACCGGCCCTGACCGGCCTCGTGCTGCCGACGATTCCCGGCGGCAGCGGCACCTACGTGCTCTCGCTCATCGGCGGCATCGGCGGGTCGGTGACGATGCTCTCCTACAACTACTGGATGCGCGAAGAAGGCATGCGCGGCTCCGGCTACCTCTCGTACGTGCGCGGTGACGTCGCCGTGGCCTACGTCTTCACGGCCCTCTTCGGCATCTCGATCATGCTCATCGCCAACACGGCGTTCTTCGTGCCCGGCGTCGCGCTGAAGGACGCGGAAGCCGTGCCCCGCATGGCGGCGTTCCTCGGCACGATCCTCGGGCCCTTCGGCATCTGGGCCTACGGGCTCGGCTTCTGGGCGGCGGTCTTCGCCTCGCTGCTCGGCGTGTGGCAGAGCGTGCCGTATCTCTACGCCGACATCTACGGCGTGATGAAGGGGCTGTCGGTCGCGGCCCGCGAGGACATCACGAAGGTGACGAGCCGGCCCTATCAGCTCGGCCTCATCTTCATCTCGCTCGTGCCGCTGCCGCTCGCCTTCACCGGCGCGCCGCTGCTCGTCATCGTGACCTACACGGTCATCGGCAGCCTCTTCGTGCCCTTCCTCGCCGGCACCCTGCTGTATCTGAACAACAAGGTGGACTGGGCCGACCGGGACGTGCCGAAGAACGCGCTGATGACGAACGTGCTGCTCGTCGCCATCCTCGTGCTGTTCCTGTTCGTCGGCGCCCAGGAAGCGATGAACGCGCTCAAGCGCATCATGGGCTGAGCCCGTCCGGACAGGCCGCGCCGGGCGCGGAATCTGTGCGACCATGCCTCCTGTCATGTCGCAGACCCTCGTGGCCGCCGTCCTTCTCGTCGCCGCTGCCCTGCAGCCCGACTTCGACTCGATGCTCATCGCCGGCAGCCGGGCGCTCGTGGAGGCGCTCTTCGCCGGGCGGCCCGGGCCGATGGTGGCGAAGTTCGACGACCAGATGAAGGCGGCGCTCTCCGAGGCGCAGCTCACGCAGGCCATCACGTCGGTGCAGCAGCAGGCCGGCGCCTTCCGCGGCATCACCGATGCGCGGGTCTCGGAACAGGGCGGCATGCGCGGCGTCGTGCTGGTGTGCGACTTCGCCGGCGGGCCGGTGGACGTCACGGTGGTGTGGGGCGGCAAGGCGCAGGTGGTCGGTCTCAACATCCGGCCGGCGATGGTCGTGACGGAATACACGCCGCCCGCCTACGTCACCTACGCGAACTTCAAGGAATCGGCCGTCACGGTCGATGCCGGCACCGGCTGGTCGCTGCCGGGCACACTCGCCATGCCGGTGGGCGACGGGCCGTTCCCCGCCGTGGTACTCGTGCATGGCTCGGGCCCTGCCGATCGCGACGCGTCGTTCGGGCCCAACCGCCCGTTTCGCGACATCGCCTGGGGCCTCGCCTCCCGCGGCATCGCCGTGCTGCGCTACGACAAACGCACGCTGGCGCACCGCTCGCGCATCCAGGCGCTTACGACCTTCACCGTGCAGGACGAAACCATCGACGACGCGCTCGCCGCCGTGAAGGTGCTGCGCGAGACACCGGGCGTCCGCCAGGACCGCATCTTCGTCGCCGGCCACAGCCTGGGCGGCATGCTGGCGCCGCGCATCGGTGCGGCCGATCCGAAACTCGGCGGGCTCATCGTGCTGGCCGGCGCCGTGCGTCCGCTGGCCGACTCGATCCTGTCGCAGACGCGGTATCTCGCCGAGGTGGACGGCACGGTGTCGGACGACGAAAAGACGCAGATCGCGGACGCGGAGGCCATCGTCGCGCGCGTGAAGACGCTCAAGCCGGGGGATCCGCCGCTCACGGGCCCGCTCGCGAGCGGCCCGGCCTCGTATGTGATCGACCTGCGCGGGTATGATCCGCCAGCCGCGGCCAAAGCCCTGTCGTTGCCCATGCTCGTGCTGCAGGGCGAACGCGACTATCAGGTCACGATGGACGACTTCGCCGCCTGGCGCGCCGCGCTCGGCGGCCGCGCCGACGTGCGGCTCACCTCCTATCCGGCGCTCAACCATCTGCTGATGACCGGCACCGGCAAGAGCACGCCGGCCGAGTACCGCATCGAAGGCCACGTGGACGACGCGGTCGTGCGCGACATCGTCGCCTGGGTGACCGCGCGCTGATGGACCTCACGACGGCGCTCGCGGCGATCTATCCGCCCGACCGGCTGCTCACGCGCGCAAGCGCGCTCGCCTCCTACGAGAGCGACGCCCTCACGGCCTTCCGCACGCGGCCGCTCGCCGTCGTGCTCGCCGAAACGCGTCAGGAGGTCATCGACACGGTGCGCCTCTGCCACGCCGCCGGTGTGCCGTTCGTGGCCCGCGGATCCGGCACGAGCCTCTCGGGTGGATCGGTGCCGCTCGACGACGGCATCGTCATCGCCCTCAACCGCCTGAACCGCATCGTGCGCCTCGATCCGGTGGACCGCATCGCCGTCGTCGAACCCGGCGTCATCAACCTCGACATCTCGGCGGCCGCCGAACCCTTCGGGCTCTACTACGCGCCCGACCCGTCGAGCCAGTCGGTGTGCACGATCGGCGGAAACGTGGCATTCAACTCCGGCGGCGCGCACTGCTTCCGGCACGGCATGACGGCCAACCACGTGCTCGGCCTCGAGGTCGTGCTGCCGGACGGCGAGGTGGTGCGGCTCGGCGGCGACAGCGTGGAAGACGTGGGACCCGATCTCGCCGGACTCTTCGTGGGATCGGAAGGCCTCTTCGGCGTGGCCCTCGAGGTGACGGTACGCCTGCTGCCGCGGCCGGAGTCCTACCGCACGGTGCTGGCGAGCTACACCTCGCTCCAGGCCGCCGGCGACGCCGTGACACGCATCATCGCCGCGGGACTGCTGCCGGGCGCGATGGAGATTATGGATCGCCTCGCGATGGACGCCGCCGAAGCCGCGGTGCACGCGGGTTATCCGCCCGGCGCCGCCGCCGTGCTGCTCGTCGAGCTCGAAGGTGATGCCGCGCAGGCGGAGGCGGAACTGGCGCGGCTCAGCGCCGTGCTCGAGGCGTCGGGGCCGTCGCACGTGCACATTGCCGCCAACGCCGAGGAGCGCGCGCTCCTCTGGAAGGGCCGCAAGTGTGCCTTCTCCGCCGTCGGCCGCCTGAGCCCCGACTTCATCGTGCAGGACGGCGTGGTGCCGCGCACGAAGCTGGGCGACGCGCTCGTCGCCATCGAGCAACTCTCGCGGCAGCACGGCGTGCGCGTGGCCAACGTGTTCCATGCCGGCGACGGCAACCTGCATCCGCTCATCCTCTACGACGGCCGCGAGCCCGGCGCGCTCGCACGCGCCGAGGCCCTCGCCACCGACATCCTGCGGCTGTGCATCCGTCTTGGCGGGTCGATCACCGGCGAACATGGCGTGGGCCTCGAGAAGCGCGCGTTCCTGCCCGAGATGTATCGCCCGGAGGACATCGCGTTCATGCAGCGCCTGCGCGAGTCGGTGGACGGGCGGCGCCTCGCCAATCGCGGCAAGATGCTGGAGACGCCGGCGTGACCGTCACGACGCCTGCCACGCTCGACGCGCTGGCCGACGCCGTCGCGACTACGGCGCCCGCGCCGCTGCGAATTGCCGGCGGCGGCACGACGCGGCCGTGGCGGCACAACGGCGCGCCGCCCGGCGTCGACGTGATCGCCCTTGGCGCCCTCTCGGGCCTCACCGCCTACGACCCGGCGGAGTGCGTGGTGACGGTGCTCGCGGGCACGCCCGTGCGACATCTGACAGACACGCTTGCGGTCCACGGGCAATACCTCCCGTGGGACCCGCCGATCGCCGGCGACGGCGCCACCGTGGGCGGCATGCTGGCGTCGGGGCTGAGCGGCCCGGGCCGCTATCGTTACGGCGGCGTGCGCGATTTCGTGATCGGCGCGCGCGTGGTGGATGGCCGCGGCCGTCTCATCGCGAGCGGCGGCCAGGTGGTGAAGAACGCTGCCGGGTTCCTGCTCCACCATGCGCTCGTCGGCAGCGCCGGACGCCTGGGCGTCATCGCCGAGGTCAGCCTGAAGGTGTTCCCGCGCGCCGAGGCCACCCGCACACTCGTGGCCCGCGCGTCATCGCTCGCCGGCGCACTCGCCGCGCACGAGCGGCTGCGCCTGGCGAATCTTGACCTCGACGCGCTCGATCTCGACGCGACGTCCGCGGTCGTCTCGGCGCGGCTTGCCGGCGCCGCTGATGCACTCGACGCCCGCGCCGCCAGGGCCGCCCGGGCACTGGCGCACGCGGTTGAGACACTGACGGGCGCCGACGAGGCGCGGCACTGGCAGGCGCTGTCACTCGCCGCCTGGCCGGCAACGGGCGCCACGGTGAAGGTGCCGGCCGCGCCGTCGCGCCTCACCGCGATCCTCGCCACGCTGATGCCGCTCGGGCCCTGCCGTCTCTCGGCAGGCGGCGCCGTGGCCTTCCTCCACAGCACGCAGCCGCTCGACGCCCTCCAGGACGCGTTCGCCGCCGCGCACCTGCGCGGCGCGGTCGTGCGCGGACCCGACGCCGGTACGCCCCTCGGCATCCGCCACGCCCCCGCGTTCGCCGACCGCGTGCGGGCCTCGCTCGATCCCGACGGCCGCTTCCGCTAGATCCCATGCATCACCAGATTCCTGCCACGCACGATCCGAGACGCGCCGCGATGGCCGCGGCCGTGTCGTCGTGTGTCCACTGCGGCTTCTGCCTGCCCGCCTGCCCGACCTACAAGGTGCTCGGCGAAGAGATGGACTCGCCGCGCGGCCGCATCGTGCTGATGAAGGAGGTGCTCGAAGGCGGCCTGCCGCTCACCGACGCCGCCCAGCATCTCGACCGCTGCCTCGGCTGTCTCGCGTGCGAAACGGCCTGCCCGTCGGGTGTGCGGTATCGCGATCTCATCGAGCCGATGCGGGAGGATCTCGTGGCCCACCGCCCGGCGGCGGCGCGCCTGCACCTGAAGACGCTGCTGCGGGTGATGGCCTCACCGGCCCTCTTCCGCGCGGCGGCGGCCCTCGGCACCGGAGCGAAGATGCTCGCTCCGGCGCTGCCGGCGTCCGTCGGCGCGATGCTGGGCCTGCTGCCACCACAGCTGCCGGCGCCAGACGTGGCCCCGGCGTTCACGGCGGCTCGCGGTCGACGGCGCGGCCGCGTCGCGCTCATGACCGGCTGCGTCCAGAGCGTGCTGCGGCCGTCGGTGGCGAACGATGCGATCCGCGTGCTCACCGCTCAGGGCGTCGAGGTCGTGGTGCCGCCCGGCCAGGGGTGCTGCGGCGCGCTCGCGCGGCACGCCGGCGATCACGACTACGGCACGGCGCTCGCCGCCGCGCACGCGGCGTCCTTCCCGGCCGACGTCGATGCCGTCATCGCCACTGCCGCCGGCTGCGGCTCGTCGATGAAGGACACGCACACGAGCGGCGCGCCCGTGCTCGACGTGTGCGAGTACCTGGATCGGCTCGGCCTCATGACGCCCCTTGCGCTCCCCGCGCCGCTCCGCGCGGCGTATCAGGACGCCTGTCACCTCGCGCACGCCCAGCAGATCACGGCGGCGCCGCGGCGGCTGCTCGGCGCCATCGACGGGCTCACGCTCGCGCCGATCGCCGACAGCGGTCTCTGCTGCGGGTCGGCGGGGCTCTACAACGTCGAGCAGCCGGCACTCGCCGCCGCGCTCGGCCGGCGCAAGGCCGACGCGGTGGCCGCGTCCGGCGCCGCGATGGTCGTGTCGGCGAACATCGGCTGCCTGACGCAACTGGGCGTCGCCCTCGCCGCGGCCGGTCACGCCGTGCAGACAGCCCACGTCGTCGAACTGCTGGCGATGGCGCTGCCGGGACGACGCGGGCCACAATAGCGCATGCGCCTCCTCCTCGATTACGGCAGCGACGGTCTGCCGGTGGACGTGCCCGACGACCGCACCGTGGTCGTCGCGCCCCGCCACACGCCTGCCGTCGCCGACGCGCGCGCCGCACTCGACGAGGCCCTCGCGCGGCCCACCGCCGGACCGCCACTGGCCGCGCTGGTGGCGCCGGGCCAGCGGGTGGCCATCTCCATCTGCGACGTCACCCGCGCGCAGCCGCGCCAGGTGATGGTGGAGGCGATCCTCGCCGCGCTGCCCGGCACGCGGCTCGACGACGTGACGCTGCTCGTCGCGACCGGCACACATCGCGCCAACACGCCCGAGGAACTCGCGCGGATGCTCGGCGCGGATCTGGTGGCCCGCTGCCACATCGTCAACCACGATGCCCGCGACGAAGGCGCGCTCACCTTCGCCGGCACGACGTCACGCGGCGTGCCGGTGTGGCTCAACCGCCACTGGCTCGAGGCCGACGTGCGTCTGACGACCGGCTTCGTCGAGCCGCATTTCTTCGCCGGCTTCAGCGGCGGACCGAAGATGGTCGCGCCGGGCCTGGCCGGACTCGCCACCACGCTCGTGCTGCACGACGCCCGGCACATCGGGCACGCCAACGCCGTGTGGGGCATCACCCAGGGCAACCCGGTGCATGACGACGTGCGCGAGATCGCCGCGCTCACGGGCGTGACCTTCGCCGTGGACGTGGCTCTCAACCGCGATCAGGCCATCACGCACGTCTTCTCGGGCGCGCTGCTCGACGAACACGCCGCCGCGTGCGCCTTCGTGAAGGACACGGCGATGTGTCCGGTGGACGGCCTCTTCGACGTCGTGCTCACGACCAACTCCGGCTTCCCGCTCGACCAGAATCTCTATCAGGCGGTGAAGGGGATGTCGGCGGCAGCCTGCATCGTGAAACCCGGCGGCACGATCGTGTGCGCGGCGGAGTGCCGAGACGGCGTGCCCGATCACGGCCCATACGGCCGCCTGCTGCGGCAGCGGCGCTCACCCGCCGAGCTGCTGGAGATGGTGGAGGCGCCGGGCTTCGCCGAACAGGACGCCTGGCAGGTGCAGGTGCAGGCGCTCATCCAGCGCAAGGCGCGCGTGCTCGTGAAGGCCGACGGGCTCACCCACGAGCAGCTCCGCCAGGCGCACTTCGAGCCGGTGACCGACGTGGGCATGGCGGTGCGTGAAGCGCTGGGCCAGGCCGGCCCCGGCGCCACGCTGGCCGTGCTCCCGCATGGCCCGCAGACGATCCCTTACGTGCGCTGAGTAGCCGATGTCTCGTTCGCTGCTGCCGTTCGCGGTCTGGCTCGTGCTCGCCGCCGCGCCTGCACTCATCGCGCAGGCGCCCCCGACGGTCGTCGAGGTCTCGGCCTCCCTCCACGTGCTGGTGCGGCTCTCCGACGGCTCGGTCATGGCCCTCGGCGAGAACCGCGCCGGGCAGGCCGCCCGGCCGCCAGTCATCCGCCGGTTCCTGGCGGCGGCGCGCGTCGAGCTGCCGGCCGCGGCCGTGCAGGTCGTCGCCGACGAAGACACGTCGTACGCCCGGCTCGAGGATGGCACGGTGTGGGCGTGGGGGCGCGGTTACGAACGGCAGCTCGGCGCCGCCGTGAACGGCCCCACCGGCAGCGATCGCCACACACCGGCGCCCGTACCCGGACTGACCGACGTCGTCGAGATCGCGGCGCGCGGCAACGTCGCGCTGGCGGTGCTGAAGGACGGCACCGTGCGCGCGTGGGGCGTGCTGCCCGAGGTGCTCCGGGGGAAGACCCCGGAGTTTCCGGGTGTCGCCCCGCCCGTGCCGGTGGCCGGGCTCGCTGAGATCGTGCACATCGTCGGCGGCGCGCAGGGCTTCGCGATGGCCCGCGACGGGCGTGTCTTCGGGTGGGGCAACAACAGACGCGGCGGCCTCGGGCTGGGCCGCGTGTCGAACGACATCCTTCCGCCCACGGAGGTGCCCGCGTTGAAAGACGTGGTGTCGCTGGCGGTGGGCGCGGCGGCAAACGCCGCGGTGACGCGTGAGGGCCGTGTGCTCACCTGGGGCCACAACGAACAGGCGAACCTCGGCGACGGCGGACATGTGGATCCGGACGATCCGGCGCAGCCCACGCCGGCGCCGGTCAAGGGCATCACCGACGCCGTCGAGGTGAAGGCCGGGAGCTACGGCCGCCACATCATGGTGCGCCGCCGGAACGGCACGCTCATCGGCTGGGGCAACAGCGACTGGGGGCAGCTCGGCGCCGGCATCTCGGGCGACTTCCAGCCACTGCCCACCCCAGTGAAGCTGCCCGGCGTGGAGGCTTACTGGCTGGGGGGCAACTTCTCCTTCGCCCGCACGACCGACGGCACGCTGTGGTTCTGGGGAGAGGAATCCGCGGCGCGCCGCCTCGTGGCGGCCGCCGGCAATCAGCGCGTGCCGGCGCGCGTGCCGGTCGAGAAGTACCTGCCGGCGCCGCCGCAGTAGCGGCAGCGGCGCGCGTCAGCCCGCGCTCAGGCCTCGACGCGGATTTCGCGCGTCCACTGCGAATTGTCTTCGCGGCCGCTCGCGATTTCGGCGTCGCGTTCCGCCTTCGTGGGCTGCACCTTCCCCTGCGCGTCGATGGCCCGCGCCACGACGGTGTGCGTGCCGGGCGTCAGATTCGCCGTGGTGAACGACCAGAGCACCCAGCCGTACTTCGCTCTGTTCGGCAGGCGCGTCGCGGCGGCCGGCAGCGGATCGATCGTGGCCGCCTGCCACGGTCCGCCGTCCACCGACACTTCCACCGCCTTGATCGGCGCCTGTCCGCCCCAGGCCGGACCCGCGATCCGGTACTGCCAGTCGGCGCCGCGCTTCGTCCGTGTGACCCGCGCGACAATCGACTTGAGACGGTTCTTCGAGATCGACGTGTCGATCCACATCGGCCCGTCGGGCGTCGCGACCGACCGCAGCGACAGGTAGTTGCGCACCTGGTGCTGGCCCTCGTAGCGGCGGTCGAGCACTTCGATGCGGCCGAGCCACTTGACCTGCGTCATGCCATACCAGCCGGGCACGAGCAGGCGCACCGGAAAACCCTGGTCGCGCGGAATCGGCTGGCCGTTCAGCGCGAAGGCCAGCATGGTGTCGGGATGCAGCGCATCGAGGAGGTGGATGGCGCGGCCGTGCGGCGCGGCGTATTCGCGATTGCCGGCCTGGAATTTCTTCTCCTTCTCCATGTCGAGGCCGAGGAAGAGCACCTCGCGGGCCTCCGGCGCGAGGCCCGCCTCCTCGAGGATCGACTTGAGGCCCACGCCGGTCCAGACGCCGTTCGAGAGCAGGCCGGCCATGCGGTTGGGCCGCGTCGAGTTGCCGGAACACTCGAGTGTGACGGCTTCGTCGCGGCGATCGCGACGGGCCTTCAGCTCGTCGAGCGTGAACTCGAGCGGCGTCTTCACGAAGCCGCCGACGCGCAGCCGGTAGGCCGCGGCGTCCACCTCGGGCGACGTGGTCTGGCCGAAGGCATAGTGTTCGTCGTTCGGTGTCGCCCAGCTCGTGAGCTGGCGCAGGTCCACGCAGCGCACGCGCGGCGTCGCCTCGGAGGCCAGGATCCGGAAGGCGTCGGTGTAGTCGGTGAGCGCGACGAGCTCCTCGCCGCCCTGCCGTGCCCAGGCCGATTCCGGGATTCCCAGCGACGCCAGCCACGCCAGGCCGGCCGCACTCTGCGCGATCATCTCTCGACGGGTGGACTCGCTCACGGCATCTCCTCAGCCGGAGAGTTTACCGCCTCCCGCGCGCCGCGGCCTACCGCCGGCTGTCGCCTGCGTCCCCCGTGGCCCGATCGACGATCTCCTGCACCACCTGGCGCAGCGCCGTGCCGCGGAAGGGCTTGCCGATGCGGACGTTCGGCACGGTGTCGAGGAACGCCTCGAAATCCGATTCGAAGACGCCGCCGCTCATGAAGACGACGCGGTCGGCCAGCGCGGGATGTGTCGTCCGCAGTTCCTGGAAGAACGCGATGCCCGACATGAGCGGCATCGTCACGTCCACCAGGATGACATCGAAGGCCTGGCCGCCTTCGATGAGCGACAGCGCGTGGCGGGCATCCGCCGTCGTCTCGACCTCGTAGTCGTGCAGGATGCGGCCCATCACGCTCAGCAGCAGTTCTTCGTCGTCGATGACGAGCACGCGCGCGTGGCGCACGGCCGGGGCCGGCGCGGGGGGCACGATCGCATCGGGCGCCGCCGCGGCGGCGGCCGGCAGACTCACGCGCACGGTCGTGCCGCGTCCTTCTTCGCTCTCCACGTCGATGTCTCCGCCGAGCGCGGTCACGATGCCGTGGCAGATGGCGAGACCGAGCCCGGTGCCGCCATCGTCGCGTTTGGTCGTGAAGAACGGCTCGAAGATGTGCGCCCGGACGGCGGCGGGGATGCCGCCGCCGGTATCGCGCACGGTGATGACCACACGTGCCGCGGCGTCGAGCCCCGTGGACACGGTGACCTCGTGGCTGCCGGCCTGGCCCGGCGGGATTGCGTGCGCGGCATTCGTCAGCAGGTTCACGATCACCTGCCCGAGCCGGACGTCGTCGGCCTCGACCGGCGGCACCGGCTCCAGCCGGCGCACGACGCGGGCGCGGCTGCGGAACTCGTGCGCCGTGGCGCGGATGGCCCATTCCACCGATCGCACCACGTCGACCTGACCGGAGGCCGGCGGCACCGGCCGCGCGAACGCCTTGAGGTCCGACACGATCTGCCCGATGCGCGCCGCCGCGGAACTCACGTCGTCGAGCGCCTGCGCCACCTGGCGCGACCGATCGATGCTGTCGGGCGTGGGCGGCCCGGCGGCGGCGTCGAGGCGGAGCTGTTCGATTTCGGACTTGACGTATTCCGCGTTGGCGACGACGACCGTGAGCGGGTTGTTGACCTCGTGCGCCACGCCGGCGGCGAGTGTGCCGAGCGAGGCGAGCCGTTCGATCATCTCGAGCCGCGCCTGCATGCGCTGGCGCTCGGTGACGTCGCGAAACACCATCACGGCGCCGAGGGTCTGGCTCGAGCGGGTGTCCACGACCGGCGCGGCGCTGTCCACGATGAGACGGTGCTCGCCGGTCGCGACGTTCAGGAGCTGCCCTTCCGGCAGCACCACGACTTCGCGCTGACGCAGCGCCTGCAGCACCGGCACCTCGGTGACACCGGAGGGCATCGCCACCAGGCGCAGCACATCGGCCGCCGGCTGGCCGACGCCGTCTGCCGCCGACACACCGGTCAGCGCCTCCGCGACCGGGTTCATGAACGTGATGCGTCCGTCGAGCCCGACGGCGACGACGGCATCGGCAATCGACTCGAGGGTGGCCGCGAACCAGCGATCGCGTTCGCGCTGCCGCCGCTCCATGTCGTGCCGGAAGAGCGACACTTCGACCACGCTGCGCAGCTCGGCCGCCTTGATCGGTTTGAGCAGGTAGCCGTGCGGCGCCGTGAACTTGGCGCGCTGCAGCGTCGTCTCGTCGGCGTGCGCCGTGAGGAACACGATCGGCACGTCGAAGATCCGCTTCAGCGCCTCGGCCGCCTCGATGCCGTCGCGCGGCCCGTTGATGCGGATGTCCATCAGCACGAGCTCCGGCCGTCGCGCCTCGGCGCAGGCCATGGCTTCGTCGGCGGACGAGGCCACGGAGGCCGCGTCGTAGCCGAGGTCGTTCAGCGTCTGCTGGATGTCCATCGCGACGATCCGCTCGTCCTCGACGATGAGGATCGAACGGGCGTCGATGGCGGCGGCGGCAAAGTTCACGAAACCTCCGGGGAAAACTGCACGGTGTGAACGGTGCCGGCGCCGCTGGACTTCGTGAGCGTGCCGCCGAGTTGCGCGACGAGCGTGTGCACGAGCTGCATGCCGAGCGACCCGCGCCCGCCACCGGCCACTCCGCCGTTTGCGGCCGGCATGCCGACGCCGTCGTCGGCGACCGCGAGTTCGAGCCGGTGATCGTCGAGGGCGTGCAGGTAGACGCTGATGACGCCGGCGCGTTCGCCAGGGAACGCGTGTTTGAAGGCGTTGGTCACGAGTTCGTTCACGATGAGCCCGCACGGGATCGCCTTGTCCACGGCGAGCGCCACCGGTTCGACGTGCAGCTCGACGCGCACGCGCGCCGGCGTGCCAAGGGCCTCGGCGAGATTGGCGACGAGGCCCTGCACGTAGACCGAGAACGGCACGCGCGCGTAGTCGGCATACATGTAGAGCTGCTCGTGGATGAGGCCGATCGCCTGCACGCGCGTCTGGCATTCGACGAGCGCCGCGCGCGCCGCTTCATCACTCACCTTGCGCCGCTGCATGTTGATGAGGCTCGAGATGACCTGGAGGTTGTTCTTGACGCGGTGATGCACCTCCTGCAGCAGGATCTCGCGCTCGCGCAGGCTGGCCTTGAGTTCGTCGGCAATCTCGATGGCGCGGCGGGCGGCGCGGCTCTCCTCCGCCAGCCGGAGCCGCTCGGTCAGGTCGCGCACGGCGGCCGTGATGAACACGCCGCCGGCCGTCTCGATCGGCCCGAGGCTGATTTCGGCCGGGAACTCGCTGCCGTCCTTGCGCAGCGCGTGCAGGTCGCGGCCCGTGCCCATCGGACGAATCAGCGGCGCGCTGGCGTAACCCTCGCGGTAACCGGGATGCCCGCGGCGATAGCGCAGCGGCACCAGCACTTCGATCGGCGCACCGACGAGTTCATTCGGCGAATAGCCGAAGAGCGTCTGGGCCTGGCGGTTGATGAGTTGAATGCGTCCGTCGGGACCGACGATGACCATCGCATCCGGCGCGGAGTCGAGAAAGGCCGGCAGGCTCGCGCTGAAATCGAACGGGGGGCGATGCGCCGGGGGAGCGTCGTCGCTGGCAGCCAAACACATCCATCCTTGTCGAGAGGGCCCGACCGTCGAGTGGCGACCACTGTAGTGAACGCATGAGCCACGCGCAATGTGAATGCGCGCTAGCTCATGTGTGTCGGGGCCCTACAGATCAGACGGACTCAGACAAACACCGACACAACCCCTCGGACGGAGGCTGCACCGTTCACGGTTTGGCGGTTGCGGTCCCCGTCAGCGTGGGACGCACGCCCAGATGATGGAGGACGAACGCGTAGATGTCGGCCGTGCTCTCGATCTGCTTCTTCGTGTTGCTCGCACCGTGGCCGCTCTTCGTGTCCACACGGACCAGCACCGGCGCCGGTCCCCCCTGCGCGGCCTGGAGCGTGGCGGCGTATTTGAACGAATGCGCCGGCACGACCCGATCGTCGTGATCGGCCGTCGTGACGAGCGTGGCCGGATACCGCGTGCCCGGCTTCAGGTTGTGGAGTGGCGAGTAGGCGTAGAGCGCCTTGAACTGCTCCGCGTCATCGCTCGATCCGTAGTCGGCAATCCAGTTCCAGCCGATGGTGAAGGTGTGGAAGCGGAGCATGTCCATCACGCCCACCTGCGGAATCGCCACGGCGAACAGCTCCGGCCGCTGGTTCATCACGGCGCCGACGAGCAGGCCGCCGTTCGATCCGCCCAGCATGGCCAGCTTCGGCGATGACGTGTATTTGTTCGCGATGAGCCACTCGGCCGCCGCGATGAAGTCGTCGAACACGTTCTGCTTCCTGAGCTTCGTGCCGGCCTCGTGCCACGCCTCGCCGTACTCGGCGCCGCCGCGCATGTTGACCGAGGCGTAGACCACGCCCTGCTCGAGCAGCGCGATTCGGAGGGCGCTGAAGGCCGGCGGTGTGTTCACGTTGAAGCCGCCGTAGCCGTACATCAGCGTCGGGTTCTGCCCCGTCTTCTGCAGGCCGCGCTTGTGCGTGAGGAACATCGGCACCTTCGTGCCGTCCCTGCTCGTCACGAACACCTGCGTGACTTCGTAGTCGTCGGCGCGGAAGCCGGGGATCGTGACCTCGCGGAACGGCGTCGAGGTCTTCGTCGCCACGTCGTAGCGGAAGATGGTGGGCGGGTAGTTGAACGACGTGTAGGTGTAGAAGATCTGCGCGTCGTCGCGGCGTCCGCCGAGGCCGGCCACCGTGCCCGGGCCGGGCAGCGGGAGCTCGTGTTCCTGACGCCCACTCAGATCGAACACGTAGGACCGCGATGTCACGTCCTTCAGGTAACTCGCGAACAGCTTGCCGCCGCCCGTCGAGACGCCGTCGAGGGGCTCGGCGCGTTGGGGCAACACGTCCTTCCACGCGGATTCGGCCGGCGTCTTCGGATCGAACTGGAAGACACGCCCGTTCGGGGCGCCGCGATCGGTGTAGACCAGGAACGACGTGCCGATGTTGTCGATGACGGTGAAGGTGTCGTCGCCGATCTCTTCGACGATCGGGTGGAACGTCGTGTCCTTCGTCGCCAGGTCGCGGTAGAAGACGGCATTGCCCTTCTTTCCCTTGCCGCGATCCGACACGGTCAGGATGAGGAAGCGTTCGTCCTCGGTCACATCCACGGTGTGGAAGCGCTCGGGACTCGCCGGATCGGAGAAGACCTTCCGGTCTGCCGACTGCGGCGTGCCGACGGTGTGGAAATAGACCTCGTGGTTGACGTTCTTGGCGGAGAGGTCGCGGCCGCCGGTCGGCGCGGGATACCGGCTGTAGAAGAAGCCGTTGCCGGCCCAGGCCGCACCCGACACCTTGACCCACTGCACGACGTCCTCGCGCGGCTGTTTCGTGGCCACGTCGAGCACGCGGTACTCCATCCAGTCGGAGCCGCCCTGCGACAGCCCGTAGACAGCGAGCCGGCCATCCGTCGAGACGCTGAACACCGACAGCTTGGTCGTGCCATCGGGCGAGAGCGTGTTGGGGTCGAGCAGCACCGAGGGCGTGCCGTCGAGCCCCTGCTGCATGTAGATCACCGCCTGGTTCTGCAGCCCGTCGTTCTTCGAGAAGAACCAGGTGGTGCCGCGGCGCTCCGGTGCGCTGAACTTCGGATAGTTGAAGAGCTGCTCGAGCCGGCTCGTGAGCCCCGCCCGGAACGGAATGGTGTCGAGGTGCGCGAAGGTGACGCGGTTCTGCGCCTCGACCCACGCGGCCGTCTCGGCCGACGTGTCGTCTTCGAGCCAGCGATAGGGGTCGGGCACCGCGACCCCGTGGTACGTGTCCACGTGATCGACGCGGCGTGTGGTGGGATAGGTCATCGTCGGCGGCTCGGGAGAGGCACAGGCAGTGGCGGCGACGACGCAGGCGGCGGGCAGGCACAGTCGGCGCATGGTGTGATCCTCAACGCCTGCCGGCATACCCGGGGCCGCGGAGGGGACGCCCGGGACGTTCCTCGGTGATGGCGCCGTTGCGCACGACGGCCCTGCCGTTCACGAGCACGTCGCGCATGCCGGTCGAATACTTCGTCGGCTGCTCGAAGGTGGCGAGGTCCTTCACCGTGTCCGGGTCGAACACGACGAGGTCCGCGAACATGCCCGCCCGGATCAGCCCGCGATCAGCGATCCCGACGCGGATGGCCGCCTGCGAGGTGGCCTTGCGCACGGCGTCTTCGAGGGTGAGCACGCCGTCCTCGCGCACGTATTTGCCGAGCACGCGCGTGAAGGTGCCCCACGAACGCGGGTGCGACTTCGACCGCGACAGCGGCCCGTCTTCGGCGCGGGCGCCCGAGTCGGTGTCGAACGACACCCACGGCGTCTTCATCGCCGCCACCACGTCGTCCTCGCGCATGATCGAGATGATGACGTCCGACTGCGCCTTGTCGGCGATGACGAGGTCGATGGCGGCATCGCGCGGGTCCTTCCCCATCACCTTGCCGATCTCGACGAAGTTCATGCCCTCGTACTGGCGCAGCGACGGGTCGAGCACCGTGCTCAGCATGACGCCGGCCGGGCCGCCCGAGCCGTACCACTGGTTCTCGTAGGGCGCGTTCGGATCGTCCATCTCGCGCTTCACGCGGGCCCGCACGGCGGGATCCTGCAGGCGCGTCAGCATCGCGGAGGTGCCGCCCTCGCGCACCCAGATCGGCAGGCACGCGTCGAGTCCGTTCGAGGCGCGGTCGTAGGGATAGATGTTGGCGGTGACGCGCAGGCCCTTCGCGCGCGCCGCCTCGATGCGCCGCAGCACCTCCGGCATCTTGCCCCAGTTGGCCTTGTAGGCCGTCTTCAGGTGCCAGATCTCGGCGGGGATGTCGGCCTGCTCGGCAATCGTCAGCACTTCGTCCACCGACTCGAACACCTTGTTGCCTTCCGAGCGCTGGTGCGTGATGTAGATGCCGCCAGACGCGGCGGCGGTCTTCGCCAGCGCCACGAGTTCGTCGGTGGTCGAGAAGCGGTTGGGGATGTACTGCAGCGACGAACTGAGGCCCAGCGCGCCGTCGGCCATGGCCTGCGCCACGAGCGCCTGCATCTTCGCGATCTCGTCGGCGGTGGCGGCACGATCGGCCTTCCCGATGACGTAGTCGCGCAGCCCGCCCGAGCCCACGAAGGTGCCGATGTTGACCGCCGATCGGGTGCGTTCGATTTTCGCGAAGTACTCGGCCAGCGTGCGGAAGTCCTGCGGCACCTTGAAGGCGTCGTAGCCGGCCTTGCGGTCGGCCAGCATCTGGTCGTTCACGGGGGCGATCGACACGCCCTCGCCGGTGATCTCGGTCGTGATGCCCTGGGTGATCTTGCTGGCGACGCGGTTGTCGACGAGCACGTTGAACTCCGACTGCCCGAGCAGGTCGATGAAGCCCGGCGCCACGACGTGGCCGCTGGCATCGATGCGCGTTGCCGCCTCGGCCTGCGAGAGATCGCCGAGGGCGGTGATGCGATCGCCGACGATGCCGACATCGGCGCGGAACCACGGCGCGCCCGTGCCGTCGACCACCCGGCCGTTGGCGATGACGACGTCGAAGCGCGCCGCGGCCGCGGCCGGCGTGGCGCGCGTCGCCCCGGGCGGCGGTCCGCCACACGCGGCCGCCATCATCGCCGCCCCGACGAACCCCAGCAGACTGGCACGCATGCGCTTGAACATGGCGCCGATTGTAACGGCAGTCCCGAGTTGTCACGGGGTCTGTCACGAAGACATCCGGTGACCGTGACAGACCCCGTTACAATTGCGGCGGTCTGATGGGAATCCGCCGGCTGCTCGTACTGGGCCTCGCCCTGTGGACGCTCGTGCTGCCGGGAGCCGCGCAGGCGCCGGTCACGACGCGGCCGTTCCTCGGCGTGACCCTTACGGACCTGACCGTGGCAGTGCCGCGGCCGGCGCGGATGGTCGTGGCGCAGGTGGATCTTGCGGCCCCGGGGATCCGCGTGACGGTGTCGCCACCCGGCGGCACCCGCGAGGCGGTGCGCGAGACCACGCTCGACTTCCTCACGCGCACCGGCGCCCAGCTCGCCGTGAACGCGCACTTCTTCCTCCCCTTCCCGTCGGACGAGCTCGATGCCTGGATCATCGGCCTCGCCGCCTCCGAGGGACGCGCCTACTCGGCGTTCGAGACGCCGGAGCAGGACTTCGCCCTCGTAGCGGACGCGCCGGCTTTGCGCTTCGACCGGCGGCAGCGCGCGCGGATCGTGCGCCGGCGGCCCGGCGGCGACGGTCAGCGCGTGCGCGAACGCGGCGATGTCTGGAACGCCGTGGCGGGCTCGGCGCAGATCCTGACGGCCGGCGTCGTCACGATCCCCGTGTATCGCGACGCCGCGCATCCGGCCGGCGCGCTCCGGCCCGGGCCCGACGGCCGCTACGACAACGCGCGCTCGTGGTACGACCTCGTGACCTCGCGTACGGTGGCCGGTCTCTCGAAGAACCGGCGCACGCTCACCCTCGTCACCGTGGATGGCACGGTCGGCGTGGCCGGCCTCACGCCGGCGGAGATCGCCGCCCGCCTCGCGCGCGACTTCGGCGTGTGGGACGCCCTCAACCTCGACGGCGGCGGCTCGACCACGATGGCGTGGCGCGATCCCGCCACCGGACGACCGGCGCTGCTCAACACGCCCACCGGCGGCCCGCGCGGACGCGCCGTCGCGAGCAGCCTGGCCGTGTTCGCGCGCCCGGCGCCTATTCCATGAACTTGCGGATGGTGTTGCCGAACGACTCGCGCCCGGTGGACGGGTCGTAGACGATGACCGGCATGAAGCGCCCGCGGATCTTCTGCGGGTTGGCGCGCGCGTAGCCCATCAGCGTCTCGGCGAGCCCGACCTTGTTGGCCGAGACATCCGGGTCGTGCGGGTAGGACGTGAAGAGGTCGGTGAGCGCCACCGGCCACGGCGTGCCGCGCAGCAGCCCGTCCACCACCGCGCCCTTGAGCACGTTGTGCGAGAAGTTGAAGAAGAACGAGAGCGGCGAGTAGCGCGTGGCGGTGGGACGGAACGCCTCGAACTCGTCACGCAGGCGGTCGCGATGCGCGAGCAGCAGCTCGCGGGCGCGTGACCGCTCGGCTTCGTGCGGGATGAGCGTGGTGAACGGCGCGCCGACGAACGCGCGGGCATCGGGCGTGAGCCCGTTGAGGAGTGCCTCCACCACGAAATCGCGCCCCGGCCCGAACTGGCCGGCCTCCGTCATCCGCACGTATTCCTCGGCCGCGCCGGCCACCGCGAAACAGAGCCACGGATAGTCGGCCACGTTGTCGTCGCGCATCTTGATGGTGTCGCGCGCATACGTCGCCTCGAACCCGAAGCGCAGGTGCGAACCCATCGCCGCGCAGTGCTGGAGGGCGGTGCGCGTGCGGCGCATCGGCCCGAGCGTGCGCACCTTCTCGAGCAGCATGTCGTAGCCGTGCTCCTGCAGCTCGTAGTGCGCGGTGGCGATGAGCGCCAGGCCTTCGGCGTCGTCACAGAAGCGCTGGCCGCTGCCCTCGGGCCCCTGCACACGCGCGAGCAGCGCCTCGACGAGGGCGAGATGGTCTTCGGGCCGCCCTTCGTCCCAGCCGCGCAGCGAGAGCAGCGCCAGCAGGTACATCAGGTAGTAGTCGAGCAGGATGGCGACCACGCCGCGGTCCGGGCGGTCCTGCCCGCGCAGGCGGACGATGTAGTTGAGCACGTCCACCGCGATGGTGTCGTCGTTCACGCGGTCGGCCACGCCGTCCCAGTCGTTGAGGGCGTGCAGGCCCTCCTCGCCACGCGTGCGGCCGTCGTAGTCGGCGACGGCGACGCTCAGATCGATGCGGCGCGCGCCGACGTGCCAGACGTGCGTGCGCATGCCCTCGCGCAGGCGCAGCAGCGCGTGTTCGAGATTGCGGCCATCGGCGGCGAAGGCCAGGATGTCTGCGCGCACGTCGAGGAGACCGTCGATGAGGTGACAGACATCGGCGAAGGGCACGGCGGGGGGCCGGGGGGCGGGACGGGAGGACGGGGACGTAGGCATGGGATCGCGCGCGGCTGCCCGCATTATCTCGTCTGTAGCCCGCGCTGGTGAAGCACTGTCGCTGCCGGTCCGATACATCGGCGTCGGGAGGGCCGTGCTACGCTGGCCGGCAGCCTCCCCCAAGGGGTGCCCATGTTCGTCCGGATCCTGCCGCTCCTCGTGGCGGCGCTCGTCGCGGTCGTGCCGACGGCCGCTCACGCTCAGCTTCGTGCCCGGCTCCTGGCCTCGGGCTTCAACCGCCCGAACGGCATCGTGTTCGACCCGGCCGTGCCCGGCGCCATCCACGTCGTGGATCAGGCGGGCACCATCCGCGTCTTCGTGAATGGCGGGCTGCGGGCCGCACCCTTCCTCGACCTGAGTACCGTCGTCTCGACCGGCGGCGAACAGGGCCTGCTCGGCATGGCCTTCCCACCGAATGCCGCGGCCACGGGCCGCGTGTTCGTCCATTTCACGAACAGCTCGGGCCACAGCGTCGTGGCGCGCTTCACGCGCAGCGCCGGCGACCCGCTGGTGCTCGACCCGGCGTCGCGCTTCGACCTCAAATGGCCGGCCGCGGGCGGCGGGCGTCAGGGGTTCATCGCGCAGCCCTACGAAAACCACAACGGCGGCCATCTCGCCTTCGGGCCCGACGGCTACCTCTACATCGGCATGGGCGACGGCGGCGCCGGCGACGACCCGCCGAACAACGCGCAGACGCCGGGGACGCTGCTCGGCAAGATGCTGCGCATCGACGTCTCGGTCGCCGACAGCGACACCATTGGCTACGCCATTCCGCCCGGCCAGCCCACCTTCGGCACGATGACGCCCGCCCTCCAGGAAATCTGGGCCTTCGGCCTGCGCAACCCCTGGCGCTACAACTTCGACGACTTCGGCACCGGCGCCACCAACGCCCTCTTCATCGCCGACGTCGGCCAGGGCGACCGCGAGGAGATCAACATCGAGCCGCCGAACCAGGGCGGGCGCAACTACGGCTGGCGCGTCTACGAAGGCACGCTCGAGAACACGCGCGTGGCGGCGCTCGGTCCCGCCTACCTGCCGCTCCAGAGCCCGAGCTTCGAATACACCCACGCCGTGGGCCAGGCCGTCACCGGCGGCTTCGTGTATCGCGGCTCGGCGCTCGGCGTCGCCTACCGCGGCCGCTACTTCTACGCCGATTGTGTGCAGGGCAAGATCTTCTCGCTGCCCTTCACGATCGACGGCGGCACCGGCGAAGCCGTGGTGGGACCGAACACCGACCACACGACCGACATGGGCGGGCCGTTCCAGTGTGTGGGCGCGTTCGCGCGCGACCCGAACGGCGAGCTCTACTTCATGGACTTCGGCTACTCGGCCTCGAACACCGGCCGGGTCTTCGTCATCGAGGAAGGCGGCGCCATCGCTCCCGGCGTGCCCACGAGCCTTGCCGCCAGCGTGAGCGGCAGCACCGTGAACATCACCTGGGCGGCGCCGGCCTCGGGCGGCGCGCCCACGAGCTACCGCCTCGAAGCCGGCACCGCGCCGGGCCTCACGGACATCACGACCTTCCCCACCACGACGACCGGCCTCGCGGTGGGCGGCGTGCCGGTGGGCCAGTACTTCGTGCGCGTCCGCGCCGTGAATGAGGTGGGCGTCTCTGGCGCCACGGCCGACCTCACGATCAACGTCGGCTGCACGCCGCCGGTCGCCCCGGCCACGTTCACCGCCTCGGCCACGAACCGCACGGTCACGCTCAACTGGACCCTCGTGCCCGGCTCCACGCAGACGATCATCGAAGCCGGATATGCCCCCGGCACGACCGCCCTGACCATCCCGGTGGCAGCGCCCACGGCGGGCGTGGCCTTTGCCGGCGTGCCGCCGGGCACGTACTACGTGCGCACCCGCGGTGTGAATGCCTGCGGCCAGGGCACGGCGTCGGTCGAGCGCACACTCGTCGTGCAGTAATCCGCGCGATCCACGGCGATCACGGGCCGGCCACGACGGCCGGCCTGTGATACCGTCCGCCGCGTGACGACGCGCGCGCTGCTGGCAGTGGTGATGTGGTCGGCCTTGGGCCTCCAGGCGCCCGCCCCGCGCCCGAGTCCCGATCCGGCACGTTTCGAGGCCGACATCGCCGCCTTCGAGGCGGAAGACCGCGCGGCTCCTCCGTCGCCCGGCGCCACGCTCTTCGTGGGCAGTTCGAGCATCCGCTACTGGGACGTCGCGCGCGCCTTCCCCGCCCTGCGCACGATCCGCCGCGGCTACGGCGGATCGCATGTCTCCGACACGCTCCACTTCTTCGACCGGATCGTCCTGCCCTATCGGCCGTCCCTCGTCGTGTTCTACGCGGGTGATGCCGATGTGTCCGGCGGCAAGGACGCCGCGACGATTGCCGCCGACACGGCCGCGCTCGTGCGCCGCATCCACGCGCAGCTCCCGGCGGCCGCGGTCCTCGTCATCGGCACCAAGCCGAGCCCGCTGCACTGGCCGCACATCGCCACGATCCGCGACGCCAACCGACGCGTGCGTGACGGCCTCGCCGGCGACGGGCTCGCCGCGTTCGTGGACGTCGAGGCGGCCCTCGTCGGCGCCGACGGGCAGCCGCGGCCGGACTTCTACACCGAGAACCGCCTCAACCTGAACGCGCGCGGTTACGAGGCGTGGACGGCGGCCGTGCGGCCCGCCATCGAGCGGCTAACGTCCCGGCGGACGCCCTGAATGCCGCGGCCCCGGCCGCGACGATTCGCCCGGACGGCGCGCCGGCCGTGACGGCCGCGGCGCCCGCGCGGCGCCGGCCGCCGGCGCCACCCCGAGGAAGATCACATGGCGAGGACCGCCCGCGGCCAGCCGCGCCCTGACCCGCACCACGTCCACGGTGAAGCCGGCCCAGCGCAGGCGCTGCTCGAACTTGCGGTCCTCCCACGCCGACCACACCGCCACGACGCCGCCCGGAGTGACCGCCTCGCGCAGCGTGGTCACGCCGGCATTGCCGTAGAGCCACTGGTTGCCGGTGGTCGTGAAGGCGTCGGGCCCGTTGTCGATGTCGAGCAGCACCGCGTCGAAGCGCCCGGCCGACCGCCGCAGCACCGCCGCGACGTCGCCCACCTCGACCCTCACGCGCGGGTCCTGCAGGGGATGCCCGGCCAGCGGACCGAGCGGCCCCTCGTTCCACGCCACCACCCCCGGCACGAGTTCGCCGACGACGACGCGCGCCGAGGCCGGCACATGGTCGAGCGTGGCGCGCAGCGTGAAGCCCATGCCGAGCCCGCCGACGAGCACCGTCGGCTCCTCACGGCTGGTCAGGTGCGCGCAGCCGCGCGTGGCGAGGGCTTCCTCGGAGCCGTGCATGCGGCTCGACATGAGCGGCTTGCCGCTGGCGAAGATCACGTACTCGCCGGCGCGGCGCATGAGCGTCATCTCGTCGCCGGCGGGCGTCGAGGTGCGGCCGAGGAGCTCCCAGGGTTGCATGCGGTGAGGGACGGGCAGGGACCGCGCGGGCGGCGACTGCACGAGTCTATCGCAGCCGGCGCGCGCGGACGGCGCACCGCGGCCGTCGCGGGTGTAGGCTGGGCGGGCCTCGGCGCCTCCGAGGACGACTGGAGAGCCGCATGGCGATATTCACAGGGGCGGCGGAGCCGCTCACGAAAGCTGGATTTCTCGGTGTGGTCGAGGACCTCGGCGTGGGCGTGCCGGAACTGCTCGCCGTCCTCGCCGTGGAATCGAAGACCTGCGGCTTCCTGCCCGACCGGCGGCCGCTCATCCTCTTCGAGCGCCACGTCTTCCACAAGCGGACGCGCGGCGCCTTTGCCAGTAGCGATGCCGATCTCAGTCATCCCGTGGCCGGCGGCTACCTCGGGATGGCGAAGGAATACGCCCGGATCGCCCGGGCACTCAAGCTCGATCGCCGGGCCGCTCTCATGAGCGCGTCGTGGGGCGCCGGCCAGATCATGGGCTTCAACCACGCCGCCGCCGGCTTCGACGACGTCGAGTCGATGGTGGCGGCCATGCAGGCGTCCGAAGACGCGCAGCTGGCGGCGGTCGCCGCCTTCCTGCGCCACGAGGACCTCGTGGCGCCGCTCAGGCGGCACGACTGGGCGGGTTTCGCGCGACGCTACAACGGACCGGCCTACGCAAAACACAAGTACGACGTGCGGCTGGCCGGCGCGTATCAGATGTATGCCGCCGGCAGCCTGCCCGACGTGGACGTCCGGCGCGCGCAGCTGTATCTCACCTACCTCGGCTTTGCGCCCGGCGCGGTGGACGGCCTGCACGGCAAACGCAGCCGCAGCGCCGTCGTCACCTTCCGCCAGCAGCACGGCTTCGGCAGCGGCGACCGCGTGGACAAGGCGCTGCTGCAGGCACTGCAGGAGCGCGTCGGCGGGCTCTGACCACCGTTGCCGTCGCGCCTGCTGCCGTCGCAACCTCGTCGGCGCCGAATGCGGTTTACAACCGCCCCGGCACTTGATTATGGTTACGGCGCTTCACGCACAACACACTTCGTCAACTCGGCGGCTGGAGGGACCCGATGCAGGTCATTCCGGTAACGGCGGTGCATCGCGGCTTCGGGACCACCTCCCGGCGCGATGCGTGGTGGGCGACACCCCTCGCGGTGTTCGTCGGTTTGTCGGCGTTCGTGGGGTATGCGACCTGGGCGGCCTTCCAGGGCGATCACTACACGTACGGCCCGTACCTGTCGCCCTTCTACTCGCCGGAACTCTTCGGCGACTCGCCGCACGCCTGGTTCGGACCAAAACCGGCGGCGTGGCCGGCCTGGCTGCCCTTCTCGCCGGCGCTGCTCATCCTGCCGTTCCCCGGCCTCTTCCGCTTCACGTGCTACTACTACCGCGGCGCTTACTACAAGGCCTTCTGGGCCGATCCGCCGTCGTGCGCGGTGGGCGAGCCACGCAAGAGCTACCGGGGAGAACACTCGTTTCCCCTCATCCTGCAGAACGCGCACCGCTTCTTCATGTGGGTGGCGATCGTCTTCATCGCCTTTCTCGTCTACGACGTGTGGCTGGCGCTGTGGTTCACCAACCCGGTCAGCGGCGCCCGCGAGTTCGGCGTCGGTGTCGGCTCGATCGTGCTGGCCGTGAACGTCGGGCTGCTGGCCTGCTACACCTGGGGCTGTCACGTGCTCAGACACGTCGTGGGCGGGCGGCTCGACGAGCTGTCGAAGTCGCCGGCGTGCGCCATGGCCTATGCCTGCGTCTCCGGCCTCAACGGGCGGCACCAGCTCTTTGCGTGGTGCAGCCTGTTCAGTGTGATGTCGTCGGACCTCTACGTGCGCCTCTGCTCGATGGGCGTTCTCACCGACCTGAGGCTGCTGTAGATGGTGCCGACCGAGTCTCATGCGTACGATGTCCTGGTCGTCGGCGCGGGCGGCGCCGGCCTCCGGGCCGCCATCGAAGCCGCCGCATCCGGCGTGTCGGTGGGCCTCATCTGTAAATCGCTGCTCGGCAAGGCGCACACGGTCATGGCCGAAGGCGGCATGGCCGCGGCGATGGGCCACAACGACGACCGCGACAGCTGGAAGGTCCACTTCGCCGACACGATGCGGGGCGGCCAGTACGTGAACAACTGGCGCATGGCCGAGATCCATGCCAGGGAAGCCCCCGACCGCGTCCGCGAACTCGAAGCCTACGGCGCCGTGTTCGACCGCACGCCGGATGGCCGCATCAACCAGCGCAACTTCGGCGGGCATCGTTACCCGAGGCTGGCGCACGTCGGCGACCGCACGGGCCTCGAACTCATCCGCACCCTGCAGGACCACACGATTCACCTCGGGGTCACCGTGCACATGGAGCACACGGTGATCGAACTGCTGCTCGACGACGGGCGCGCCGCCGGGGTGCTGGCCTACGACCGCGAGCGCGGGCGTTTCCATACGTTCGCCGCCAAGACGGTCATCCTGGCCACGGGTGGTGTCGGCCGCGCCTACAAGATCACGAGTAACTCCTGGGAGGGCACCGGGGACGGCCATGGCCTGGCTTATCGGGCCGGCGCGGAGCTCATCGACATGGAGTTCGTGCAGTTCCACCCCACCGGGATGGTGTGGCCACCGAGCGTGCGCGGCATCCTGGTCACTGAAGGGGTGCGCGGCGAAGGCGGCGTGCTGCGGAACAGCGACGGCCGCCGCTTCATGTTCGACGACATCCCCGACAACTACAAACCGCAGACGGCGTCGGATCCCGAGGAGGGCTGGCGATACACGCAGGGCGACAAGGAGGCCCGCCGGCCGCCGGAACTGCTCACCCGCGACCACGTCGCCCGCTGCATCAATCGCGAGGTCAAGGCCGGCCGAGGCAGCCCGCACGGCGGCGTCTTCCTGGACATCGCGTGGATCAAGGAGAAGCTGCCGGACGCGGCGGCCCACATCCGGCGCAAGCTGCCGAGCATGTACCACCAGTTCAAGGAGCTCGCCGACCTCGACATCACCACCACGCCGATGGAGGTCGGGCCGACCACGCACTACATCATGGGCGGCATCCGCGTGAACGCCGACTCGCAGGAGTCGTCGATTCCCGGGCTGTTCGCCGCCGGCGAGTGCGCCGCCGGCATCAACGGCGCCAATCGCCTCGGCGGCAATTCCCTCTCTGACCTCATCGTCTTCGGCAAACGGGCCGGGGAATACGCGGCGGCCCAGGCACGCCAGGTCGGCGCCCCACGCATCGACAAGGCGGCCGTCGAGCGGGCGATGGGCGAGGCCCTGGCGCCCTTCGAGCGCACCGCCCCGGAGAACCCCTACAAGGTGCAGCAGGACCTGCAGGAAAGCATGCAGGCGCTGGTCGGCATCGTACGCAACGCCGCCGAGATGGAGGAAGCGCTCGGCCGGCTGGCGGCGCTGCGCGAGCGGGCGGCCCGGGCCGGAGTAGACGGGCACCGTGAATACCACACCGGGTGGCACACCTGCCTCGACCTGCGCAACCTGCTCGACGTGTCGGAGGCCATCACGCGGTCGGCGCTCGAGCGCCGCGAGAGCCGCGGCGGGCACTTCCGGGAGGACCATCCCGACAAGGAGGCGGAATTCGGCGCCTGCAACATCCTCACGCGCCGCGGCCCGGATGGCGGCATGGTGGTCTCGCGCGTCGATGTGCCGGCGATGCCGCCGGAGTTGGCGCAGGTGATTGAGGAGCAGAAGAGCTAGGGGCTGGGGACTGGGTGCATATTGGGGTCAGACCCCATTCTGGGTCAGGCCAGACTAGTGGCAATTACTGCGACGCTAGTGTGGCTCTGCCCAGAATGGGGTCTGACCCCGGAGCATACGATGCAGGCGACGTTCCGTATCTGGCGCAGCAAGGCCGGCGAGGCCGGCCGATTCGCGGACTATCCCACCGAGGTGTCCGAGGGCATGGTCGTGCTCGACGCCGTGCATCAGATCCAGGCCGACCAGGCGCCGGACCTCGCATGCCGCTGGAACTGCAAGGCCGGCAAGTGCGGGTCGTGTTCGGCCGAGGTCAACGGCCGGCCGAAGCTGATGTGCATGACACGGCTCAACACCCTCGACCTCGCGCAGCCGGTCACCATCGAGCCGATGCGGGCCTTCCCGAACATCCGCGACCTCGTGACCGACGTGTCGTGGAACTTCCAGGTCAAGACCGGCATCCGGAAGTTCCGTCCGCGCGCCGCCGACGCCGCCGACGGCACGTGGCGGATGTCGCAGCGCGACGCTGACCGGGTGCAGGAGTTCCGGAAGTGCATCGAGTGTTTCCTGTGCCAGGACGTCTGCCACGTGCTGCGTGACCACGACAAACACGAGGCCTTCATCGGGCCGCGGTTCTTCGCCTACACGGCCGCCCTGGAGATGCATCCGCTCGATGCCGATGACCGGCTCGGCGATCTCAAGGAGCATCACGGCATCGGCTACTGCAACATCACGAAGTGCTGCACGAAGGTGTGCCCGGAGCACATCCACATCACCGACAACGCGATCATCCCGCTCAAAGAGCGGGTGGTCGATCGTTTCTACGACCCGGTGACCCGGCTGCTGCGCATGTTCAGGTAGGAGGCTCTGATGATCACGTTGAAGCCCCTCTCCGCCGACGCCATTCCCGCGGCCCTCGCCAAAGCCGAACGCTACCGGCTGCTCAACGAGCCCGACCAGGCCGAGAGCATCTGTCTCGACATCCTGGCCGCCGAACCCGGGCGGCGGGAGGCCGTGGTGACGCTGTTGCTGGCGCTCACCGACCGCTTCGGCAAAGACGACGGCGCTCCGGTGTCACGCGCCCAGGCGCTGGCCGCGACACTCGAGTCGTCCTACGAACGCGCCTACTACCGCGGCCTGGTGGCCGAACGCCGCGGCCGGGCCCTGCTCGACAGCCACAGCCCCGGCCGTGCCCGCAGCGCCGGGATCTGGATCCGCGAAGCGATGGAGCACTTCGAGGAGGCCGAGGCGGTGCGGCCGCCCGGCAACGACGACGCCCGGCTGCGCTGGAACGCCTGCGCCCGCCTGCTCAACGCGCACCCGAACCTGCGCGAGATCGACACCGAGCCGGCGACGCCGCTGATGCTCGAGTAACGGACCGCCCGGGCTCGCGGCTTACGGTCGCTTCACGACCTTCCCGCCCTTCACCACCGTCTCGACGTGCGCGAGCGCGGTGATGTCGTAGAGCGGGTTGCCGTTCACGACGATGATGTCGGCCAGCTTGCCGGGTTCAACGGTGCCGAGGTCGCGCTGCTTGCCGAGGATGTTCGCGCCCACACGCGTGAGCGCCGAGATCACCTTGATGGCCGGCATCCCCAGGTCGACGTGCACCTTGGCCTCGCGCCACAGCGCCTCGGTGTGGAAGTTCATGGGCGTGCCGGAATCCGTGCCCATGCCGAGCACGGTGCCCGAATCCGTGAACTGCGTCACGCCCTTGTCGCGGAAAATCATCTCGCGATCGGTGCGGCCGAAGTAGCCGAGCGCGCGCCAGTTCTTCAGCGAGTCCTGGATCTCGGCGTAGACGGCCGGCGGGAAGTCCTTCTTCAGCTGCGGGTCCTGCAGGCGTTCGGGGAAGGCCGCCGTGTCCGGATAGATCCACGCGCGATGCGCCGCGGTGATGACCACCGGACGGCCGGCGTTCACGATGTCGGTGATGAGCTGCGCGCTGTAGGGCGGCGCGGTGCCGGCCGAGCCGGCGTGGCTCAACACGTCGATGCCGGTTTCGAGCGCGTTGCGCACGTCGGCTTCGGCGTAGACATGGGCGTGCACGCGGATGCCGTGTTTGTGCGCCGTGTCGGCTATCGCCTGATAGTCGTCGCGCGTCAGGCCCGAGTGCGCCTTGATCACGTCCACGCCGGCCTTCGCGAGCTTCTCCACCTCCGCCGCCGCCTGCGCCGTGCTGGTCACGGCGATGCCGCCGAACTGGTCGGTCATGCCGCCGCCCTGACGCGTGATCCACGGGCCGCTCATCGACATCCGCGGTCCGGGGATCTCGCCCGCGTTGATGCGGTCGCGCACGGCCAGGCTTTCCCTGAGCGGCGCCCCGAGGTCCACGGCGGAGGTGACGCCGGCCATCAGCAACTGCCGGGCCGCCACCTCCATGACGGTGCCGAGCATCCCCGGGCCCTGCTTCGCGATCCACGGGAACCAGGTGCCGTAGTTGCCGTGACCGAGCAGGATGAGGTGCCCGTGCAGTTCGATCATGCCGGGCAGCATGGTGCGGCCGCTGGTATCGACGATCGTGTAGTCGGGCGGGATCGGCGTGGAGGCGGCCGGCCCCACCTTCACGATGCGATCGCCCTCGATGAGCACCGCGGCGTGATGGATGGGGGGCGCCTCGTAGCCGTCGAGCAGCATGCCGCCGACGAGGGCGATCTTCGCCGGCCGCGCCGGGGCCGCCGTCTGGCGCGCCTCAGGAATCGCGAGACCGGCCACGAGAGCGGCGAGCAGAACGAATAGGGGGGCGGGCACGAACCTGCGCATCGCGGGACCTTTCGACGGACGAAACGGTGCGGCGCGGCCACCGACGGGCGGCCGCGCCGATGAGATCTAGAACACGATCCGGGCGCCGAGCTGCACCTGCCGCGGATCGCGGGCGGCGTTGCGGATGAGCAGCGCCGACGACACGATACTGCCGTTGAAGCCCGAATAGTTCACCCGATTGAGCGTGTTGTAGCTCTCGAGGAACATCTCCAGGCGCGAGCCGCGGCCGAGGCCGACGTCTTTCGTGAGGCGCAGGTCGAGCGAGATGAAGGGCTCGAGCTTGAGCAGATCCTCCGAGATGGGGGCCAGGTTCCGCGTGGCCCGCAACTCGTTGATGATGCGCAGCGACTCGGACACGTTCTCGCGGCCGACCGTAATCGGCAGGCCGGCCGGGCGGTCGTTCTGCACCTGCGTGTCGCCATCGATGTCGAAACCGGCCGACACCGCGTACGGCGTGCCCGAGAGGGCGCGCAGGATGCTGCTGAACTGCACGCCGAGGGGCAGCGACACCGCCGCCGACATCGACAGGTTGTGGCGGGTGTCCTGCTCGCTGTACCCCTTCTCGTCGGGCGTGCGCATCGTGCCGGGGTAGTTCTGGTAGTGGTTCACGCCGTCGCGCTCGGTGGTCGAGAACGTGTACGACACGGTGAGGCTGTTCACGCCGGGCAGGCGCGTGCGGAACTGCGTCTCGACGGCGTTGTACCAGCTCTTCGTGAAGTTCTCGAGGCTCTTCACTTCCGTGAACTGGCTCACCGGCCGCGGATTGGCGGCACTGATGCGGCCGCTGGCCGGCAGGTTGAGGTCGAGCGCGCCGAGCTGCTTGTAGCCGTAGGCGTG
>CADEFD010000025.1:0-37854 GCA_902826515.1 uncultured Acidobacteriota bacterium
AGTTCCTTCACGTGCACCACGGTCTCGTGCACGGTCTTGAACATCTTCCAGTTGCCCGCGATGAATGGCTGACGCATGGGGCGATCCTTGCCGGGGCTCGGGGCCCGGGGCCCGGGTCTCGGGCACAGCCCGGACCTTGCCGCGCTCACGTTCAGGCTACGTCATGTCGGGGAGGGCCGCGACCCCCGGCAGCTCGGCCCCGCCCAGGAACTCGAGCGAGGCGCCGCCGCCGGTCGAGATGTGGCTGACCTTGTCGGCCACACCGGCCGCGTGCACCGCCGCCACCGAGTCGCCGCCGCCGATGATGGTCGTGCCCTGCACGGCCGCGACGGCCTGGGCCACGCCCATCGTGCCGGCCGCGAACGGCGCCATCTCGAAGACGCCCATCGGGCCGTTCCACACGACGGTCTTCGCGGTTTCGATGATCGAGCGGTAGAGCGCGATCGTCTCGGGGCCGATGTCGAGCCCCATGCGATCGCCGAGCTCGTGGTCCGACACCTGCAGCACGGCCGTCGCCGCGCCGGCGTCGAGTGTGCCGGCCACCACGTGATCCACCGGCAGCGTGAGCGCCACGCCGCGCGTCTGGGCCGCCTCGATGATGCGCAGCGCGTCGGCGAGCTTGTCGTCTTCGACGAGGGATTTCCCGACCGGCAGGCCGAGCGCCTTGAAGAAGGTGTAGGCCATGGCGCCGCCGATGAGCAGGTGGTCCACCTTGCCGAGCAGGTTCTCGATGACCTCGATCTTGTCCGACACCTTGGCGCCGCCGATGATGGCGACAAACGGACGGTCGGGATCGCCGAGGGCCTTGCCCAGGTAGGCGAGTTCCTTCTCCATCAGCAGGCCGGCGCCGGCGGCGGCAAACGGGCCCACCATGGCCGCCACCGACGCGTGCGCGCGGTGCGCGGCGCCGAAGGCGTCGTTCACGTAGACGTCGGCGAGGGTCGCAAGGGCGGTGGCGAAATTGGCCTCGTTCTTCTCTTCCTCGGCATGGAAGCGGAGGTTCTCGAGCAGCACGACGCGCGAGCCGCCCGGCGCTTCGGCCTTCGCGATGGCCGCCCGCGCCGGTTCGCCGATGCAGTCCTCGGCGAAGACGACCTCCACGCCGAGGAGCTGCGACAGATGCGCCGCCACCGGCTTCAGGCTGTACTCGGGCGCGACCTTGCCCTTCGGACGGCCGAGGTGCGAGGCCAGGATCACGGTGCAGCCGTGATCGAGCGCGTACCGCACCGTCGGCAGCGCGGACGTGATGCGCGTGTCGTCGGTGATGACGCCGTTCTTGAGCGGGACATTGAAGTCCACGCGCATGAAGACGCGGCGGTCGTCGAGGGGCAGGTCGCGGATCGAGTACTTGGTCATCACGGCGCCTACAGGCTCTTGGCGACCTTCTTGAGCAGGTCGATGCAGCGGTTCGAATAGCCCCACTCGTTGTCGTACCAGGCCAGCAGCTTCACGAAATCGCCGTCCATGACCTTCGTGTAGGCGCTGTCGACGATCGACGAGTGCGGGTTGCCGCGGAAGTCGATCGAGACGAGCGGCGCGTCCTCGACCTGCAGGATGCCCTTCAGGGCGCCGCCGGCGGCCGCGCGCATCGCGCCGTTCACGTCATCGGCGGTGGCGGTCTTCTCGAAGAGCGCCACCAGATCCACACACGACACGTTCGGCGTCGGCACGCGCATCGAGATGCCGTCGAGGCGGCCCTTGAGGGCCGGCAGCACTTCGCCCACCGCCGACGCGGCGCCGGTCGTCGTGGGGATGATCGACATGGCGGCGGCGCGGGCCCGGCGCAGGTCCTTGTGCGGCAGGTCGAGCAGGTTCTGGTCGTTGGTGTAGGCGTGCACCGTGGTCATCCAGCCGCGCTTCAGGCCGAACGAGTCGTTCAGCACCTTCACGACCGGCGCCAGGCAGTTGGTCGTGCAGGAGGCGTTCGAGATGATGTGGTGGCTGGTCGGGTCGTATTTCTCGTCGTTCACGCCCATGACGATGGTGACATCGGGCTTCTTGGCCGGGGCGGTCACGATGACCTTCTTCGCGCCGGCAGCGAGGTGCTTGGCGGCGCCGTCGCGGTCGGTGAACTTGCCGGTGCACTCGAACACCACGTCCACGCCCAGGTCCTTCCAGGGCAGGGCGCCGGGGTCCTTGCTGGCGAACACCTTGAACTCGTCGCCATCCACGGTGATGGTGTCGGTGCCGCCCGAAATCGAGGCGCTCAGGTTGCCGAGCACCGAGTCGTACTTGAGGAGGTGCGCCAGTGTCTTGGCATCGGTGAGGTCGTTGACACCCACGAAATCGATCTCGCCATCGGCCAGTGCCGCGCGCATGATGTTGCGCCCGATTCGTCCGAACCCGTTGATGCCTACTCTGACCGCCATCTCGAACCTCCTCGCGTTCGTGTCGCGTGCCACGCCAACCGGCGCACCGGCAAACGTATGATTGTATAGCCGAGGGCGCGGAGCGGGTCAAACGCCGGCTCCGCCGTCGCTGGTAATCTAACCTGCGTAAAATGAGCAACTTGCGGGCATAAATGTACGCGCTCTATACCGGACTCATCGTGCTCTTCGCGCTGGCGGCCTCGCCCTGGCTCGTCTACCAGGCGCTCCGCTACCGGAAGTACGTGGGCAGCCTGTCCCAGCGCCTCGGCTATCTGCCGGTGTCGTTCAATATCGATGCCGAGTCGTCGATCTGGATCCACGCCGTTTCCGTGGGCGAACTGCTCACGGCCCGCCCGCTCATCGCGGCGCTGCGCGAGAAACACCCCTCGCTGCGGATTTTTCTCTCGACCACGACCATGTCGGCGCAGCAGCTGGCGCGCCGCAATCCGCTCGACGTGGACGGCGTGTTCTACTTTCCCTTCGACCTCGGCTTCGTCGTCCGCCGCACGCTGGACCTCGTGAAGCCGAAACTGTTTCTGATGATGGAAACGGAGATCTGGCCGAATCTCCTGCGTGAGTGCCGCCGCCGCGGCGTGCGCACGGCGATCGTCAACGGCCGGCTCTCGTCGCGCTCGTTCCCGCGCTATCGTGTCGCCCGCGGCTTCTTCCGCCACGTGCTCGCCGACATCGACCGCTTCTGCGTGCAGTCGGACGAATCGCGCCGCCGCTTCGTCGAGATCGGCGCGCCGGCCGACCGCATCTCCGTGACCGGCAGCCTGAAGTTCGATTCGCTCGAACCGGCCAGCGCCGGCCAGGCGCGGTCGCGCGACCGCGTGCTGCGTTACTTCCGCTTCACCCCGGCGCGTCCGGTGTGGGTGGCGGGCAGCACCATGAAGGGCGAAGAAGCCATCGTGCTGCGGGTCTTCCGCCGCCTGAAGGCTTCGCAACCCACGGCGGTGCTCGTGCTGGCGCCGCGGCATCCGGAGCGGTTCGACGACGTCGTGGCGATGGCGCAGCAGGAAGGTTTCCGCACCGTGCGGCGCAGCGAGCTGCCGATCGACGCCGAACCGCGCGCCGATGTCGTCGTGCTCGACACGATCGGTGAACTCGCCGCCGTCTACCAGGTGGGCACGCTCGTGTTCGTGGGCGGCAGCCTGGTGCCAACGGGCGGCCACAACATCCTCGAACCGGCCGTGTTCGGCCGTCCGGTGGTGTTCGGGCCGCACATGCACAACTTCGCGGAGATCGCTTCGGCCTTCGTGGCCGCGGATGCCGGCGTGCAGGTGGCGTCGGAGGGCGCCTTCGAAGACGACGTGCTGGCGCTCATGGCCGACCCGGTGCGCCGGGCGCGTCTCGGCGCCGCCGCCCGCGCCCTGGTCGAGGCCAATCGCGGCGCCAAGGCGAAGACGCTCGAGACGCTCGATCTGCTGCTGCCGCCGCCCTCGGCGCGGCCGAACAACGTGCGGCCGTTCCGCGCGCCGTGACGGCGGCCGGCTGCTGAGATCCTCGTGCTGCACACCCTCTACGGACGGCTCGCCCTGACCCGGCGCGCATGGTACGAACGGCCAGGCGCCCGGCGCCGGCTGGGCCGTCCCGTCATCAGCGTGGGCAACCTGAGCGTGGGTGGCACCGGCAAGACGCCGCTCGTGGCCGCGATCGCGTCGTGGCTCGTGTCGATCGGCGAACGTCCGGCGATTCTGTCGCGCGGCTACGCGCGCACCGTCACCCGGCGCGAGCCCACCGTGGTGTCGGACGGCACGCGCGTGCTGACGGACGTCGCCCATGCCGGTGACGAACCGCTGATGCTCGCGCGCGCCGTACCCGGAGCGCGTGTCGTGGTGTGTGCGGAGCGGTACGCCGCCGGCGTGGTCGCCGAAACGTCCCTTGGCGCCACCGTGCACGTGCTCGACGACGGCTTTCAGCATCTGCCGCTCGCCCGCGAACTGGATATCGTCGTCACGGCGGCTGGCGCGCTGGCGACCGACGCCGTGCTGCCGAAGGGACGCCTGCGCGAGCCGCTGACGGCGCTGTCGCGCGCCGGGGTGCTCGTGGTGGTCGGCGCGACCGACGAGGCCGCCGCGGCGGAGGCGCGCGTCTACGGCGTGGTCTGCGGTCTGGGCGCCACGCGCCGGCTGGGCGCGCCCGTGACCGTGCAGGGGGAGGCGCCCACGCGCGACCGCCCCCTCGTCGCCATGGCCGGCATCGGCCAGCCGGCGCAGTTCGTGGACGCCCTGACGGCCGACGGCTGGATGGTGGTGGACACCTGTGCCTATCCGGACCACCACTGGTACACACCCGCGGATCTCTCCGCCGTGGCGCGCCGCGTCGCCGCGGCCGGCGCGTGGGGGGTGGCCACGACCGACAAGGACGCCGTGCGCCTCGAACCGCTCGGGCCGCTGCCGGTCACGGTGGCCCGCTGGCCGCTCACGCTCGACGTGCCGCGGTGGGACACGCTCACGGGCGCCATCCGCCAGGTGCTCGGAGGCCGCGCGTGAAACAGCAGCGTCAGGCGCTCGAACTGGCGGCCGTGCGCGTCGTGGGCGCGGTGGCGAGCGCGCTGCCCGGGTGGCTCGCGCGCGCCGTCGGCGTGGCGCTCGGCCGCGCCTTCTACGTGCTCGACCGCTCGCACCGCCGCGTCGCGCTCGCCAACCTCGCACAGTGTTTCCCGTCGCGCTCCGAGGCCGAGCGGAAGCACATCGCGCAGCGGATGTTCGCGCACTTCGGCGTGCTGCTCCTCGAGCTGCTGCGGTTCGGCCGGCTGTCGCCGGAGGCGATGCGGGCGCGCGTCGTGGTGGACGGCGAGGAGCGCGTGCGCGCGGCCTACGCGAAAGGGAAGGGCGTGCTCTTCTTCACCGGCCACTTCGGCTTCTGGGAGATGCACGCGATGGTGCATGCGCTGGTCTTCCAGCCGATCGGCGTGCTGGCCCGGCCGCTCGACAACCCCGGGCTGCACGTGCTGCTCGAAGACATGCGGCAGCGTACCGGCAACACCGTCATCTACCGCGAAGGCGCCGTGCGCAAGGTGCTGCGCATGCTGTCGATGGGGCAGGGCGTGGCGCTGCTCATCGATCAGCACATGCACAGCCCGGATGCGATCTGGGTCCGGTTTTTCCAGCGGCCCGCCGCCACGACGTCCACCCTCGCGGCGCTCGCGCTGCGCACTGGCGCACCGGTGATCCCCGTGTTCGCCGTACCGCAGCCCGACGGCCGCCTGCGCCTCATCTACGAACATCCGGTCGAGCCGCCGGCCGCCGATTCGCCCGACCCGGTCCGCGAGTTCACGCAGCGCTGCACCGACGTGCTCGAGATGTACGTGCGCCGGCAGCCGGAACTGTGGCTGTGGATGCACCGCCGCTGGCGCGATGCGCCGGCGCCCGAGACGAAGGGCATGTTTCCCGAGGTGCGTGACGAGGGCGGCGATGCCTGACCGCGCCGAAGCCGTGCGCCTGCCCGGCGAAGGCGGGGAGCGTGTGCTCGTCGTGGCGCCGAACTGGCTGGGCGACTCGGTGATGGCGCTGCCGGCCGTGCAGACGCTGCGGGCCGCCTGGCCGGACGCCCATCTGGCCGTGGCGGCGCGCCCGAGCGTGGCGGCGCTCTTCGCGATGGTGCCCGGCGTGCAGCAGGTCATCACGCTCGAATCGCGCGCCGGCTTGTCGGGCGTGCAGCGCTGGCGGCGCGATGTCGCGCGGCTCGAGGCCGAACATTTCGATCTGGCCGTGCTCTTTCCGAACTCGTTCCTGTCGGCCTGGATCACCGCGCACGCGAAGGTCCCGGCGCGCTGGGGCTATGCGACGGACCTGCGCGGACGCTGGCTCACGCGTGCGTTCCGCCGTCCGCCCCCCGACGTGCACCAGGCCGATTACTACCTGGCGCTCACGACCGCCGCCGGCCTCGCGCCGGCGCCGCGCGTGGCGCGGATCGTGCCGCCAGAGGCGGCCGTCGCGTCCGCCCGGACGCTCGTGCCGCGCCGCGACTACGTCGTGCTCGCGCCCGGCGCGGCCTACGGACGCGCGAAGCAGTGGCCGCCGGATCGCTACGCGGCATTGGCCGTGTCGCTCTGGCGCACGCGCGGACTCGCGCCGGTGGTCATCGGCGCGGGCGGCGATCGCGCGGCCGGCGATGAACTGGCGGCGGCGCTCGCCGAGATACCCGGCGGCAGCGAGACGGCGGCGGCGCTCGTCGATCTCATCGGCCGCACGGACCTTGCCACCCTCGCCGCCGTGCTCGCCGGCGCGCGGGCCGTCGTGGCGAACGACTCGGGCGCGATGCACCTGGCGGGCGCCGTGGGCACGGCCGTGGTCGCCATTTTCGGACCCACGAACGACCAGCAGACGGCGCCGCTCGTCGCCTCGCTCGACGGTCCGCCGGCGCGCCTCGCCATCCACCCGGTGTGGTGCCGGCCGTGTATGCTGCGGGAGTGCCCGCTCGGGCACGCCTGCATGCGCGGCGTGACTCCGACCGACGTCGCCGCGCTCATTCCATGATCACGCCACCCGCGTCCACGCCGCTGCGCCCCGCCGTGTTCCTCGATCGTGACGGCACGATCAACGAAGACGTCGGCTATCTGTCGGAGCTTTCGCATCTCACGCTCTATCCCTGGGCGATCGATGCGGTGCGTCTGCTGAACCGCGCCGGCTACCTGGTGGTGATGGTGACGAATCAGGGCGGCATCGGCCGCCGTATGATCCGTCCGGAGTTCGTCGGCGAACTCCACGCCGTCATCGACCAGCGCCTGGCCGCCGGCGGGGCGCATGTCGACGGCTGGTACTTCTGCCCGCATCATCCCGAAGCCCTCGTCGAGGAGCTCCGCGCCGTGTGCGACTGCCGCAAGCCGGCCACCGGCATGGCCCGCGACGCGGCCCGCGATCTCGGCATCGATCTGGCCCGCTCGTGGGTCGTCGGCGACAAGTGGATCGACGTGCAGCTCGGCCAGCGCATCGGCGGCCGCGGCATTCTCGTGCGCACGGGCTGGGGCGTCATCGAAGAAGGCGTGCGGCCCGAGGGGCAGACGGTCGAGGCGATCTGCGACACCCTTGCCGGCGCCGTCGCGAGCATCCTGAGCGCCGATGGCGGCGGGCCCGCGGCCGCCGCCGGCCAGGGCCGCTGAGGTAGTCTGTAGCCTCCGCATGGCCACCGCCGCCGCGCTTCCTGGCGCCTCCGCCCGCCGCCTGCTCGACCTCATCGCCGCCGCCCGCGGCAGACGTGTCGTGGTGCTCGGCGACCTCATCGCCGACGAGTTCGTCTCCGGGCGCATCAGCCGCGTCTCGCGCGAGGCGCCGGTGCTCATCCTCGAATACGACAAGACGGAGATCGTGCCGGGCGGCGCCGGCAACGCCGCCCACAACGTGGCCACGCTCGGCGGCGCGGTGACCCTCGTGGCGCTCGCCGGCCGCGACGAACCGGGCCGGCGCGTGCTGGCATCGTTCCCGTCGCGCGTCGATCGCCGCGCCATCACCCGGCCCGCCGGCTACCACACGCCGGTGAAGACGCGCATCCTCGCCGGCGGCGTCCATTCGGCCAAGCAGCAGGTGGTGCGCGTGGACCGCTTCACGCGCGAGCCGATGACCGACGCCTGGCGCGCGCAGTGGATGCGGGCGGCGACGACGGCCCTCCGGCAGGCCGACGCGGTGCTCGTCTCCGACTACGGCTCGGGTCTGCTGTCGCCGCAGGTCGTGACCGCGCTCGTCGCGCCGCTGGCCGCGCGCCGCGTGCCGGTGCTCGTGGACTCGCGCTACGACCTGCTGCGCTACCGCGGTCTGACCGCCTGCACGCCGAACGAATCGGAAGTGGAGCAGGCGCTCGATGTCACGATCGGCGACGCGCCGCGCGCGCTCGAGCGGGCCGGCCGCGCCATCCTGAAGAAGACGCGCATGGACGCCGTGCTCGTCACCCGCGGCAGCCGCGGCATGGCGCTCTTCGAACACGGCACACCCACCACGCACATTCCGATCTACGGCTCGGACGAGATCGCGGACGTCACCGGCGCCGGCGACACCGTGATGGCGACGCTCACCCTCGCCCTCGCGGCCGGGGCGTCGATGACCGACGCGGCGCGCCTTGCCAACTACGCCGGCGGCCTCGTGGTGATGAAGCGCGGCACGGCCACGGTGTCGGCGCGCGAGCTCGCGGCGGCCGTGACCCGCGACCTGGGCGGCCGCTGACGATGGGCGCGGTGATGACGCGCGACGCGCTGGCGTCGTGGGTGGAGGCCCGGCGCCGGGCCGGGCGCACGATTGCCTTCGCGAACGGCGTCTTCGACATGCTCCATGTGGGCCACGTGCGGTATCTCGAAGGGGCGCGCCAGGAAGCCGACGTGCTCGTCGTGGCGGTGAACGACGATGCCACCGTGCGGATGCTCAAGGGCCCCGACCGTCCCGTGCTGCCGGCCGCCGACCGCGCCGAACTCGTGGCCGCGCTGCGCTGCGCCGATGCGGTCGTCATCTTCCCGGAACCGACCGTGACGCCGCTGCTCGAACTGCTGCGTCCCGACGTGCACTGCAAGGGCACCGACTACACGGTGGACTCGGTGCCCGAACGCGAGACCGTGCGCGCTTACGGCGGCCGAACCGCCATCGTCGGCGATCCGAAGGATCACTCGACGCGCGATCTGCTGCGCGCGATCCGCGAGGGCCAGGGCTGATGGCGGCCGTGCTCGGCCACGACGCGCGCGTGCTCATCGTGCGGATGGGCGCCCTCGGTGACATCGTGCACGCGCTGCCCGTGCTCGCGGCACTGCGAACGCACCGCCCCGACGTGCGCGTGGACTGGCTGGTGGACGCGCGCTACGCGGGCGTGCTCGGCCTCGTGGACGGTCTGGCCCGCCTCGTCGTCGTGCGCGCCACGGACGATGCCGTGGATCATCGCGTCGCGCGCTTCGCCGGCGTGGCCGGGATGGGCCGCGCGCTCGCGTTCCTGCGGCGTCAGGCCTACGCGGCCGCGATCGACCTGCAGGGGCTCATCAAGTCGGCGGTGTTCGCCCGCGGTTCCGGCGCGGCCCGCGTGCTCGGCTTCGAGCGCCGCGCGCTGCGCGAGCCGGCGGCGGCCTTCTGCTACGGCGAGCAGGTGGCGGTGGACGATCGCGGGCACGTCGTGCACAAGAACCTGGCGATGCTCGCCCCGCTCGGCGTGTCCTCGGCCGGCGTGACGTTCCCGTGGTCGGATCGCCCATCGGCGGTGGCGGCGGAGGTCGCGGCCGATGCCCGCGTGGCTGCCGGCGGCGGCTTCGTGCTGCTGAACCCGGGTGCGGCGTGGGAGAACAAGCGCTGGCCGGTCGAACATTTCGGCGACCTCGCCCGCGCGCTCGGCGAGCGGCACGGCCTCGTCAGCGTGGTGACGTGGGGACCGGGCGAGCAGGACCGCGCCGACGCGGTCGCGGCCCGTGCCGGTGCGCACGCGATCGTGTCGCCGGCGACGGCGCTGCACGACGTGCTGGCGCTCGCGCGCGCGGCGCGCCTCTGCGTCTCCGGCGACACCGGGCCGCTGCATCTGGCCGCGTCGGTCGGCACGCCGATCGTCGGCCTCTTCGGGCCGACGCGTCCTGAACGCAACGGGCCGTGGCTCGCCGCCGACCTGGCCGTATCGCGGGCCGGCGAGTGCGTGTGTTTCCACAAACGGCAGTGCCTGCGCGGGCAGGCGTGCATCGATCGCATCGGCGTCGGCGAGGTGCTCGACGCCTGCACGCGGCGTCTGGCCGCCGGGAGGATCGCGTGAGCGTCGTCCGTGTGCTCGCGCGGTACCGCGTCGCGCTCGGCGGCCTGATGGCCGCCGTCACTCTGTGGTTCGCGCATCCCAGCGGCACGACCCTGCTGGCCGGCGGCGCCGTCGCGGCGCTCGGCGCGGCGCTGCGTCTCTGGGCCGCCGGACACGTCGAGAAGAGCCGCGAAGTGACGTCGAGCGGCCCGTACCGCTACACGCGGCATCCGCTCTATCTCGGCTCGACGATCGTCGGCGTGGGCGTGGCCGTGGCGGCGGCGAATCCGTGGCTGGGCCTGGCCATCGTCGGCTACCTCGTCTCCACGCTGACGGCGGCGATGAAGGCGGAAGAAGCGCACCTGCGCGAGAAGTTCGGCGAGGCCTACGACCGCTACGCGGCCCGGCAGGCGCCGCTCATGGCCCGCGCGTTCACCTGGGAGCGCGCCTGGCGCAACCGCGAGCACCACGCGCTCGCCGGCCTCGTGGCAGGACTCTCGCTACTTGCGCTCAAAGTCTGGTATAGTCGTGTTTTCGTCGGGTTGTGAGCCGGGCGGTTAGCTCAGTTGGTAGAGCACCGGTTTTACACACCGGCTGTCACAGGTTCGAGTCCTGTACCGCCCACCACCTGCTGGTAGGCGCGCGGGGCACGACCTTGACACGGTGGGTGGTCACGAAAAGATTGGGGTCGTAGTTCAGTTGGTTAGAACGCTGCCCTGTCACGGCAGAGGCCGCGGGTTCGAGTCCCGTCGACCCCGCCAATCTCTTCGTTGATTGCTCGCCAGCTGGCGGGATCGACGATCTCGCACACGCCGCGGGGGCCTCTGGCCCTCGCGAACGGGTGCGAGCCTCGGCGAATCCGCCAACATCTTCTCCGCGCCAGCAGGTTGGCCTCCAGACCTGAGCACATCGCCCGCCCTGGCCTCCGTCAGGGCGTTTCTGTTTCCGGGCGCCAAACGTAGTACCGTGGGGGGACGCCGCTCCCCTCGGCGCGTGGCTCGCCACACCGTGCGTATCGCCTCATTTCTGGCACGTCCATTCGTCCAGCGCGCTTCGGCGCGCTTGCGGTCGTTCATCGCCCGCTGGCCGCGGCTGGCCGCTGCCGCCGCCGCGTGCGTGATGGCCGCGCAGCTCGCCGTGGTCATCGGCGTGCCGTGGACGATCCACGCCGTCGTCTCCGGCCTGCCGAGCATCGCCGACGTCAGGCGCATGGGCGAGATGGCCCAGGCGACGGTGTTCTACGACGTGAAGGACCAGCCGGCCTTCACCATCTTCGAGGAGCGCCGCTTCGAGGTGCGCCTGGCCGACGTCTCGCCGCATCTCGTGAATGCGCTCGTCGCCATCGAAGACCAGCGCTTCCGCTCGCACTGGGGCGTGGATGTCGTGCGTATCGTCGGCGCCATGCTGGCCAACGTGCGCGAAGGGCGCCTGGCGCAGGGCGGCAGCACGCTCACCCAGCAGCTCGCCCGTCAGAGTTTCCTCACCCTCGACAAGACCTACACGCGCAAGGTCCAGGAAGCCCTGCTCGCGCTGCGCATCGAGCAGCAGTATTCGAAGGACGAGATCCTCGAGCTGTACCTGAACAAGATGTACTTCGGCGCCGGGCTCTACGGCGCCGAGGCGGCCTCGCTCGGCTACTTCGGCAAGCCGTCGCGCGAGCTCACGGTGGCCGAAGCGGCGATGATCGCCGGCCTCGTGAAGTCGCCCTCGACGTGGGCGCCGACCGTCAACATGGAGCGGGCGATGGCGCGGCGCAACGTGGTGCTGGCGTCGATGCGCGAGATGGGCGTCATCGACGAGGCCACGCAGGCCGCGGCGAAGTCGGCGAAGGTGGTGCTGCGCGACGCGCTGCGCAGCGACGAGCCGTTCGGCCGCTACTTCAAGGAACAGGTGCGGCTCGAGCTCATCGAGCGCTTCGGCCGCGAACGTGTCTACCAGAGCGGGTTGCGCGTCTACACGACCATCGACGTCGACATGCAGAAGGCGGCGGAGGCCGCCGTGGCGAAGACCCTCGACGACCTGGAGCAGCGGCGCATCGCCTCGATGAAGGCGCGGAAGAAATCCATCGCGCCCGAAGAGTCGCCGCTCCAGGCGGCCGTCGTCGCCATCGACCCGCGCAGCGGCGCCGTGCGCGCGCTGGTCGGCGGGCGCAGCTTCGCCGACAGCCGCTTCAACCGCGCTACGCAGGCCAAGCGGCAGCCCGGCTCGGCCTTCAAGACGTTCGTGTACGCCGCGGCGCTCGAAGCCGGCTACACGCCGGCCACGCTCATCGAGGATCTCGATGCGCCGATCGACACCCTGCAGGGCGCGTGGACGCCGGAAGACGGCCATTCCGACGCCGCCGAGATGACGATGCGCGCGGCGCTCAAGATCTCGAGCAACCGCGCCGCCGTGCGGATGCTCGAGATGATCGGCCCGCCGGCGGCGGTGTCGTACGCGGCGAAGCTCGGACTGCCGGGGCTGCCGGCCGTGCCGTCCCTCGCGCTCGGCTCGGGCGAAGTCACCCTCTTCGACATGACGTCGGCCTACGGCGCGTTCGCCGCCGAGGGCCAGTGGCACAAGCCGTCGCTCGTTCGCCGCGTCGAGGATCTCGACGGCAGCGTCCTCTACACCGCCGAAGACACGGCGGTGCAGGCCGTGAAGGCCGACACCGCGTTCCTGATGACGTCGATGCTGCAGGAAGTGATCGACGGCGGCACGGCGTGGAAGGCGCGGCAGCTCGGCTTCCGCCTGCCGGCCGCCGGCAAAACGGGCACCACGAACGACTACCGCGACGCCTGGTTCGTCGGCTACACGAAGTCGCTCGTGAGCGGCGTGTGGGTCGGCTACGACACGCCGAAGCCGATTCTGCCGGGCGCCGCCTACGCGGCCGATGTCGCCGTGCCGCTCTGGGCGCGCTTCATGGCGCCGGCGACGGCGAACGACCAGCCCGAATACTTCAGCGCGCCGCGCGGCGTCGTCGCGGTGCAGATCTGCCGGCTCTCGGGGAAACGTCCGGCCGGCGGCTGCGACGCGGTGCCGGTGACGCTCGAGGACGGCGGCCACACCGAGCAGTCGATGATCCGCACCGAATATTTCGCGGCCGGCACCGAACCCGGCGACTCGTGCCACCTGCACGTCGGCCGCTCGCTGCTCGGGCGCTTCGCGAACTGGATCACGGCGCCCGGCGGTCAGACCGCCCGCGGCGCCGGCACGGCCGATGCGGCCGAGGAACCGGCGGCCGCACCGGCGGTGTCGCCGGCGCAGCAGGCGCCGGCCGTGGTCGAGGCGCCCGAGCCGCCGAAGAAACGCGGCTTCTGGGGCCGGCTCTTCGGCCGCGGCGATCGCGACGAGAAGAAGCCCGAGAAGAAAGACCCGCCGCCCCGGCGCCGGTAGGGCCGCGCATGCCGTTTCGCGACGTCGTCGGTCATCGTCATCTCACGGCCCTGCTGTCGCGCGCGGTGTCGCGCGGCACGGTGCCGCCCACGCTGCTGCTGGCCGGTCCGGCCGGCGTGGGGAAGTGGCGCGTCGCCCGCGCCATCGCCGAGGCCCTGAACTGCCTGGCGCCGGTCGAGGGCGATGCCTGCGGCACCTGCCGCGCCTGCGATCGCATCGGCCGCGACATGCATGTGGACGTGCTGGCGCTCGTGCCCGACGACACCGGCAAGATCAAGGTCGAGGAGGTGCGCGACGTCCTCGACAAGTGCGGGTACCGGCCCTTCGAAGGCCAGCGCCGCGTCGTGCTCATCCGCGACGCCGACGCGCTGCTCGAGTCGGCGCAGAACGCGCTGCTGAAGTCGCTCGAAGAGCCGCCGCCGGCCACCGTGTTCGTTCTGACCTCGGCCTCGCCGGATGCGCTCCTGCGCACCGTGCGCTCGCGCACCATGCGCCTCACCTTCGGCCGCCTGCCGGTGGACGACATCGTGCAGCTCCTCGTGCGCGACCATGCGATGGCCGAACCCGACGCGCGCCGCGTGGCCATGCTCGCCGATGGCAGCCTCGGCGCCGCCCTCGCCCTCGGCTCGACGGCGCTCGCCGACATGCGCGACGCCGCGACCCTGCTGCTGCGCGCCGCCAGCGCCGCCGACCTCGGCGCCCGGCTCGCCATCGCCAAGTCGGTCGTGGGCGAGAAGAAACCCGAGCGCACGCGGCAGGAAATGCAGGCGCTGCTCCACCTGGCCTCGTCGATCGTGCGCGACGTCGCGGTGCTGCACGCCGGCGCCGACCGGCGCCTGCTCGCCAACGGCGACATGGGCGACACCCTCGACCGCCTGGCTCGCGCCCTGCAGCCCGCCGCCGCCCGCCAGGCCTTCGCGACCCTCGACCGCGGCCTGAGCGCGCTCGAACGCAACGCCGGCCCGAAGCTCGTCACGGAGTGGATCTGCGCCGAGATCTAGCGGCATCGCCGGATCGCCGGATCGCAGCCGTCGTGTCATTATCTGGACGACCCCATGAAGCCTCGTATCGCCATCACCGCCGGTGATCCGGCCGGGATCGGGCCGGAGATCGCCGCCAAGGCCGCGGCCGACTGGCGCGTGCGCGCCGTCTGCGAGCCGATCGTCTACGACACCACGCCGCCAGTGGCCGTGCCGATCGGCGAAGTGAGCCCGCAGGCCGGGCGGGCGGCGTTCGAGGCCATCGTGCGCGCGGTCGAAGACGCCAAACATGGCGTGGTGCAGGCGATGGCCACGGCGCCCGTGAACAAGGCGGCGTTTGCCGCCGCCGGTCTCGGCTGGAAGGGCCACACGGACCTGCTGGCGCATCTCTGCGGCGTCTCCGACGTGGCGATGATGTTCCACTCGCCGAAGCTGCGCGTCGTGCTGGCCACCGTGCACGTGCCGCTGCGCGACGTGCCACGCCTCATCACCCGCGACCTCATCCTCTCCACGCTCCACATCGCCGCTCAGGAGCTGCCGTACTTCGGCGTGACCGGCACGCCGCGGCTGGCCGTGGCCGGGCTCAACCCGCACGCGGGCGAAGGCGGCCTGATGGGCCTCGAAGAAATCGAAGTCATCGTCCCGGCCATCCGCGATGCGCGGCACGACGGGCTGAACGTCACCGGGCCGGTGCCGGCCGACACGGTGTTCGTTCGGGCGGCGCGCGGCGAGTTCGACTGCGTCATCGCCTGCTACCACGACCAGGGCCTCACGCCGATCAAGCTGCTGGCGTTCGGCACGGCCGTCAACGTCACCCTCGGCCTGCCGATCGTGCGCACCTCGCCCGATCACGGCACCGCCTTCGACATCGCCGGCAAGGGGATCGCCGATCCCGGCAGCATGGTGGAGTCGATTCTGCTCGCCGCTGAACTCGCCAAACGGATGGAGTCCACACGGTGAGCACCCGCGGCGCACCCCCGAAAGCGGCGGCCCGCGCGACGAGCGACGAAGAGACGCTCATCGCCGACAACCGCAAGGCCCACTTCGACTACCACGTGCTCGAGACGTTCGAGGCCGGCGTGCAGCTGCTCGGCACCGAGGTCAAGGGCATCCGCGAGGGCAAGGCCAGCCTGCGCGACGCCTACGCCCGCATCGACAAGGGCGAGGTGTGGCTGTTCAACGTCCACATCAATCCCTACAGTCATCGCGGCTATGTGGACCACGACCCGAAGCGCAAGCGCAAGCTGCTGCTGCACGCGCAGGAGATCCGCAAGCTCATCGGCAAGACCACCGAACGCGGACTGACGCTCGTGCCCCTGCGCCTGTACTTCAAGCGCGGCCGCGTGAAGGTCGCCATTGCCCTCGTCAAGGGCAAACAGGCCCACGACAAGCGCGAGACCCTCCGCAAACGCGAGGTCGACCGCGAGACGCGGGCCGCCGTCAAGGAGCGCGCCCGCGCATGAGTCAGGTGCCGTCGCTGCCCCCCATCCCGTTCAACCGGCCCGCCGTGGCCGGCCGCGAGCGGGAGTACATGGAGCAGGCCCTGGCGTCGGGCCATCTGTCGGGCGACGGCGCCTTCACCGCCCGCTGCCACGCGATGCTCGAGGCGATCACCGGCGCGCCGAAGGTGCTGCTCACGACCTCGTGCACGCACGCGCTCGAGATGGCGATGCTGCTGCTCGGCCTCGCACCCGGCGACGAGGTCATCTGTCCCGCCTTCACGTTCGTGTCGTCGGTGAACGCGTTCGTGCTGCGCGGCGCCCGTCCCGTGTTCGTGGACATCCGCCCCGAGACGCTCAACATCGACGAGCGGCTGGTCGAGGCCGCGATCACGCCGCGCACGAAGGCGCTGCTCGTCGTGCACTACGCCGGCGTCGGCTGCGAGATGGCGGCGCTCATGGCCATCGCGGCCCGCCACGGCCTGGCCGTCGTCGAAGACAACGCGCACGGCCTCTTCGGCCACTACGGCGGGCAGGCGCTCGGCAGCTTCGGCGCCATCTCGACGCTCAGCTTCCACGAGACCAAGAACCTCACCTGCGGCGAGGGCGGCGCGCTCGTGCTGAACGACGGCACGCTCGCCGAGCGGGCCGAGATCATCCGCGAGAAGGGCACCAACCGCAGCCGCTTCTATCGCGGCCAGATCGACAAGTACACGTGGGTCGACGTCGGCTCGAGTTACCTGCCGTCGGACCTGCTGGCCGCGTATCTCTGCGCGCAGCTCGAAGCCCGCGACCTCGTGCAGGCCCGCCGCCGCGCCATCTGGGACGGTTACGATGCCGCGCTGGCCGAGTGGGCGGATGCCCATGGCATCGGCCGGCCGCAGGTCCCCGCGCACTGCAGCCACCCGGCGCACATCTACTACCTGCTGCTGCCGTCGCTCGAGGCGCGCACGCGCCTGCTCGCCGACCTGCGCCGCGCGCTCATCCTCGCGACCTTCCACTACCAGCCGCTGCACCTCTCGGACATGGGCCGGCTGTTCGGGGGCCGCGACGGGCAGTGTCCCGTCACCGAGGACATCGCCGATCGGCTCGTGCGCCTGCCGGTGTTCTTCGATCTGAGCGCGCCGGATCAGGCGCGGGTCGTCGAGGCGCTGCGCGCCTTCCGCCCCTAAGCCGGCGGCAGCGTCCGCACGTAGCGGGCGATGGCGTCGCGCCAGAGCGGCATCATCACGCCGTGCGCGGCGAGCGCCGCATTCGACAGCGCCGCGTACGTGGGCCGGCGGGCCGGGAACGCCGCGGGATCGAACGGCACGGGCGTGACCGCGCGGTCGGGATCGACACCAGACTCCACCGCAATAGCGCGCGCCACGTCCACCCACGTGCCGTGGCCGGAGTTCACGCAGTGGTAGAGCCCGAACGGCACGTCGCCGGCGAGAACCGCGGCGGCGGCGTCGGCGAGATCCGGCACGTACGACGGCGTCACCGTGCGGTTGGCGAACGCCTTCACCGTGTCGCCGCGGCGGATGGCGGCGGCGAGGCGGTCGAGACTGCTCTTGGCGCGGCTGCCGCCGAAGAGACTCGCCACCCGCAGCACGTAGTGTTTCGCCGCGCGCTTTGCGAGGATCTCGCCGAGCAGCTTCGACTGCGCGTAGATGCTGCGCGGGCTGATCGGCGCATCTTCGCGCATCGGGCCGGGATCGACGGCCGGGTCGAAGACGAAGTCGGTGCTGTAGTGCAGCAGCACCGCGTGTTCCCGCGTGGCGGCGTCGGCCAGCACGGCCAGGGCCAGCCCGTTGGCGGCAAGCGCCGCCTGCGGATCGCGCTCGGCGCCGTCCACGTCGTTGTACGACGCGCAGTTGATGATGACGTCTGGCGTCACGGCGCGCGTGACGCGCGTGACATCGGCCGTCGAGGTGATGTCGCACTCCTGCCGCGTCACCGCGGTGAGCGCGCAGTGGCCGTCGAAACGGGCGCGGATGGCCCCGGCCAGCTGGGCGCCCGCGCCGGTGAGCAGGACTCGCGTGGTGGGGGTGAGCGGCATACGGGCGGCGGGACGGCCCGCCAGGACAGAACCGCGGGACCCGAGCGACACAGTATCATCAGACGACTTCGTCCGACACATGCCCGACTTGTGGTGGCCTCCGCTCGCCGCGTTCCTGCTCTCCGTCGCCCTGACGTATGTGGTGCGGCCGGCGGCGCGCATGGTCGGGGCGGTGGCGACGCCCAAGGAGGACCGCTGGCATCGCGGCACGATTCCCCTGCTCGGCGGCGTCTCGATCGCCGGCGCCGTGCTCATCGTGGTGCCCCTCCTGCCGGCGCTCTCGTGGAGCGCGTGGGCGCTCGTCGGCGGCGCGGCCGCCCTGGCGCTCGTGGGCCTGCTCGACGACTTCCGGCCGCTGCGTCCGCAGGTCAAGTTCCTGGTGCAGGTCATCGTCACCGCCATCGTGGTGGCGGGCGGCGTGCGGCTCACGGTGACCGGCGTCTCGCCGATTGACCAACTCCTCACGCTCGTCTGGCTGGTCGGCGTCACCAACGCCTTCAACCTGCTCGACAACATGGACGGGCTGGCCGCCGGCATCGGGCTCATCGCGGCCGGCTTCCGCTGCTACTTCTTCCTCGTGGACGGCAACGCCGAAGGCGCCTGGCTCGCCGCCACGCTCTGCGGCGCGCTCGCCGGATTCCTCCTCTTCAACTTCCAGCCGGCCTCGATCTTCATGGGCGACACCGGCAGCCTCTTCATCGGCATGCTGGTCGGCGGCCTGAACGTGATCGGGCCCTACGCCTACAGCCGCGGCACGGTCGCGGTGCTGATGCTGCCGGTGCTCGTGCTGCTCGTGCCGATCTTCGACACCCTCTTCGTCACCATCGCCCGCACGCTCGCCGGAAGGTCGATCGCGCAGGGCGGCCGCGATCACACCTCGCACCGGCTCGTGGCGCTCGGCCTGTCGGAACGCGGCGCCGTGCTGGCGCTCTGGAGCATGGCCTTCGGGTCGGGCGTGGTGGCGGTGCTCTCGTATCGCCACGGCCTGCCGTATACCGCCACGCTGGTCGGGCTGCTCGTGGCGGGGCTCGCCGTGCTCGGCGTGAAGCTCGGCCTGCAGCGCGTCTATCCGCCGCGTGCCGATGTCGGCGCCATCCGCGTCGTGACCGACCTCCGCTACAAGAAGCAGGTCGCCACTGTCGCCCTCGACGCCGCCCTCGTCGCCCTGGCCTACTACTCGGCCTACCTGCTGCGCTTCGAAGGCACACTCGAGCGCGAGCTGCCCGTGTTCTCGAGCTCGCTGCTCATCATCCTCGTGACGCACGTCGTGATGCTCGGCGCCTTCGGCACCTACCAGGACTCGTGGCGCCACTCGGGCATCCGCGATCTGGTGAAGCTCACGGCCGCGGCCACCGCCGGCACCGCCCTCGCCATGCTCGTCGTGCTGCTCGCGTTCCGGTTCGAGGGCTACTCGCGCGCGGTGTTCGCCATCCACTGGCTGCTCACGACGAGTTTCCTGTGCGGCAGCCGCGTGCTCTTCCGGGCCCTCGGCGAGCTCTTCGTCGCCGCCGAAAGTGACGGCCCGCGCACAGTCATCTACGGCGCCGGCGCCGGCGGGGTGATGGTGCTGCGCGAGGCCCGCTCGAACGGCGACCTCGACTGGAAGATCATCGGCTTCATCGACGACGATCGCGGCAAGTTCCGGACGAGCGTGCAGGGGGTGCCGGTGCTCGGCAGTCTCGAACAGGTGGCGCCGCTGCTGACCTCCGGCCAGGTGTCCCAGGTGGTCGTCTCGACCTCGACCGTGGCACCGGAACGTCTCGACGCCCTGACGCGCCTGTGCGCGGATGCCGGCGTCCGCACCCTCGTGGCCTCCCTCCAGTTCCACGATGCGCCAGGCTTCGGCGGGGCGCCCCGCGAATAGGCCGTGTCGTCACCGCCAGCTTGTCGGCGGTGCGCGCGGAATGGTACGCTAGATCGGTTGAGCCGGGCATTCGTGTGCCTGGCAGGGACCTGAGGAGAGCCAGTGGAACTGCTGCAGCGGATTGCGGACAAGCGGGCGCGGATCGGCGTCATCGGTCTCGGCTACGTCGGATTGCCCCTGGCCGTGGAGTTCGCGCGCGCCGGGTTCCACGTGGTGGGCTACGACGTGGATGCCACCAAGGTCGCGACGCTCAACGGCGGCGTGAGCTACATCCCCGACGTGCCCACGGCGCATGTCGCCGAAGCGGTCGCCGCCGGCACCCTGCGCGCCACGACCGACGCCGGCGAGCTGGCCGACGTGGACGTCATCGACATCTGTGTGCCGACGCCGCTGCGCAAGACCAAGGACCCGGACCTGTCGTACGTCGTGCAGGCGGTCGAGGCCACCGCGAAGGTGCTGCGCAAGGGCCAGCTCGTCATCCTCGAGTCCACGACCTACCCAGGCACGACCGACGAAGTCGTGCAGCCGGCGCTCGAAGCCGGCGGCCTCGAAGCCGGCACCGATTTCTACCTCGCCTTCTCGCCCGAACGCGTCGATCCGGGCAACCCGAGCTTCCAGACGAAGAACATCCCGAAGGTCGTCGGCGGCATGAACGAGGCGAGCACGCGCGCCGCGGCGGCCCTCTACGGCAGCATCATCGACACCATCGTGCCGGTGAGCTCGACCCGCGTCGCGGAGATGGTCAAGCTGCTCGAAAACACCTTCCGCGCCGTGAACATCGGCCTCGTGAACGAACTCGCGCTGATGTGCAACCGCATGGGCATCAACGTGTGGGAAGTCATCGACGCGGCGAAGACCAAGCCGTTCGGCTTCATGCCGTTCTACCCGGGCCCCGGCCTCGGCGGCCACTGCATTCCCATCGATCCGTTCTACCTGTCGTGGAAAGCCAAGCAGAGCGGTTTCGAAGCGCGCTTCATCGAGCTGGCCGGCCAGGTCAACGGCACCATGCCCGAGTACGTCGTGACGCGCGTGGCCGATGCCCTCAACTCGGCGAAGAAGCCGATCAACGGCGCCGCCGTGCATGTCATCGGCGTGGCCTACAAGCGCGACATCGACGACATGCGCGAGTCGCCGGCGCTCGACGTCATCGAACTGCTGAAGCGCAAAGGCGCCGCCGTGTCCTACACCGACCCCTACGTGCCGGTGCTGCAGCACGGCCCGGTCGATCTCGCGTCGATTACCCTCGAGGCCGCGCTCGGCGGCGGCTGCGACTGCGCGGTCATCGTGACCGACCACCAGGTGTTCGACTACCCCGCGATCGCCGCGCGTTTCCCGCTGGTCGTCGACACGCGCAATGCCCTCAAGGGCCTGCGTTCGCCCAACATCTTCCCCCTCTAAACGCAGACCCGCAATCGATATGGCCAAGACCGCGCTCATCACGGGCATCACCGGACAGGACGGCTCGTACCTGGCGGAGCTGCTGCTCTCCAAGGGATACAAGGTCGTCGGCGCCATCCGGCGCCTCAGCGCGCCGAACCACTGGCGCATTGCCCACCTGCAGGACCAGATCACGCTGCGTCCGGCCGACCTGCTCGACCAGCTCTCGCTCATCAAGGTGATCGAGGAAGCCGAGCCCGACGAAATCTACAACCTGGCCGCGATGTCGTTCGTGCCGGCGTCGTGGGACCAGCCGATGCTCACCGGCGAGTTCAACGCCCAGGGCGTGACGCGCGTGCTCGAGGCCATCCGCCAGGTCAACCCGAAGATCCGCTTCTACCAGGCGTCGTCGAGCGAGATGTACGGCAAGGTGCGCGAGGTGCCGCAGAGCGAGCTGACGCCGTTCTATCCGCGCAGCCCGTACGGCGTCTCGAAGGTCTACGGGCACTACATCACGGTCAACTATCGCGAGAGCTACGACCTGTTTGCCTGCTCGGGCATCCTCTTCAACCACGAATCGCCGCGCCGCGGCCTCGAGTTCGTCACCCGCAAGGTGACCGACGGCGTGGCCCGCATCAAGTGCGGCCTGGCCGATTCGCTGGCGCTCGGCAACCTCGACGCCAAACGCGACTGGGGCTTCTCGGGCGACTACGTGCGCGCGATGTGGCTCATGCTGCAGCAGGACAAGGCGGAAGACTACGTGGTGGCGACCGGCGAGACCCACACCGTGCAGCGCCTCGTGGAACTGGCCTTCAGCCACGTCGGCCTCGACTGGAAGCAGTACGTGAAGGTCGATCAGCGCTTCATCCGCCCGGCCGAAGTGGATCTGCTCATCGGCGATCCGGCCCGCGCCCGCCAGGAACTGGGCTGGACGCCGGAAGTGCCGTTCGAATCGCTCATCGCGATGATGGTCGACGCCGACGTCGCCCGCCACAAGGAACACCCGGGCGTGGTGCTGGGCTGAGCCCGGCGCGTCCCGACGGTTCCATGGCCACCACACCCTCCGCGCCCGTTCCCCTGCTCGACCTGCAGGCCCAGTACCGGCCGCTCCGCGAGGCCCTCCTCGCGGCGGTCACGCGGGTCTGCGACAGCCAGCGCTGCATCCTCGGCGACGAAGTGGCCGCCCTCGAGCGCGAGCTGGCCGACTATCTCGGCGTGGCGCACGCGCTCGGCGTCTCGTCGGGCACCGACGCGCTCGTGGCCGCGCTCATGGCCCTCGAGATCGGCGCCGGCGACGAGGTCATCACGCCCACCTTCTCGTTCTTCGCATCGGCCGGTTCGGTCGTGCGCGTGGGTGCGCGGCCGGTGTTCGTGGACATCGATCCGGCCACCTACAACCTCGACGTCGAGGCGGTGGAGAAGGCGATCACGCCGCGCACGAAGGCCATCATGCCCGTCCATCTCTACGGGCAGGCGGCCGGCATGACGGCGCTGCTGGCCGTCGCGAAGGCGCACGGCCTGGCCGTCATCGAAGACGCCGCGCAGGCCATCGGCGCGAAAGACGGCGGTACCGCCGTGGGCGGGCTCGGCACCATCGGCTGCTTTTCGTTCTATCCCACGAAGAACCTCGGCGCCTTCGGCGACGGCGGCCTCGTGATCACGAACGACCCGGCGCTCTTCGAGCGGCTGCGCCTGCTGCGCGATCACGGGCAGCACCCGAAGTACCACCACGCGATCGTCGGCGGCAACTTCCGGCTGGATGCGATTCAGGGCGCCGTGCTGCGCGTGAAGCTGCCGCATCTGGCGTCGTGGACCGAAGGCCGGCGGCGCAATGCCGCGCGCTACCGTGTGCTCTTCGCCGACGCCGGCCTCGATACGGTGGTCGCGCTGCCGTACGAACGTCCGGACGCGTATCACATCTACAACCAGTTCGTGGTGCAGGTGCCGGATCGCGACCGCGTCCGCGCGCACCTGGCATCGCTCGGCATCGGCACCGAGATCTACTACCCGGTGCCGTTCCACCGCCAGGCGTGCTTCGCGAACCTCGGGCATCCGCTCGACGCGTTCCCGCGCGCCGACGCGGCGGCCGGGCGCGTGCTGGCGCTGCCGATTTTTCCGGAGCTGGCAGACACGCAGCTGCAGCAGGTCGTCGCCGCCATCGGCGACGCCGTGCGCTGAGCGCGCGCTAGTCGTCGAGCCAGGCGTTGACGACGGCGGCGCGCCGCGTGCCGCCGGCGCCCGGCCACGGGCGGCCGATGTCGACGCGCACCATCGGCCACTGCTTGGGCGGCACCGCCAGCCGGCACTCGAACGGCGTGGCGTCCCTGGCCTCGTGCTCGCACGCGATCCCGCCGCGCCCTGACACGACCACCCGCACGGGGCGCGTGGCGGCGTCCTCGTGCGGCACGACGACCCGCGTCACCAGCGTGCGATGGCTGCCGGGATCGACCACCGCGACGCCGCGCTGGTCCATCCAGCGCCCGGTCCCGTACGGTGTCGGACCCACCGGCGTGACGCCGTAGCTGTAGGGCGTGTGGAAGCGGGCCGCACGGTAGGCGGGGCGAAGATCCCGCCAGCCCGTCACTGCCGACCCCACGGCGCAGGCGAGCGCCAGCGCCCAGATCAGCCGGCCGTCGCGCGCGCGAACCGGTGCGCCGGCCGGCGCCGGCCAGCTGGTGACGGCGTGCGCGATGACCAGTCCGGCCAGCACCTGCAGCAGGGGGTGCGGCATCGGCGGCGAGACGAGCGCGAGCAGTCCCAGACCCGCGAGCGGCGCCGCGGCGGCGGCGTGTTCGCGCCTGGCCAGCGCACGCGCGAGCGCGGCGAGTGCCAGGAGCGAGCAGGCGAACGCCGGCAGGCTGCCGGCAAGGCCCAGTTCCGCGGCCTGCTGGCGCCACCAGTTCTGCGCGTTGTCGGGCGGCAGCGCAAAGGCGATCGCCTCGCTGGCGTAGCCGGTGACGAGGCTGCCGAACGTGCCCGGTCCGGCGCCCACCCACGGATGGTCCGTGATGATCGCCATCGCGGCCGGTCCGTAGCCGTCGCGATCCCACGCGAAGCGCCACACCCCCTCGGCGCCGGTCGTCCAGATTCCGCGGATGGTGTCGGCCAGGCGGCCGATGGCGTGGCCCATCGAGGCGTCGGGCACGCGGTCGGCCGCGACGACCACGGCCACGAGCCCCAGCCCGGCCGCCAGCGCGAGCCAGCGGACCGGCCGGCTCGCCGCCAGTGCCTGCAGGCCCAGCACGAGGGCGAACACGGCCAGGGCCGATCGCGACCCGGTGGCGATGATGCCGGCCAGGCAGAGGGCCAGCCAGGCGGCGCCCCAGGCGACGGGCGGCACGACGGCGGGGCGCGCCGCCGAGGCCACGACGATCGGCCCGACGAGGGCGATGAGCGCGGCCGTGGCATTGGCGTCGAGCAGCGTGCCCGACGAGCGCCGCAGCGCCACCCACGGTTCGCCGCTCAGGAATGCCGGGTTCACCTGTTGCTGCCACAGCGCGAGGGCGGCGGCCGCCGCGACGCCGGGCAGCAGCGCGGTCCACGTCCAGCGGCGGGCGTTGGCGGTGGCGCCCCAGTACCAATCGAAGAGCAGCAGGGCGACCAGTTGCGCGAGGCCCGTCAGCAGCACGACGCCGGCGTCATTGGGGGAGCCGGCCGCCGCCAGTGTGAAGTCGATCTCGCGCGCCGCCACCACCGGCGTCACGAGGGCCAGCACGAGCGCCCAGCCGGCGACCGCACCGCCCCAGAGTCCCTCGGCGTGCCAGGGGCGACGGCCCGGCCAGGCCAGCACCGCGGCAAGGCCGGCCAGCCACGGCATCAGCAGGTCGAAGTCGCCCGGCGGCCCCCATGGCCGCATCAGCACCGGCCAGAGCGGCGCCAGTGCCAGCGCGCCGGCCACGCCGGGCGTCGCGCCCGCCAGCAGGCGCAGCAGCAGGCCGGCGGCCACGGCGGCGACGGTGGGCCACGCCGCGCCGTCCTGCGCGGTGCGCAGGGCCGCGTGGGCAAGCGGGAGCAGCACCGCCGCGAGGCCGACGGCGACGCGCGCGGCACGCAGGGCTGGAGTCACGGGGTCCGTGAGTGGCGGCGCGTCAGGGGCGCCTGGCGACGATCGCGTAATCGCGGTGGGTGAAGAACAACCCGTTCAGCCGGTCGACGTTGCGATCGAGGACGTCGAGGAGGGACGGCAGAGCGGGATCCGAGGCGGCGGCGCGGGCGGCGGCAGGGAGCCGTTCGAGTTTGCCCGCCTCGGGATAGGGCGAGCGCCACTGGATGGTGACGTCGGTGAAGCCGGCGGCCATGACCAGGAACTTCAGCGTGTCGGGATGCACCGGGCGCACGTGCGTCAGGTCGCGCACGTAGCTGTCGAAGAAGGCGCTCCAGCAGGCGGGGTTGATCGTCTCGAGCACGATCGCGGCGCCGGGCCTGAGCGCCTGCGCCGCCGCGGCCAGGAACCGCAGCAGGTAGTCGGGCTGCAGGTGCTCCACGACCTGGCAGGCGATGAGGCCGCCGAGGCTGCCGGGCGCCGACCCCGCCACGAACGACAGGCCGTCGGTTTCGGTGACGTCGAAGCCCTTGGCGCGGCTGCGCTCGACCATCTCGTGGTTGAGATCGACGCCGCGCGCCGTCAGGCCGGCGGATCGCAGCAGCTCGAGGAACTCGCCGCGCCCGCAGCCGACGTCCACGACATCGCCGGCCCCGGCGAAGATCGGCAGGTAGTCGGCCATGCGCTGCCGGATCTCGCTCTCGCTGCCGCGGAAGAGATCCTCGAAGCCCGCGTACTGCTGGCTCTGCAGGCGATCGCCGGCGAGCATCTGCTGGTGCGTGTCGCTCGCGGCGGCCGCCGCCTGGGGCACGGGGGCCGGTGCGCTGGTCGTCGGGGCGGCGCTCTGCGGCGCCGCCGGTACGCCGCGCGCGATCTCGCGGCTCAGCGCGAGCGAGGTCTGCTGCAGCACGGTCATCGCCGTGGCGAGATCGGCGAGACGGGCGTCGTAGCGCTGATCGCGGCCGAGCAGCGACTCGTAGCGCTTCAGCATCTCGTCCGACAGGCCGCTCGTGGCGGCGGCGAGGCCCCGCGCGATGTCTTCGAGGCGGCCGATCGCGACCTGCGCGTCTTCGGCCGTGCGGCGCGCCAGCCCGGCGAACTCGTAGTCCTTGGTGTCCACGTACGGGGTGAGCGTCTGCAGGTAGACGACCAGCATCGACTGGAAGTGCGCGGCCTCCTCCACCTGGCGGCGCACCAGGCCGATGGTGGCGGCGATGGCGTCGGTGACGGCGCGTTCGCGCGGGATGCTGCGGTTCACGTGATCGACGAGCGACGCGTTGAACTGCTGCTGCGCGGCCAGCGCCGGCTGCATGGTGCGCCAGACGAAGGCGGCAAGGCGGCCCTTCCAGCCGCTCGCGGCCGGCGCGTGGCCGAGCAGCGCGAACTGCTGGTTGAGCGGCGTGACCTGATGTTCGTCGGGCCCCGGCGGCGGATGCGGCAGGTCGGCCAGACGCTGCACGGCGGCATCCACGGCCGTGAGGGCCGCGTTGTAGCGCGCGTCGGCGGCCTCGCGCTCGCGCTTCAGGCGCGCGAGGTCGTCCTCCGACACCGTGCGCGCGACGGCCTCGGCCACTAGCGTCCCACCATGCCGTCGATCGGGCTGCTCGCCGACGCGTAGAGGCGCTTCGGGATGCGGCCGGCGAGGTAGGCCAGGCGGCCGGCGATGACGCCGTGTTTCATGGCCGCGGCCATCGCGATCGGATCGCGCGCGCCGGCCACCGCCGTGTTCAGCAGCACGGCGTCGGCGCCGAGTTCCATGGCGAGGGCGGCATCGGAGGCCGTGCCCACGCCGGCATCGACGATGATCGGCACCCGCGCCTGCTCGCGGATGATGCGCAGGTTGGTGACGTTCTGGATGCCGAGGCCGGAGCCGATCGGCGCGCCGGCCGGCATCACCGCCACGGCGCCGGCGTCCTCGAGCTTGCGGCACACGATCGGGTCGTCGTTCGTGTAGGGCAGCACGACGAAGCCGTCTTTCACGAGCACCTTCGTGGCTTCGACGAGGGCGGCGGTGTCGGGAAAGAGCGTGGCCTCGTCGCCGATGACCTCGAGCTTGACCCAGTGCGAGAGGCCGGCTTCGCGGCCGAGGTGCGCCGTGCGGATCGCATCCTCGGCGGTGTAGCAGCCGGCCGTGTTCGGCAGCAGCGTGATGGCCGCCGTGTCGATGAAGTCGAGCAGCGACGCCGAGCGCCGCGTGATGTCCACACGCCGCACCGCGACGGTCACCATCTCGGTGCCGCCGGCCCGGTGAGCCGCCTGCATGATCTCGGGCGAGGGGTACTTGCCGGTGCCGAGGATGAGCCGCGAGCCGAACGTGCGGCCCGCGATGACCAGCGGATCGGGCGCGCCAGCGGCCGTCATCGGCCCGCCTCCGGCGCGCCGCCGCCCACGAAGTTGACGATTTCCATCGAGTCTCCGGCCTGCACGATCGTGGTCTCGAAGGCCGCCCGCTTCAGCACGACGAGGTTCAGCTCGACCGCCACCCGTCGCGGGTCGATCTGCAGGCTCGCCAGGAGCGCGGCCACGGAGATCGGGCCGTCCAGGTCGAAGGGGTCGCCGTTCAGTTGAATGGTCACGAGCGCGGAGGCGTACGCAGGCGAGCGTACTCAGCGCTTGGAAGGCAAGTCAAGGCGCGCGGGGGAAGGGACGCGCCCCTCCCCCGCGATGGTGCGGATGGACTGGCTAGCGCGAACCGCCCGGGCGGCTTTCGATCTCGACCTCTTCGGCGATGACTTCGCCGTCATCGGTCTTCATGTCGCCCTTCACGCGGACCTTCGTGCCCACGGTGAGGCTGGCGCACGTGCCGTGTTCGAAGGTCGTGTTGGCGTCGGTCACGACCTTGACCACGCCGGCCACCGTGAACGACAGGGCAGGGCAGGCGCCGCTCACCGCCGTGATCGTCGAGCGCCCTTCGACGCGGCGCGACTTGAAGCGCACCCAGCTGGCGACGTTGGCGGTCGCGTCGTCGTCCTTGAAGCCGCGCGCCTGCACGCGCACGCCGACGGCGAGGTCGCCGCAGGCGCCGCCCACGAAGTTGGTGGCGGCGTTCACCTGCACGGCGGTGGACCCGAAGTAGATCGTGGCATCCGGGCAGGTGCCGGTGACCTGCGTGATGCGGCCTTCGCCCTCGCCGTAATGGCGGTGGCCCTTGATCTCGATGAGACGGGCGCGGTACCCGCCGCCGGTCGCCGGCACGGCCTTCACCTTGATCTTCGTGCCGACCTTGATCTGATCGCAGCCGGCGCCGCGATTGGCGGGCACGTACTTCGTGAGCGCGTCGGCCTTCACGGTGAGGCCATCCACGGTCAGCGTGACGTTCGGGCAGGTTCCCTGCACGTCGGTGACGCGGCCTTCCCCCTCGCCCTCACTCCCGTCTTCGATCTCGATCGTGGTGGCCACGACCGACAGGGCGCCGCCGCTGATCGTGAGCATGCCGCGCACTTCCACGAGCTGATTCGCGGCGAGCTGCCCGCAGCTCTGGCCGGCCGGGAAGGTCGTGCCGGCGTCGACCGTCACCGGGATACCGGCAATCGTGAGCACGACCGCAGGGCACGTGCCCGTCACGGCGCTGATCGTGGCCTTGCCTTCGACCTGGAGCTGCTGGAAGGTGCCGGCCAGCGGGGCGGCGCCGAGCACGCGGTCCTGGAGCCCGAGTGCGTGCGCCCGTCCAGCCAGCATCAGCAGCGCCAATACAAAAATGCCGTGCTTCATCAGTCTCACCATGTTCATGTCGCTCACTCCGCTCGAAAATGTAACCGGCGCTGGCATGTCCGACCGGGGCGAGTCGGCGCCGGTGCAGGACGAGCAAGACACGTTCCCACGCCTCGTCCCGGGCTCACGGGTCCCCTGATCGCAGGGAAATCGCCACCCCACGAACTGAGAGCGCGCGGCGGGCCGTCGCGGAACAACGAAACCGAGCACGAACTACCACTCCCGGTGTACGGAAACCCATCACTCGGCGAGGCCCGGCGGCGTTTGAACAGTCGTTTGACTCACATCTCGGCGCGGATGTACCGTGATCAGTCGGCCTATCGAGGGGCCACGTCACTATGAGCGCCGCGCCTTCTGCTGTCGACCGTCTGGGACTGCCCGAGTTCACGTTCGCGGACCTGCACGAGCCCGCCCGCCTCGCCGATCTGTACGGCCGGTTCATCGCCGAGGTCGTCGGGACCGAGCCGGCGCTCTGGGAACGCTGGCAGGCGCAGGCCGCCGCGCCGCCGGGCCCGGTGGACCGCTCGGCGCTGCTCGTCGCGCTCGCGCCGCACGTGAGCCGCTTCATCGCGAAGCTCTTCGCCGTGGGCCCGGAGGCCGAGGTGCTCGCCGCGACCACCCGCGCGTACGACGACCTCTTCCGCTTCAAGATCGACTTCGTGCGCCGCCGCGCCCTGCCGCTGCTCAAGGGCGGCGCGCCGGTGCCCGTCACCGCTGAGGATCACGCGTACGTGGACGCGATCCTCGCCGGCGCCGCCGACGCCGGCGCCCGTGAGCTGCTCGTCGCGCGCGCCGGCTGCGCGCTGCTCGATCGCGACGAGGCCGCGCGCGGCTCGGGCGACGAATCCGCGAAGGCCGCCCTGGCCGCCGAGATCGACGCCCTGAAGCGCTGGTGCGCGGCGCACCTGCGCCATCCCGCCTTCCGCGACTGGGTGGTCTTCAAGTTCCCCGAGACGCTCGACTTCGAGCACCTCGTGCACATCACGCGGCCCGACCCGGCGCTGCCGAACGTGGTGGCCGGCCCCGACGCGCTGCTGCGCCGCCGCGACGGCTTCGCGCTCACCGACCCGCGTTACTCGACGCGCGAGGTGCTGAGCGAAGTGCACTACTGCGTGCTCTGCCACGAGCGCGACAAGGACAGCTGCAGCAAGGGCATCACCGACAAGCAGGGCGCCCTCACCTCGAACCCGCTCGGCATTCCGCTTGCCGGCTGCCCGCTCGACGAGAAGATCTCGGAGATGCACCTGCTGCGCAAGCGCGGCGACGTGCTCGGCGCGCTGGCCCTCGTGATGATCGACAATCCGATGTGTCCGGGCACCGGCCACCGGATCTGCAACGACTGCATGAAGGCCTGCATCTACCAGAAGCAGGAACCGGTCAACATCCCGCAGATCGAAACCGGCGCCCTCACGGACGTGCTCGGCCTGCCGTGGGGCGTCGAGATCTACGGCCTGCTCACGCGCTGGAATCCCCTCAACCACGCGCGGCCGCACGCGCTGCCCTACAACGGGAAGAACGTGCTCGTCGTGGGTCTCGGCCCGGCCGGCTACACGTTGTCGCACTACCTGCTGAACGAAGGCTTCGGCGTGGTCGCCATCGACGGCCTGAAGATCGAGCCGCCCGATCCGGCGCTCGCCGGCGGCCCCGGCGTGCCGCCGCAGCCAATCGCGCGCTGGTCCGACATCTACCGCCCGCTCGACCAACGCGTGCTCGAAGGGTTCGGCGGCGTGTCCGAGTACGGCATCACCGTGCGCTGGGACAAGAACTTCCTGTCGCTCATCCATCTGACGCTGGCGCGGCGCACGCGGCTCAGGATCTACGGCGGCATCCGCTTCGGCGGCGCCCTGCCCATCGACGACGCCTGGGCGCACGGCATCGACCACGTGGCGATTGCCGCCGGCGCCGGCCGTCCGACGATCATCGACATCAAGAACAACCTGATCCGCGGAATCCGCAAGGCCAGCGACTTCCTGATGGCGCTGCAGCTCACCGGCGCCTTCAAGGCCGATGCGCTGTCGAACCTCCAGGCGCGGCTGCCGGCGGTGGTCATCGGCGGCGGCCTCACCGGCGTCGACACGGCCACGGAACTGTTCGCGTACTACCCGCTGCAGGTCGAGAAGATGCTCGACCGCTATGAGGCGCTGGCCGCGACGGTGGGCGACGCCGAGGTGCGGCGGACCTTCGACGACGAGGAGCGCGGCATCCTCGACGAGTTCCTCGGGCACGGCCGCGCCGTGCGCGCCGAACGTGCCCGCGCGGCGGCGGCCGGCGAGGCCCCCGACTTCGTGCCGCTCGTGCGGCAGTGGGGCGGCGTCACGCTGGCCTATCGCAAGCGGCTGCAGGACGCGCCGGCCTACCGTCTGAACCACGAGGAAGTGGCCAAGGCGCTCGAGGAAGGCATCACGTTCGCCGAGAACCTCGAGCCGGTCGAAGCCGTGCCCGACGCCTTCGGCCACGTGCGGGCGATGATCTTCAAGAGCCCCGGCGGCCCGGTCGAGCTGCCGGCGCGCACCGTGCTCGTGGCGGCCGGAACGGCGCCGAACGTGACCTACGAGAAGGAACATCCCGGCTCGTTCACGCTCGACGGCAAGGCGAAGTTCTTCAAGGGCTACCGCGTCGAACGCGACGCCTCCGGCGTGCGCACGCTCGTCGAGGACGCCCAGGGCTTCTTCACCTCCTACGCGCGCGAGGGCCGCTTCGTCAGCTACTACGGCGACAACCATCCGCGCTACAACGGCAACGTCGTCAAGGCGATGGCGTCGGCCAAACACGGCTACCACCACGTGGTGGCCCTCTTTGCCGAACAGCTCGCCGCGCTCGATCCGGCGGCCCAGCCGGCGCGGGACGCGGCGTGGCACGCGCTCGTCGCGCGCTTCGACCACGAGCTGCTCGCCCGCGTCGAACGCGTAGACCGGCTGACGCCGACGATCATCGAAGTGATCGTGAAGGCGCCGGCCGCCGCCCGGTATTTCGAACCCGGGCAGTTCTACCGCCTCCAGAACTTCGAACGCGGCAGCGCCCGCCTGACGACCGACGGCCACGTGTCGTCGCTCGTCATGGAAGGCATCGCCCTCACCGGTGCGTGGGTGGACCGTGAGCAGGGACTCCTGTCGCTCATCACGCTCGAGATGGGCGTGTCGAGCCGGCTCTGCGGCTACCTGCAGCCCGGCGAGCCGGTGGTCGTGATGGGCCCGACGGGCGCGCCCACCGAGATCCCCGACGGCGAGGCCGTGCTGCTCGCCGGCGGCGGCCTGGGCAACGCCGTGCTCTTCTCGATCGCCCGCGCGCTCAAGGCGCGCGGCAACCGCGTGCTCTACTTCGCCGGCTACAAGAACGGCGCCGATCTCTTCAAGCGCGAAGACATCGAGGCGGCGACCGATCAGGTGATCTGGGCCACCGACACCGGCGTCGAGATTCCGCCTGGCCGCCCGCAGGACCGGCACTTCCGCGGGAACATCGTGCAGGCGATGGTGGCCTACGCCGAAGGCCGCCTGGGCGAGACCGTGGTCCCGCTGCCGTCGGTCTCGCGCATCATCGCCATCGGGTCCGACCGCATGATGCACGCGGTGCAGGGGGCGCGGCACGGCGTGCTGGCGCCGCATCTCACGCGTCACGTCGCCATCGGCAGCATCAACTCGCCGATGCAGTGCATGATGAAGGAAGTGTGCGCGCAGTGCCTGCAGCGCCACGTCGATCCGGCGACCGGCCGCGAGGAGTTCGTCTTCTCCTGCTACAACCAGGATCAGGAACTCGACCGCGTGGACTTCGCCAACCTGCGGGCGCGCCTCAAGCAGAACAGCGTGCAGGAGCGCATCGCCGATCTGTGGCTGGCGCACGTCCTGGCGCAGGCACCGCAGCCGCTCGCGCACGTGTAACCCGCCTTCGCCACTTCGTGGCTTCGGCGAGGCTTCGGCGAGGCTTCGGCGAGACTACTGCGCGCCTGACGGCTCGCAGTAGACTGGGCGGGTGCTGACCCCCGGCCACGTCATCGACGGCCGCTACGAGATCCTGGGCCCGCTTGGCGCCGGCGGAATGGGGCAGATCTACAAGGCGCGCCGCGTCACGCTCGGCGACGAGGTGGCGCTCAAGGTGCTGCTCTCGCCCGAGGCCGATCGCGAGGCGCGCGAACGGTTCCTGCGCGAGAGCCGGGCCTCGGCGCAGCTGCGCCACCCGCACATCGTCTCGATTCTCGACTTCGACATGGACGCCGACGGCCGGCCGTTCCTCGTCATGGAACTGCTGAGCGGGCCGAGCCTGCGCGACGAGATCGACCTCGCCGGCGCGCTCGGGCCGGCCCGCGCGGCCGAGGTGCTGCGTGTGGTGGCGAGCGCCGTGCAGCTTGCGCACGATCACGGCATCACGCACCGCGACCTGAAGCCGGCCAATATCGTGGCCCACCGCTACGGCTCGGGCGACCGCGTCTACAAGGTGATCGACTTCGGCCTGGCGTCGGTGGCCACGGCGCCCGACGTCACGCGCCTCACGCTGCCGTTCACGTTCCTCGGCACGATCGCCTATTCACCGCCCGAGCAGCTCGCCGGCGAGGCCGTGAGCGCGGCGTCCGACCAGTATTCGCTCGCCGTCGTCGCCTACGAAATGCTGACGGGGAAACGTCCGTTCGAGGCACCCGAGCCGATGGCGCTCGCCCAGCAGGTCATGACCGGCACGACCTCGCCGCCCTCGTCGGTCCGCCCGGGCCTGCCGCCGGGTGTCGATGCCGTCATCGCGCGCGGCATGACGCGGGTGCCCGGCGAGCGCTGGCCGAGTGTGTCGGCGTTCGTCGACGCGCTGCTCGAGGCGCTCGATGCGGCGCGCCCGCCGGATGAGGCCGGCGGGACGCTCGACGGCGACGGCCTGCTCTCGCGGTACGACCTCGGCGACGTGCTCGGTCCGGGCCGACTCGGCAGCATCGTCAGGCGCGGCACCCATCGCGCGCTGTCGATTCCCGTCGCCATCCGCCATCTGAAACGCGACGGGCAGACGCAGTGGGAGGCGCTGCGCGCCCGGTTCCTGCAGGAGGCGCGCACGCTGCAGGTGCGGCATGCCCATCTGCTCAACGTGCGTGACTACGGCGAGGATGCGAGCGGCGTCTTCGTCGTGACCGATCTCGTGGATGGACCGAGCCTGCGCGCGGTGCTCGCCGGCGGGGCACTCGACTGGACGCGGGCGCGGCGGATGATCCTGCAGATGACCGACGCCGCCGGCGCGCTGCACCGCCACGGCGGCCTGCTCACCGGCGTCAATCCCGATACGATCCGCGTCACCGGCGAGGCCGGCGCCGAACATCTCGTGCTCACGAGCGGCGGCATCCGCGCCCTCACCGACGTGCTGGCGACGATGCGCGAGACGCAGCTGCGCGGCGTCGAGTCGAGCGAGCTCGAGCTGCCGTATCTGGCGCCTGAGGTGCTCACCGGACGCCCGCCCGATGCGCGCGCCGACCTCTTCACGATCGGCGTCGTGGCGTATCAGCTCGTCGCGGGCCGGCTGCCGTTCCAGGCGCCGACTTTGCCCGAGCTCATCGGCACGATGTTCGCCGGCGCGCCGCCCGCCATCGCCGGGGCGGGCGTGCCGGCAACGGCCGCCGCCGCCATCGCGCGGTGCCTGGCGGCCGATCCGGCCGCGCGCGGCACCCTTGCCGAACTGCAGGTCGCCGTGCGTCAGGCCGCGGCCTGACGTCCCGACGCGTCGTCGCGGGCGCTCTGCTCAGAGACCCCGACGAGCCAGCCGTCCACTGACGCGGCGCCGCCGCCCTTCACGATGAGCGGCAGCGCGAGCGCCAGCACCAGCAGGTGGTACTCGAAGCCTTCGCCGCCCTGGGCCCCCGTCCAGTTCATGAAGAAACCATGCGGCAGGTGCGCGAACCACACCGCGCCGACCATCACCGCGGCGACGCCGAACGCCGTGAGCCGCGTGGCCAGGCCGGCGATGAGCGCCAGCGCGCCGATCGACTCGGCGGCGATGACCAGCCAGCCCACCGGCGCCGGCATGCCGAGCGTGCCGGTGAAGAAGCCCATGGTGCCGGTGAAGCCGTAGCCGCCGAACAGGCCGAACAGCTTCTGCGCCCCATGCGGCAGCATCACCGCGCCGAGCACGAGGCGCTGGAAGAGGCGGGTGGTGGAATCATCGGTCGAGAGGAAGCGCAGCATGGCGAAGTCTCCGGAGGCACAGGTCCGCGGTCATCGCGGACGTGATAGTTGCGTGAACGATCGTCGTTGAAACGAATAAATGCGGTGACGAGTAGGATGCCGGTGTCATGGCGGTCGTGTCAGCGGGCGCGGGTCCGCGTGGCGGCTGACGGCGCGGCGGGCGCCCGGCCGCCAGCCCGCGCGGCCCGGGCGGATGTGCCGGGTGCGGTGGGCGCGGCAGGGGTGCGGGCCAGTTCGAGAAGTGTCGTGAGTGACGTGAGCCGGGCGGCCGGGACGTGCGCGAGGGCCCGATCCACGGCATCGCGCACCGGCCCGTCGAGTGTGTCGAGCAGCGCCAGGCCCTGACGCGTGATGCGGGTCGTGACCACCCGGCGATCGCTGTGTTCGCGGGCACGCACCAGCAGGCCGCGCGTCTCGAGGCGGTCGAGCAGGCGCGTCACGTCAGGGTCGTGGGTCACAAGACGCGTGGCCACTTCCGAACACGTGTGGCCCTCCGTGCCGGCGCCGCGCAGGATGCGCAGCACGTTGTACTGCGCCTCCGAGAGTTTGTGCGGCCTGAGCACGAGCGCCACGCCGCGCGCGAGCTGGTCGGCGGTGCGGATGAGGTTCAGGTACGCCTCTTCCGCCGGGCTGGCGAACGGCCGGCGCTGGCGAAGGTCGTCCTGGAGGCGTCCCATGTCCAGACGATAGTCGTTGAAACGACTACATGTCAACCCCGGCGCCGCCCTGTCCGCACTGGCACGGCTTCAGCGCCGATTCCGTGCCAAGTGGGACAGGGCCGTTACATGTCGAGGGCGGCGACGGCCGCGCCCAGCAGGGCGGCCCGGTCGTTCAGGATGACGTGCACCGGCATGGCCGCGAGCAGCGGCGTCATCGGCGCCTTGTCGAGGAACGGATCCATGAAGCGCCGCGTGAGGAGCGGCAGGATCTTCGGCGCGATGCCGCCGCCGACGTAGACGCCGGCCGTGGCCACCGCGCGCAGCGCGAGATTGCCGGCTTCGGCACCGTAGGCGTCCGCGAAGAGATCCATGACGGCGCCGCAGCGCGCGCAGCTCCCGGCCGACGCCGCCTCGGACACGCGCGCCGGGCCGTCCTGGTCGGCAAAACGTCCGGCGACGGCGCAGTGGTCGGCGCCGTGCGCGTGCGCCGCGATATGCACGAGGCCGATGCCCGAGACCACGCGTTCGATGTCCACGCGGCCGACCTCGGCGCGGATGGCGCGCACGAGCGCCAGTTCCTCGTCGGTGCGGGCCGCGAAGTCGGCGTGGCCGGCTTCCGACGGCACCGGCAGCAGGCGCTCGCCCACGCGGTGCAGGATGGCTTCGCCAAGGCCGGTGCCGGCGGCGATGAGCGCGGCGTTGCCGCCAGGGTGCGGCACACCGGCCTGCAGCGTGTGCAGTTCGTCGGCGGTCAGCACCGGCACCGCCCATGCCATCGCCTCGAGATCGTTCAGCAGCCGCAGCCGGGTGACGCCGGTCGCCTCGACCATCTCGTCGTGCCGCACGCGCCACGGCACGTTGGTCATCGTGACCTCGCCGTCGACGATCGGCCCGGCGATGCCGAGCGACACCCGCGTCACCTGCGGATCGCGCGCGCCGAACGCGGCGTCGAGCAGCGCCGGCAGGCCCGGGTAGTCGAGCGTGCGCAGCTCCCGCACATCGAGCAGGGCCGGCCGCGGCCGCGTGTCCGCGAATCGCCCCACGAGCGTCTTCGACCCGCCGACGTCGGCCGCAAGAATCATCGCAATATTGTATGCGCCGGCGCGATCATGCGTTGACACGGTGCCATCACATTCGCCATCTTGGTGTGTCGATGTCCGCAGAGCCCACTGACACTCTCGCACCGCCCCCGGCGGCGATCTCGTCACCCGGGCCGCGCGACGTGCTGGGCATGTATCCGGCGCTGCGCGAAGACCACGTCCGCTACCTGCAGAAGTGGGGCTTCATCACCCCGGGGCAGCGGGGCGGCGGCACGCAGTTCTCGTTCGCGGATCTGGGCCTGCTGCGTCAGATCCACAGCGAACTGGAGCGCGGCATCAACTTCCGCGCGGCGCTGCGCGCTCTGCAGAGCGAACGGCAGGGCCAGCTCGCGTTCGACTTCCGGCTCGACGCCGAACCGGCGCGCATCATCGCGCTCACGAAGAAACAGCCGCCGGTGGCGGCGGCGAAGTCGTCGATCGCGGACGTGACGCTCGACGGCACGCGGACGCTCACGCCCGCCGAGCAGCAGTTCCTCGAAGGCTCGCTGCTCGACGACGGCACGCCCGATCGGCAGCAGGAAGCGGCGCGCGCCTACCGCAAGGCGCTGCACGACGATCCGAACCTGGTCGCCGCGGTCATCAACCTCGCCAACATCCGCTATGCGTGCGACGAACTGCCCGAGGCGCAGGCGCTCTATGAACGCGCCCTGCGTCTCGATGACAGCTTCTTCGAGGCGCACTTCAACCTCGGCAACATCCACCACGATCTGGGGCGGCACGCCGAGGCCGTCGAGTACTACCGCCGCGCGCTCTCACTGAACGGGCAGTACGCCGAAGGGCACTTCTACCTGGCGGTCACGCTCGAGAAGCTGGGCCGCTCGGCCGAAGCGCGGCAGCACTGGCGCGCGTATCAGTTCCTGGCGCCCGACGGCGAATGGGTGGATCTGGCGAAGGAGTTCGGCGACGAGCCGCCGCCCGCGCGCTAGGCCGGGCCGGGCGCCGTTGTGGTCAGTCGTTCCAGCGCGGATAAGACCCTGAGGGAGCCGGCGGCCGCGCCTTCGGCGCGCGCTTCACCTTGTAGTACTCGCAGTCGACGCACCACGAGTCGGGGTTGAACCCGGT
>CADEFD010000025.1:37954-44825 GCA_902826515.1 uncultured Acidobacteriota bacterium
TCTTGTCGCGCGTCTCCACTTCCTCCATCGCGTGCGTGATGGTGCGGGCGGCGCCCTGGCGGCGGCCGATCTGGACGTAGCGCGCGTTGCGCTGCATCTCCTTGGCCAGCTTCACGATCTCGTTCGGCATGGTGGCCGAGAAGAGCAGCGTCTGCCGATCCTTCGGCAGCGCGCCGAGAATCCGCTGCACGTCGGGCCAGAAGCCCATGTCGAGCATGCGATCGGCTTCGTCGAGCACCAGCGTCTGCACGCGGGCGAAGTCCACCGAGTCGTGCCGCATGTGATCCATGAGGCGGCCCGGCGTCGCGACGACGATGTCCACGCCGGCCTTGAGCGCGCGTTCCTGCGGCCCCATCTCGACGCCGCCGTAGACCGGCACGCTCGAACACGGCGTGTGGTAGGTCAGGCCGACGATCGTGTCTTCGATCTGCGAGGCGAGTTCGCGGGTGGGCGCCAGGATGAGGGCGCGCGAGTAGGGCTCGCGCTGCGAGTCGCCGTACGGCGGCTGCTCGGTGAGCAGGCGCTGCAGGATGGGCACGACGAAGCCCAGCGTCTTGCCGGTGCCGGTCTCGGCGCAGGCCACCACGTCGCGGCCTTCGAGGGCCATCGGGATGACCGCCGTCTGCACCGGGCGCGTGTCTTCGTAGCCCATGTCGGCGCAGCCGGCCATGAGGCGCGAATCGAGACCGAGATTCTTGAAGGTCGTCGGCGGCAGCTCGTCGCCGGTCTCCCACGGGATGTCCGAGGCGATCTCGGGCACCGGAGCGCCGACCGGGGCGGATGAACTGCGGCGGCGGCCACGAGCGGCGCCACCGCGGCGACGGTGGGGAGGAGGAGAGGAATTCGCGGTCGTCAAGGCGGCCCTGGCTACCGGGCGCGGAACGTGATGATCCCGCGGACGGGATCGTACGGCGACACGCCGACGGTGACACGGTCGCCGGGGACGACCTTGATGCGGAACCGCCGCATGCGGCCGCTGAGCTGCGCCAGCACTTCGTGCCCGGACTCGGTCTGCACCCGGTACAGGCCGCCGCTGTGCACCGCCACGACGGTGCCTTGCATGTCGATCAGATCGTCTTTGCTCAAGTGGACTCCAACCAAGAAGTGTGCCACATCATGTCACATGGCGTCCAGCACGCGTACCGCCTTATCGCGGCCGGTGCTCCCGGGGCGCGGGCCCCGTGCACTATGATCGCACCATCCGACCTCCGATGCCGTCGTTGCCGCCCGCTCTCGCCGTAGGTGCCCAGTACGACAGCCTGCTCCAGTCGGCCCTGACGCAGTTCTTCGAGCGGGCCACGCTCGAGACCGAGGCCGTGCCGTCCCCCTCGTCCGACGGCCGGCTGGCCATCGAACCCACGGGCGACCCGGCGGCCCTGTCCGTGCGCTGGTTCGGCACCCGCTACACCCTGCGCGTGCCGCCGTCGCGGCCCTTCACCCCGCATGAGGTGCGCTTCGCCCGGGCGATTGGCGCCGTGCTCTCGGCCCGCTACCGGGCGATCCTGAGCCCGCAACTCATGGTCGAGCGCGAGGATCTGTTCCGGGGCGAAATCGAGGACCGCTACATCGGCGCCTTCTTCGACCGGGCGCCCTACCAGCTCCAGCCCGGCGTCTCCGTCGCCCCCGACCGCGTGGCGCTGGCCATCGAGATGATGCGCGTGGCGGCGCTCTCCACCTACGAGAACCAGCCGATTTCAACCGGCGTGCTGCTGCTCGGCACCGACGAAGATCCGGTCGGCCACTATCCGGCCGCCGAACGCGACGCCCTGCACTACACCGGCGCGCTCGCCTCCATCAAGAGCTTCTACCGCCTGGCCGATGGACTGCGCACGGTGTTCCTCGTGAACCGCGCCGGGCGCCTGCTCGACATCGTGGACATCAACCGCTGGGCCGGGGCCGCCGGACCCGCCGCCGTGCTCGACGTGCCGTGCGCGCAGACGTATGGAGGCCACGCGCGCGCCACGGTGGCCGGGCCGCATGTCTGCGTCGTGCTCAACCCGCGACGCGAAATCAAGGTCTTCGCCGACGGCGCCCAGGTCTTCAGCTTCAGTCACGCCGACTGGCGGCTCCTCGACCAGAACTCGAAATACGCCCTGTGGCAGAGCGCGGTCGGCAACGCCGCGCTCGCCGAGCGGGTGTTCCGCACCGCCCTCGACCTCTCGGACGCCCGCCAGGGCGCACTCTTCGTCGTGCTGCGTCGCCCGATCGAGTCGCTGGCGCAACTCGTGGCCGCGGCCGACCGGCTCGACATGGAGCTCGTGGGCCCGGCGCCGGCCTCCGGCGCGCCGTCGCGGCGCGACCTCCTGCACCTGCTGGCCGGCCGCACGATCACCGAGCTCGACCCGAGCGTGCTCGCCGCGCTGGCGACGCTCGACGGCGCCACGGTGACCGATGCCGACGGCACGATGCTCGCGGTGGGCGCCATCCTCAGGCATCCGCTCACGAGTGAACACGCCAAGGCGGACGGCCTGGCCGAGGGCGCGCGCACCACGGCCGCCATCGCCGCCGGCCGTTTCGGCCCGGTGCTGAAGGTCAGCGAAGACGGGCTCATCACGTTCTACGACGGCGGGCGGATCTGGGATCTGTGACCGGCCGGCGTTGGCGCTGGCGCGAAACGACTCCGGCCGAGTAAGATCGCGCCCTCCCCTGACGGTTGCTCCATGCAGGTATTCCTCACAGGCGGTACGGGCTACATCGGCGCGGCCGTCCTCGACGCACTCATCAAATCGGGTCATCACGTCACGGCCCTCGTGCGCGATCCGGAAAAAGCGGCGCGCCTCGAGGCGCGCGGCGCCACCCCGGTCATGGGCGAGCTCGCCGGACCGGCCCGGTATCTGAAGCAGGCCACGGCGGCGGAAGCCGTCGTGCATACGGCCTTCGAGTCGTCGCCCCGCGGGCCGGCCGCCGACAAGGCGTTCCTGGACGCCGTGCTGCCGGCGCTCGCGGCCACCGGCGCGCCGCGCGTGTTCCTGTTCACGTCGGGCATCTGGGTGCTCGGCGAGGCGCCTGAGCCCGTGGACGAAGGGGCGGCGCTCTCGCCGATCCCGCTCGTGAGCTGGCGGCCGGCGCATGAACAACAGGTGCTGGCGGCGGCCTCGGCCACCGTCCGCACGGCCGTCATCCGTCCCGGCATCGTCTACGGCGGCGCCACCGGCATCGTCTCCGACATGCTGAAAGACGCTCTGAACGGGCTCGTGCGGGTCATCGGCGACGGCCGCAACCGCTGGCCGTCGGTGTATCACCGCGACCTCGGCGATCTCTACGCCCGCATCCTGGCGACGCCCGACGCCTCCGGCGTCTTCCACGCCACCGACGACGAAGACGAACGGGTGGGCGACATCGCCGACGCCATCGCGTCGCACGTCGATCCGCACGCCGACATCCGCCACATGCCGATTGCCGAGGCGCGGACCAAGATGGGGCCGTACGCCGACGCGCTGGCCCTCGATCAGATCGTGCGCAGCCCTCGTGCGCGCGCCCTCGGGTGGACGCCGACCATGCGCGGCATCACCGGCAACGCGCCACGCCTCTTCGAGGAGTTCCGGCGCGCCGCGGGCCGCGGGTGATCGATCTCTCGGTCATCGTCCCGGCCGCGGGTGAGCCCGACGCCGGCCTCGCCGTGGGCCGGGTGGCGCGCGCCGTCGCCGCCCTCGGCTGCCGCGCCGAGATCTTCTGCATCACGCCGGACGCACGGCTGGCGGGCCTGCCGCCCGAGGCCGCGGTCACGCTCGTGCCGCCCACCGGTCCTGGCTACGGCGCGGCGCTTGCCACCGGGTTTGCCCGCGCGCGAGGCACGTGGGTGCTGACGGTCGATGCGGACATCCTCGATGTCTCCCGCGTCGTGCCCGACGTGTGGGCGAGGCGTCACGACGCCGAGGTGGTCATCGGCTCGCGCTACATCGACGGCGGCTCGGTCGAGATGCCGTGGTGGCGCCAGATCGGTAGCCGGCTGCTGAACGGGATCTTCGGCCGCGGGCTGTCGCTCGGCGTGCGCGACATGTCGAGCGGCGTGCGGCTGTGCCGTCGCGCCGTTCTCGAGGCCGCCGGTCCGCTGCCCGACGGGCTCGACGCCCTGCAGACGATGCTCGTGCGCGTCTACGCCGAAGGCTGGCGCGTCCTCGAAGTGCCGTTCGTCTACCGCGCCGATCCGCGCGGCACCTCGCACGCCCGCGCCCAGCGGTTCGCCACCGACTACGCGCGCACGTTCTGGCGGCTCTGGAAACTGCGCAACTCGATCGAGTGCGCCGACTACGACGCCCGCGCGCATGACAGCGCGATTCCGCTGCAGCGCTACTGGCAGCGCGAGCGCCATCGGCATGTGACGGAGCTCATCGATGGCCAGGGCCCGGTGCTCGACGTGGGCTGCGGGTCGAGCCGCATCATCGGCGCGCTGCCGGCGGGCAGCGTGGCGGTGGACGTGCTGCTGCGCAAGCTGCGCTACGCGCGCCGCTTCGGCCGGCCGCGCGTGCAGGCCTCCGGCTTCGCGCTGCCGTTCCCCGACGAGAGTTTTCCGTGCGTGCTCTGTTCGCAGGTCATCGAACACGTGCCGAAGGAATCGCCGATCCTGGCGGAACTGGTGCGCACGCTGGCGCCCGGCGGACGGCTCGTGCTCGGCACGCCCGACTACGCCAACTGGGAATGGGTGGTCACCGAGAAGCTGTACGGCTTCTTCGCGCCCGGCGCCTACGCCGACGAACACATCGCGCACTACACGCGCGCCGAACTCATCGCCCGTTTCGAGGCGCTCGGGTTCACGCACGAAGCCACGCGTTACATCCTGCGCGGCGAACTGATCCTTGCCTTCAGAAAGGGAACTGCCTCATGACCCGCTCGTTTCGTTTCCTGCTGACCGCCGCCGGTCTCGCCGGTCTCGCCGCGTGCGCCGCGCCCGCGCCGCCGCCGGCGCCGGCAGCCGCGCCGACCGTGACGGCCGCGCCGGCTGAATCCGAAATCACGGCGGACCGCATCGCCGCGCATGTGCGCATGCTGTCGCACGACCACTTCGAAGGCCGGGCGCCGGCGACCCGCGGTGGCGAGCTGGCCACCGCCTACCTCGCCACGCAGCTCGCGCTGCTCGGCATCGAGCCGGCCGGCGACAACGGCACCTGGTTCCAGGACGTGCCGATCGTCGAAGCCGCGGTCGATCGCACGTTCTCGCTGAGCGTCCCCGGACGCACGTTCAAGTACCTCGATGACATCGTGGCGTTCTCGGGCGTCGAGGATCCGAAGGTCACCGTGAAGGGCGAGGTGGTCTTCGTGGGCCATGGCATCGTCGCGCCCGAACTCAACTGGAACGACTACGCCGGCGTGGACGTGAAGGGCAAATGGGTGCTCATCATGGTCAACGACCCGCCGGCGCCGGCCAACGAGCCGACGCTCTTCGGCGGCAAGGCGCTGACCTACTACGGCCGCTGGACTTACAAGTTCGAGGAAGCGGCGCGGCAGGGCGCGGCCGGCGCGCTGCTCATCCACACCGACGAATCGGCCACCTATCCCTGGCAGGTCGTGCAGTCGTCGTGGACGGGCACGCAGTACTCGCTGCCGCCGGCGCCGGGTGCCCCGGCCCTCGGCGTGAAGGCGTGGGTCTCGAACGGCGCGGCGAGCGACCTCGTGACCCGCGCCGGCCGGAGCCTGGACGCGCTGCGCTCGAACGCCTCGATGCGCGGCTTCACCGCCGTGCCCCTCGGCATCACCGCCACCGCGTCGCTCACGCAGACGTCGGCCCGCCGCGTCTCGCCGAACGTCGTCGGCGTGCTGAAGGGCGCGAACACCGGCGAAGCCGTGGCCATCACCGCGCACTGGGACCACTTCGGCGTGCGGGCGCCGCAGCCGGGCGACGCGCCCGGCGCCGATCGCATCCACAACGGCGCCTACGACAACGCCTCGGGCTGCGCGGCGGTGCTGACGATGGCGCAGGCGCTGACGCGCGCCGGCGGCCGGCCGGCCCGCTCGATCTACTTCGTTTTCACGACGGCCGAGGAATCAGGCCTGCTCGGCAGCGAGTACTTCGCCTCGCATCCGCCGCTGCCGATGGACCGCATCGCCGCCAACATCAACGTGGACGGCGCCAATTACCTGGGGCGCACGAAGGACATCGTGATGCTCGGCTCCGACCGGTCGTCGCTCGGCACGATGTTCGCGGAACTGGCGACGGCGCGCGGCCGCGTCGTCGGCGAAGACACCCATCCGGAGCGCGGCTACTTCTTCCGCTCCGACCACTTCCCGTTCGCCAAAGCCGGCGTGCCGGCCCTGTCACTGAGCGAACCGAAGCAGTTCGAAGGCCCGAACGCCGCGGCCCTGCTCGCGCAGCAGGAAGCCTACAACGGCAAGGACTACCACCAGCCCTCCGACGAGTACCACCCGTCGTGGGACTTCAGCGGGGCCGCCGAGGACATGAAGCTGCTGACGGCGCTCGCCTGGCAGGTGGCCGCGGCGCCGGTGATGCCGGCCTACAAGGACGGCGACCAGTTCGCGCAGGCGCGGAAGAAGTGATGGCGCCGGCGCTCGTCACGCTCGACGATCTGCGCGCCGCCGCCGAACGCGTGCGCGGCGCCGCCGTGCGCACGCCGGTGCTGGCGCTGCCGTGGCCGGCCACGACGCCCGCGCACCCGTTCCACATCAAGTGCGAGAACCTGCAGCCGATGGGCGCGTTCAAGGTGCGCGGCGCCTTCAACATGCTGGCCCAGCTCCCGGCCGACGCCCGGGCCCGCGGCGTCATCACGTATTCGTCCGGCAACCACGGCCAGGGCGTGGCGATGGCAGCCAGGGCGATGGGCGTGCCGGCCGTGATCGTGATGCCCACGACCGCTCCGGCCGTGAAGGTGGAGGGCGTGCGCAGCTACGGCGCCGAGGTGATCTTCGCCGGCACGAC
>CADEFD010000026.1 GCA_902826515.1 uncultured Acidobacteriota bacterium
CCCGCGCGTCGGCGGCCAGCGCCTCGAAGACGCCGCGGTTGCTCGTGCCCATGATGACCGGCCAGAACGCTTCCGGGGAGCCGAGCGGCATCCGCCACGACTCGCGGGCCACCTCGGGGACGGCCACGCCGGCCTCGGCGTGCAGCCGCAGGAGGGCGTCGGGCTCGGCGAGGAGGGCCGCGGGGCTGATGTGGTCGAGTGACGGATCTTCCCGCGTCACGGCGTCCCAGAAGTACGGCTCGCCCGGCGCGAGCACCGTCCGGCCCCACACCGTGGTCACCAGGCGTCCACCCGGCGCGAGCCAGCCCCACGCCGCCCGCAGCATCGCCGCCATGTCGGGCAGGAAGAACATCCCGAAGACCGACTGGACGACGTCGAAGGACCCCGGCGCGAAGCGCAGCGCCGTGACGTCGCCCGCCTCGAAGCGGACCTGCGCCAGCCCCTGATGCGCGGCATTGGCGCGGGCCACCTGCACGAGGGCCGGCGTGAGGTCCACGCCGAGTACCGACCCGGTGCGGCCCACCGCCCGCGCCGCCGGCAGCGCCGACGCCCCCGTGCCGCAGCAGAGGTCGAGCACCCGCTCGCCGGTCCCCACGCCGGCAAGCTCCACCGTGCGGCGGCCGTAATGGTGCCAGAAGGGCAGCTCGTCGAACGTGTCGGCGGCCTGGGTGTAGGTGGCGATGACGAGGGCGGGATCAGGACGCATGGGCTGGGAGGATTGTAGCGGGCGCGGCGTACGTTAAGCTTTCGCCGCGGCACCTCCCCCGGCGCCGAGGTCGGTCATGCAGATCCACAACCGCGTCGTCGCCAGGTTCGCCGACGGCCGGATCGTCAAGGGCACCACACAGGACTTCTCGGTCACGCGGGATTTCTTCCACGTGATCCCGCCGGACCCGGGCGCCGCCCCGGTCAGGATCGGTGTGCCTGCCCTCAAGGCGGTGTTCTTCGTGAAGGACCACGTCGGCAACAAGGACTACCAGGAGAAGAAGGCGTTCGACCGCCTGGTGCCCGGCCGCAAGCTGCAGGTGGTCTTCAAGGACGGCGAGACCATCGTCGGGTCGACGACCGCCTACGACGGGGCGCGCCCCGGCTTCTTCATGACGCCGGCCGATCCGCAGTCGAACAACGACCGCATCTACGTCGTGGCGCGCGCCGTGCGCGCCGTGGCCTTCATTCAGTAAGCGGCGCCTGCACCGTGAGCAGGCCGGTGTAGATCGCCATCCCGACCACGGCGTGGATGCCGTGGCGGTCGAGCTCCTGGATCTCGGCCTCGGTCGTGATGCCGCCGGCGGCCGTTACCTGCCGCGACGTCGCCCGCGCCACGTCCAGGATCGCCTTCATGTCGGTGCCCTGCATCAGGCCTTCGCGGTCCACGTGCGTGTAAAGGAACTCGTCGCAGTAGGCCTCGAGTGCCTTCACCGCCTGCACGGCCGTGATCGGCAGCGACGTCTTCCAGCCGTGGATCACGACCTTGCCGGCCTTGCTGTCGACCGCGCCGATGATGCGCTTGTTGCCCACGGCGCGCACGAGCTCCTGCGCGAAGGGGAGGTTCAGATACGAGTCCTGCGGATCGCCGGCCCTGGCGCCGCGGTAGAGCGATGAGCCCACGATGACGTGCGTGGCGCCGGCGTCGATGAGCTCGAGCGCGCGCGTCGCCGAGCGCACGCCGCCGCCGACGCGGCATGGCAGCTTGCTGCAGACGTAGCGCACGAGCGCGTCGTTGTTGCCGGTGGCCATCGCCGCATCGAGGTCGATGAGCTGTACGGCCTTGAAGCCCCGGAACTTCGCAATCCAGCCGTCGACGTCGCTCGACTCGACCGCCAGCTTCTCGCCCTGCACGAGCTGCACGATGCGCCCGGCCTTCAGATCAATCGATGGAATCAGCACGCGTTCACCACAACCCGACCTTGCCCGACACCGACGCGATGAGCTTCTGCGGGTCGAAGCCCACGCCCTTGCGAAACACCGTCTCCACCTGGCGCACGTCGCTGATGTCGCGCGACGGATCGCCGGCCACGATCATCAGGTCCGCCTGCAGGCCCGGCGCGATCGTGCCGATCTGCTTCTCGAGCCCCAGATACCTCGCGCCGTTGCGCGTGCCGATGGCAATGGCTTCGAGCGGCGTGAAGCCGGCCTCGACGAGCAGTTCGAGCTGCCGCTGGTTCGCGTAGCCGGGAATGACCCCGCCGCCGCCGGTCGGGTCGGTGCCGGCCACGAGCAGGCCGCCGGCCCGCGCGAACTCGCGTTCGAGCGCCATCGCCTTCGGAAAGAGCCGCGGATAGATGGACTGCGCGTTGCCCTCGACGCGGGCGCGGTTCTGCAGGAACTGGTCGCGGAGCTGCGGCACCAGCACGTCGAGCCCGGGCGGCAGCGGCCGGCCCGGCGTGTTGAGTTCGAAGACCGTGAGGGTGGACGTGATGGCGACCTTCTTCTCGATGAGCGTGCGCACGAGCGTCTGGAACGCCACGCCCTTCGGATCCACGTCGGCCAGGGCCTGCTGGCCGCGGCCTTGCCCGGGGCATTCATCCGGCGTCTTGCCGGTCACGAAGTCCGTGGCCGCGAAGAAGCCGTGTTCGAGGTTGTCGATGCCGAGGGCGGCGGCCTCGGCGTAGGTCACCGAACACAGGTGCCCCGTGACCTTCAGCCCGCGCGTGTGCGCTTCGCGGATGGCGGTGCCGAGCGCGGCGCGCGAGATCTGCATGTAGGCCTTCACCGAGGTGGCGCCTTCGTCGGCCCAGTAGGCCACGTGCCGGCGCGCGCGTTCCTCGGTCGTCACCTTGTTCATCTGGACGAACTGGTTCGGCCCGTTCACGTAGGGCATCGTGGCATCGATGGCCGGACCGGCCACCTCGCCGGCCTCCACCCGCTGCTTGAGCGTGATGTCCATGAAGCCGTTCAGGTTGCCGCCCGTGCGCATCGTCGTGACGCCGCCGGCGAGGTACAGGCGCACGAAACTCTGTCCGAGCTGCCCGTACACGCCGGGCCCGGTCGGGTAGTAGAGGTGCTCGTGCAGCATGACGAGCCCGGGCAGCACGCTCTTGCCCGCCAGGTCCACGACGCGCGCGCCCTCGGGCGCCGGTGTCGTGGCCGACGGGCCCATGGCGGCGATGCGTCCCTCGCGCAGCACGAGCGTCTGGCCGTCGCGGGCCGGCGCCCCGGTGCCGTCGATGACACGCGCGTTCGTGAGCGCGACGACCGGCGCGTCGATGCTGACGAAGTCGCGGATGGCGTCGCCGATCGGGGCGCGCTGCGCCGCGCCGCGCGCGGTCAGCGCGACGAGGGCCAGCCCGAGTGCGGCGGCGCCGAGACGAAAGGGGGCGCGCACGTTCAGTCGTGCCGGTGCGCGGTGGGCAGGCCGAAGCGGGCGATCGTGTCGCCTTCGAAGTCCACTTCGATGAGCACGGCGGGTTCGTCGCCCATCACCCACGCGTCGTGACCGGGCTCGATGGCGAGCGCGGCCGGCGCCTCGTATTCCTGCACGCAGCCATCGGGGAAGTGCACGTGGATGCGGCCGCGCGCCAGGAAGCCGACGTGCGCGTGTTCACACGTCTCGGTGTGGGTGATCGGCTTCATGTGGGTCGACCAGCGGAAGCCCGCCGGATAAATCGCGCGCTTGATGCGGCCCGTGCCCGTGCGCACGATGTCGAGCTGCACGCCGCCCACGAGGCGCGAGTCCGCACCGGGGATCGGGGCCGTCAGGGGGTCGTGTGAGCTCATCGCATCCTCCGCATCCACTGATTCTACAAGGGCCTCAGCGCGATCCGACCTCGAAGACGTAGAGGGCGTGGCCGGTGCCGGGGTGGTTGATCTCGGGGGCCAGCGTGCGCGGCACGAGGCGCGGGCTGCCGCCGCCGAGCCCGGTCGTGACGGCGACGTACTGCTTGCCGTTGGCCGTGAACGACACCGGGAAGCCCTGCACCGAGGTGCCGAGCCGTGTCTTCCACAGCTCCTTACCGGTCTTCACGTCGTAGGCGTGGAAATAACGGTCGAGGTCGCCGATGAACACGAGGCCGCCGCCGGTCGAGAGTGCCGCCGTGAGGAACGGCGCGCGCTGCTCGATGCTCCACAGCTCCTTGAGCGACTTCACGTCGTAGGCGGCGAGTTTGCCGATGTTGCCGTCGCTGCCCGGCATCTCGTAGAAGCGGCGCGCGGCGGCGGTGCCGCCCTGGCCGGCCACCTGCTCGACCTTGCGCGGCGCGATCTCCATGCACGACTGCGCCAGCGGAATCACGAGCGACTGCGTGCCGGGGTGATACGTCATCGCCTGCCAGTTGTGGCCGCCTTCGGTGGACGGGCAGGCGAGAATCCACTGGTCGAGCTTCTGCTCGAGGATGTCGGCGCGGTAGGTGGCGCGGCCCGTCTTCCTGTCGATGTCGGTGTAGACGTTCTGGAAGATCGTCTCGGCCAGATCGATGAGCGCGCCGGACTTGCGATCGAGTTTCCAGAGGATGCCCGACTTGCCGATCGTGAAGAGCGCCTTCTGCGCGCCGATGTCCACCGATACGCGCTCGAACACCTCGTCGAGGTCGAGCGTTTCGGCCGGCAGGTGCTGGAAGCGCCACACGAGCTCACCGGTGGCGGGATTGAGCGCCACGGTCGAGGCCGTGTGCTGCGCGGCGTCGAAGACACGCGTGCCGCGGCTGACCGGCATCCACGGCTTGGCCTGCGCGGTGCCCCAGAACGTCAGATCCACGTCGGGGTCGTAGCTGCCGGCAATCCACGTCTCGCCGCCCTGCCGCATCATGTCCGGGAGGTTGTTCCAGGTGTCGCCGCCGGGTTCGCCGCTGTGCGCCACGGTGTGGAACTTCCAGGCGAGCTTTCCAGTGTCGGCATCGTAGGCGCTGATGAAGCAGCGTTCTTCGCGGTAGCGGTCGCAGCCCTGCAGGCCCTGAATGACCTTGCCCTTCACCACGATCGGGCCGCTCGTGTTCGAGAAGCCCTTGGTGGCGTCGGCAATCGTCGTGTCCCACACTTTCTTACCGGTCTTCGCGTCGAGCGCGACGAGATGGGCGTCGGTCGTGGCGAGGTAGATCTTGTCCTGGTAGATGGCGAGGTTGCGCATCGAGCCGAAGCCGATGGCGCGGTTCGGACCCACCTGGTTGGCCCAGATGAGTTCGCCGGTGGCGCCGTCGATCGCCTGTACCTCGTTCATCGTGTTCGTGAGGTAGACGATGCCGTCGTGCACGAGCGGCATCTGCTGGTTCGAGCCGCCCTCGTTCATGTTCCACACCCAGGCGAGCTTCAGCGCGCCGACGTTCGCGGTCGTGATCTCGTCGAGTGGACTGTGGCTCCACGCCTGGTAGGTGCGCCGCGCCATCAGCCAGTCGCCGGCCGGCGGCGTCCTGAGCATCTCGTCGGTCACCGGTGTCACGCGCGGCACTTCGCCCGTGATGTAGAGACCGCGCGCGGGCGGCGGTCCGGCGGGCCGTGCGGCGCCGCCAGCGGCGGGGGCGGCGGTCTGCGCGGTGGTCGTGGGGGCGATGCCGGTCGCGATCGTTCCGATGGGCACGTCGGTCGTGGCGGCGAGCGCCGTCGGACCCGTGGCCGCGCCGTTCATCCGCAGGATGAACGCCGTGATGTTCAGGTACTCCTCGGCGCCGAGCGTCGCGCCGCCGGGCGGCATCGACGTGCGGATGTAGTCGTAGAGTTCCTTCGTGCCGCGGCCGCGCCAGACGTTCATGAACGCCGCGCCGGCAAGCGGCGACGCTTCATTGCGTCCGCCGAGGTCGGCGAGGTGGCACGAGGCGCAGCGCGCCTGGTAGCCGTCGCGGCCGGCGGCCACCTGCGCGGCGGTGATGACCGGGGCGGCGTTCTGCGCCGACGTCGTGCCCGGCAGTCCGGTGGCGCCGCTCACCACGAGGCCGAGCGCGAGCGCGGCGGTGGCCAGGGCGCCGTGTCTGTACGATGCGGGCGTCATCAGCGTCGTCCCTTCGGAGCCATCAGCCAGCCCCACAGATTGCCGTCCGGCGCCTTCTCGCTCTGCACCTGCACGTAGAGCAGGCCCTTCGCGTAGGCGGCCGCCTGCTCGCGCGTCAGCGTGAGCGTGCCCTTGAGCGTGCCGGTCGTGCCGCCGCCTGAGGCGAACTCACCCACGAGCGGACCGCGCAATCCCGGCCGCGGACTTTCGTAGACGCGCACCGACGTCGCCGCGGACTTCAGTCCGCGATACGTGCCCTCGATGGTGAGCGTCGTGCCGGCGAGTGTGGCCGTGGCGGAGCCGACGCCGGCGATCGTCTCCTGCATCGCCAGGTCGTTGGGCAGGGGCGACAGCCGGGCGCGCATCGGCCCGGGAGCGGCCTGTGCGGCGGCGAGCGCCAGAGAGAAGACGAGCGCGGAAAGCTGCATGGCGGGGCATTGTAGCTGCTCACGCACGCCTGGACGCACGCCTGGGGACTGTCCCCATTCTGGCCCGGGCCAGACTGGTGGCGGATTCTGCAAGTAATCTGGACGGAGCTTGATTGGGGACTGTCCCCATCCACACCATCACACCTACATCCGTTCATGCACGAGACTCACTTCCGCGGCTGGGCCAAGCCCGGCCCGCTGCCGCCCGGCGCGTTGTCTGCGCCGGAGGTGCCGCCCAACGAATCCCTCGACGCCATCAGCGGCCATTTCCGCCTGTTCCAGCTGCGCGACGGCCACCGCTTCTCGACCGACGACGTGCTGACCGCCTGGTATGGCACGACGTGGGCGCCGCGGGCTTCGACCGTGCTGGACCTGGGCTCCGGGATCGGCTCGGTCGGGATGGTGGCGGCGTGGCGGCTGCCGTCGGCCGCCTTCGTCACCGTGGAGGCCCAGGACGAGAGCGTGCGCCTGGCCCGCAAGTCCGCCGCGTTCAACGGCCTCGAGGCGCGCTACGACATCCGCGCCGGCGACTTCCGCGATGCCGGTGTGCTCGCAAACGACGAGCGGTTCGACCTCGTGCTCGGCAGCCCGCCGTATTTCCCGCGCGGCACCGGCGTCGAAGGTGACCATCCGCAGAAGGTGCAGTGCCGGTTCGAGGTGCGGGGCGACATCAGCGACTACACGCGCGTGGCGATGGCGCACCTGGCGCCGGGCGGGATCTTCGCCTGCGTGTTTCCCTCGGCGCAGCTCGACCGCGTGGAACGCGCGGCGGCGGACGCCGGGGCGGTCATCGTGCGGCGGCGTCCGGTGGTGTTCCGCGAAGGCGACGCGCCCCTCGTGGACCTCTTCGCGATGATGCGCGCGGCGGATCTGCCCGAGGCGATGCGCGCCGCGACCTGGGTCGAGCCGCCGCTCGTCATCCGCCAGGTGAACGGCCACGTACATCCGGAATACGCCGCCGTCAAACTGGCCTTTGGCTTCCCGCCCTGACCGCCGCGCCGGCCGGCCGCATCGCTGTTACCATCGGCCCCACATTTCGGGAGGTGTCGATGTCCTCACGCTCAGCGCTCGCCGGTGCCGTGTTCGTCGGCGCCGCCGCCGTCTCGCTTGCCGCGTTCCAGACCGCTGACCCGGCGCCGCATGTGGCCGCCGCGCGTGCCGCCGCGGGCACCGACTTCCTGCCGCTCTTCAACCGGCTGTGTGTGCCGCCCGCCGCCGCACCAGCCGCGGGCCGGGCGCCGGCGCCCGCACGTCCGGCAGGTCCGCCGCCGCGATCGTCGTGGCACGCCGACCCGGTGAAGGTCTTCGACAACCTCTACTTCGTGGGCCAGACCGAATACTCGGCGTGGGCGCTCGTGACCTCGGCCGGGATCATCGTGCTCGACCCGCTGTTCGACTACTCCGTGGCCGACGAAGTGGCTGGCGGCCTCGAGACGCTCGGCCTGAATCCGGCCGACATCAAGTACGTGGTCATCAGCCACGGACATTCCGACCACGCCGGCGGCGCCTCGTTCCTGCAGGACCGCTACAAGGCGCGCGTCGTCGTCTCGGCCGACGACTGGGACCTGATGGATCGCACGGGCGGATCGTGGCGCAAGCCGAAACGCGACATCGTCGCGAAGGACGGCCACCAGGTGACGCTCGGCGATACGACGCTCACGCTGCACCAGACGCCGGGGCACACCCTCGGCACCTTCTCCGCCATCATCCAGGTGCGTGACGGGGCCGCGCGTCACACCGTGGCCTACTGGGGCGGCACGGCGTTCAACTGGCTGGCCAACCGCGCCGGCTACATCACGAAGGAGCGTCCCGACACGTTCTGGTTCGACCAGTACATCGCGTCGGCCCGCCGCTTCCGTGACATCGCGGCGAAGGCCAACGCCGACGTGCTGCTCTCGAATCACACCGCCTTCGACGGCTCCACCACGAAGCTGCCGGCGATGGCCACGCGGCGGCCGGGCGATCCGCACCCCTACGTCATCGGCGCCGCGGGCGTCGGGCGCTACCTGACCGTGGCCGAGGAGTGTGCGCTCGCCGGACGCGCGCGCGTGCCGTAGCCGCCACGCCGGGGTGGTAGGATGTGCCGCTTCGTGGCCCGTTCACGTCGTCCATAACTCATGCGGAGGTCCCGATGGTTGCACTGACGTCGCTCTGGCTGCCCGTCGTCGTCTCGGCCGTGCTGGTGTTCGTGGCGAGTTCCGTCGTGCACATGGTGCTCGGCTATCACAACGGCGACTACGGCAAGCTGCCGAAGGAGGACGACATCCTCGCGGCGCTCGGCCCGATCGGCATCCCTCCCGGCGACTACTTCCTGCCGCACGCCGGCGGCATGGCGGCGTTCAAGGACCCCGCGTTCCAGGCGAAGTGGCAGAAGGGGCCGGTCGCGACGCTCACCGTGATGCCCTCGGGCGTCAATTTCATGGGGACGCAGCTCGCGCAGTGGTTCGTCTACGCCGCCGTGGTGGCGTTCTTCGCCGGCTACGTCGCCAGCCGCACGATTCCCGCGGGCGGCGACTACCTCATCGTCTTTCGCGTCGTGGGTACGACGGCCTTCATGGGCTACGCACTCGGCCTCTGGCAGATGACGATCTGGTATCAGCGGTCGGTCACCACCACGCTCAAGTCCACTTTCGACGGGCTGCTCTACGCGTGCCTCACGGCCGGCGCCTTCGGCTGGCTCTGGCCCGCGGCCTAGTGGTCACGACGGACACACGGCTGGCGGATATACTTTCCGCGCCCGGTCCGCCCGGTGCGCGGTCGGCACACGCAAACGTCGAGAGGGAGATCACCATGCCAGACATGCGCAGCCAATCGCGAGGGAAGGTGCTGAGCGCCGTAGCTGCGGGCGGCGTGCTGCTGTGGCTCGTGGGCGTCGCACTTGGCACCACGACCCGCGCACAGGAGCCGGCGAACTTCCGCTGCGGCGTGCCCACGACCGCGGACTCGGCCGCCGTGCGCCTTTCGCGGCTGCGATTTCCGGCCGGCACCCGCTCCAACTGGCACCGGCACTCGCACGGGCAGTTGCTGATGGCCGAAAGCGGCAAGGGCCGCACGCAGACACGCGGCGGCACGGTGACAGAGGTCGTGCCCGGACAGCCGTGGTTCACCGGGCCGAACGTCGAGCACTGGCACGGCGCGGCTCCCGACCAGGAATACCTGCAGCTTACGATTGGCGAAGGCACCACCACGTGGCTCGAGCCCGTGGCCGACGACGTCTACAAGACACCGCTGCGCCCGCGGTAGACCTCGCGGCGCTCCGTTCGGGAGCGCCCGGGCGTCATCTCAACGACTGAAGGACGACACACCATGTGCGATGAGAACTTCGAACACGATCTCGAGAACTACGCGCGCTTTCCGAAGATGACCCGCCGCCAGCTCGGCGCCGTCTCGCTCGGCGCCGGCATGATGTTCGCCCTGCCGCGGGCAGCCGACGCGCAGGCCGTGAAGGAGCAGGACGTCGTCATCAAGACGCCCGACGGCGAGTGCGACGCCTACTTCGTGCATCCGGCGAGCGGCGCGAGCGCGGCGGTGATTGTGTGGCCAGACATCCTCGGGCTGCGTCCCGCCTTCCGGCAGATGGGGAAACGTCTTGCTGAATCGGGCTACGCGGTGCTCACCGTGAATCCGTTCTACCGCAAGGCGAAATCGCCGGTGGTGCCGGCCGGGGCGAGCTTCGCGGATCAGAAGACGCGCGACATCGTGATGCCGCTCGCGCAGAGCATCAACGCCACCACCCACGTGACCGACGCGAAGGCGTTCGTGGCGTGGCTCGACCAGCAGGCGGCGGTGGACAAGCGGAAGAAGATCGGCACGACCGGCTACTGCATGGGCGGCCCGATCGTGATGCGGACGGCGGCGACGGTGCCCGAGCGCATCGGCGCCGGCGCGTCGTTCCACGGCGGCGGCCTCGTCACCAAGGATCCGACGAGCCCGCACCTGCTCGTGCCGCAGATGAAGGCGAGTTTCCTGTTCGCCGTGGCCCAGAACGACGACGAGCGCGACCCGACGGCGAAGGACGTCCTCAAGGACACCTACGCCAAGGCCAAGCTGCCGGCGGAGATCGAGGTCTACGCCGCTGCCCACGGCTGGTGCCCGCCCGACTCGGCGGTCTACGACGAGAAGCTCGCCGAGAAGGCCTGGTCGCGTCTGCTCGCGCTCTTCAAGACCGCGCTCGCGTAGCAGTTCCTGCCACTAGTCTGCGCCCGCCCGGAATGGGGTCAGACCCCATTCTGGGCGGGGCCAGACTATTCGACGCTCGCGGCGGCGCGACCCGCCACCCAGCCACTGACGATGCCGGCGAAGGCAGCGGCAGGCGCCGGGCGCGCCAGCAGAAAGCCCTGCGCGTCGTCCACGCCGAGGCCGATGAGCACGTCGAGCTGCGCCGCGGTTTCGACGCCTTCGGCGGTGATCGTCATCCTGAGCGCCTTGGCCAGGCCCACCACCGCCGTCACGACCGCCACCGCCTGACCGTCGGAGCCGAGGTCGCGCACGAACGCGCCGTCGATCTTGATCGTGTCGAGCGGCAGCGCCCGCAGGTTCGAGAGCGACGAGTAGCCGGTGCCGAAGTCGTCGAGCGCCACGCGCACGCCGAGCGCCCGCACCTTGCGGATCGTCGCCCGCGCCGCCGCCAGGTTGCGCATGACGAGCGACTCGGTGATCTCGAGTTCGAGCCGGTGCGGCGACAGGCCGCTCTCGTCGAGCGCACGGCGGACGTCGTCGATGAGGCTCGGCGACGAGAAATGCAGCGCCGAGAGGTTCACGGCCACACGCAGGTGCGGTGGCCACGTGGCGGCGGTGAGGCACGCCTCGCGCAGCACCCAGCAGCCCATCGGCAGGATGTGGCCGCTTTCCTCGGCGAGCGGCACGAACTCGACCGGCGGCAGCATGCCGAGCCGCGGATGCCGCCAGCGGATGAGCGACTCGGCCCCGGTGGGCTGGCCGGACGTCGTGCTCACGAGCGGCTGGTAGTGCAGCTCGAATTCACCGCGTTCGACCGCGCCGTGGAAGTCGGCGATGAGCTCGTTGCGGCGCCGCGCCGCTTCCTCCATCGACGCGTGGAAGAACGCGTAGGTGTTGCGGCCGCGCGCCTTGGCCTCGTAGAGCGCCATGTCGGCCAGGCGGGTCATCTCCTGCCCCGGCGCTTCATTCGGCCCGGCGTGCACGATGCCGATGCTCGTGCCGACGCGGATCGTGACGCCGTCGATGACGAAGGGCCGGCGCAGCGCGTCGATGAGCCGCGTCGCGAGGATCGCCGCGCCGTCGCTGTCGAGCGTCTGCCATGAGATGAGCGCGAACTCGTCGCCGCCGATGCGCGCCAGCAGGTCGCCGGCGCGCACGAGGCCCTGGAACCGCACCGCCGCGGCGCCGAGCACACGGTCGCCCACCTGATGGCCATGCAGATCGTTCACCGCCTTGAAGTCGTCGAGATCCAGATAGAAGAGCGAGAAGGCGCGTCCGGCCGCGTTGTCGAGACTCGTGCGGAACTGATGCCGGTTGGCGAGGCCGGTGAGCGCGTCCACGTTGGCGAGGCGCATCAGGTCCGCGTTCTGCTGACGGCTGCGCGTGACGTCCGTGCCCACGCCGCGCCAGCCGAGCGCCCGGCCGTCGTCGCTGAAGAGCCGCTTGCCCGTGAGCGCCCACCAGCGGCGGCGCCCGGCCACCACGACCGACACATGCAGGTCGCGGAAGGCGTTGCCGCCGTGCAGCGCGAGACCGAGCTGCGTCGCGCCGCTGCTCTGCTCGCCGTCGTGCTGCCCGTCGGCTTCTTCGAGCAGCGCGACGAGCGGACGTCCGCGCAGGCCCTCGTCCGGCCGGCCGAGCGCGTCCACGAGCCGCGGTGAGACGTGCTGCAGCCGGCCGTCGCTGTCGATCTCCCACAGCCAGTCGCGGGCGTTCTCCTGGAAGTCGTCGAGCAGCATGTCCACGAGGCGTTTCTGGCGCGTGCTCTCGGCTTCCGCGGTGAGACGGCCGCCAAGCTGCCGCGAACTCGTGAGCACCGTCGCCACGACGATGCCGGCGTAGCCGACGAGCAGGCTCGCCGAGAGGACCTGCGACTGCTCGCCGGTGCGGAAGAATGCAGAGGCGAGGCCCACCGAGAGGATCGCGACGTAGCCCATGGCGGCGCCCGGCAGCGGGAAGAGCGCGAACCCGCCGGCGCAGATCATCCCGATCGTGATGCCGACGACGAGCGGCCGATGGTCCAGCGCCGCCTGCGGAAAGATGAGGGCGACCGGCACGGCCCACAGCAGCGCGAGGATCGCCGCATGACGCGAGGCGCGCGAGATCGTGCGCCTCGAGACCTGGGCCGGCCACTGGCCGCGCCGCCAGCGGCGCCAGGCCGGCAGGCCGGCTGCCGAGTAGATCGCGGTGGCGGCCACCCACAGCAGGAGCAGCCGCTGGTCCACGCCGTCGCGGAAGGTCCAGCCGGCCACGGCGAGGTTGGCCCAGTTCGCGAAGACCGCCCACGGCGTGAGCGCAATCGTGGCCTGCACCTGCAGCGAACGGAACGCCGCCGCGTCTGGATGCGCCGCGTCGTAAGGAGTCGTCCAGCGGCGCCACGCACTGGTCCCCCATGCGGCAGCGCGCCGGACCACGGGGGAATGGCCGGTCAGTGACGTCTATCGATTCGTAACTACTCGTGTAGTCGGTCAGGCAGCTCGGCCGCGATAGGCCTGAGCTGGCGTACCCCGCGATGCTGCGCCGAACCGTGCAGCGATCGCGTCAGAGGCGGACCGGAATGCCCTCGGCGTGCAGGAACTGCTTCAGGTCGGCCACGCCGTGCGTGTTGAAGTGGAAGATCGAGGCGGCGAGCGCCGCATCGGCGCGTCCGGCCTGGAAGACCTCGGCGAAATGTGCGAACTCGCCGGCGCCGCCAGACGCGATGACCGGAATCGCCACCGCGTCCGACACGGCGGCCGTGAGCGGGCAGTCGAAGCCGCTCCTGGTGCCGTCGCGGTCCATCGACGTCAGCAGGATCTCGCCGGCACCGCGTGCGGCGGCTTCCCGGGCCCACTCGACCACGTCGCGGGCGGCGGAGGCGCTGCCGCTGCGTGTGTAGGCCGTCCAGCGTTCGCCGTCGCGTTTGGCGTCGATCGCCACCACCACGGCCTGGCTGCCGTAACGTTCCGCGAGCCGCGTGATGAGCGAAGGGTCCGCCAGCGCCGCGGAGTTCAGGCTCACCTTGTCGGCGCCGGCGTCGATGGCCGCCGCGGCGTCGTCCTCGGTCCTGATGCCGCCGCCCACGCAGAGCGGCAGGAAGAGCTCGCGCGCCACTGCCTGAATCGTGTGCGCCCGCGCCTGGCGGGCCTCGAGCGTGGCGGTCACGTCGAGAATCACGACCTCATCGATGCCCTCCACGTCGTAACGGCGTGCCAGTTCGGCCGGATCGCCGGCGGAGCGCAGGCCCTCGAACTTCACGCCCTTCACGACCTGCCCGTCGCGCACGTCGAGGCACGCGATGATGCGTTTGGCCAGCATGTCAGGCCACTCCCGTCAGCCAGTTGCGCAGCACCTGCAGGCCCACCTGTCCGGACTTCTCCGGGTGGAACTGCACGCCGGAGACGAGGCCCTCTTCGACGGCGGCGGTGAATTCGATGCCGTAGCTGCTCGTTGCCACCGTGCCGCGGGCGAGCGGCGCCGCATACGAGTGCGTGAAGTAGACGTGCGAGCCGTCGGCGATGCCGGCAAACAGGCGCGACCAGCGCGGCAGCGCCAGCGTGTTCCAGCCCACGTGCGGCACCTTCTGGCGGGCGCCGGTCGCTGGTTGGATGTCGGGCAGCCGATCGCACACGCCCTGGCACACGCCGAAGCCGGGCACGTCCGGCGCTTCGGTGCTGCCGGCGAAGAGCCACTGCAGGCCCACGCAGATGCCGAGCAGCGGGCGGTCGTGATCGAGCCGCTCCAGAATGGCGTGCCGCCACGCCTGATCGAGCGTGCGCGTCGAGCCGAAGTGGCCGACACCCGGCACGATGACGCCGCGCGCGCGGGCGAGGTCCGCGGGTCCGTCAGGCGTGTAGACCTCGGCGCCCACGGCCGCGAGGGCCTTGCGCACGGAGGTGAGGTTGCCGGCGCCGTAGTCCACGAGGGCGATGCTCATCGCCGCGCCATCCGCATCGGCCGCTGGACGATCGTGCCACGGTGTACGAGGCTCTCCCGTTCGTACTCGTGGAGTTCCGGCAACGTGGCCCGTTGCCTGACCAGGTCGATTGCGGCCGGGGGCGCCATCTGCCGCAAGTCGGCGAATGCGTGGCGCTTCGAGAGAGGCATCAGGTGGCGGCCGCCGATGTCGAAGGCGTTGGCGGCGGAGCCGCCGAAGATGCCGTCGCGGTTCGCGCCGAGGAACCAGAGATACTTCCGGCCGCGCTGCGGCAGCCGTTCCCAGTCGAACCGCGTGACCACGCGCGTACCACCGATCTGGATCTCGCCGCCGCCATCGTAGCTGAACACAATCGATGTGCCGGCGAGCACCGGGCGGGCCGAGCGGTTCTTGATGACCTCATCGACGCGCGCGAACACCCGCCGCGTCTCCACGCGCGGCCGACGGCCGAGGCGGGCGTCAGCGCTGTCCACGGGCGCTGATTCCAGATCGGTCACGGTGAGCACGAGCACGAGAGAGGCCCTCCGAGGCGCAGTCTCCAGGGGCGAGGGCCGCGGGGTCTTGCGCAGGAACCAGGCGACGTCGGCAAACGTCGCCTGGTTGCGTGACACGACTTCGACGAGCCGGTCGGTCGGCCCCAGCAGCGACTCGAGCGGCGTCTCGGACGCCCAGACGGCCCGGTGGCCCGGCGCATAGCCGTCGATGTCGGGCGACGCGGTGCGCCCCTGCATCTGTTTCCGCGGGTGCATCACCGGCGATACGGTCCACACCGTGGTGAGCACGAGCAGCGTGAGCCCGGCCAGCCACGCCGCGCCCTTCACAGCAGACCCTTCGTGCTCGGCAGCATCTTCGCCATGCGGGCATCCTTCGCGCACGCTACGCGCAGCGCGCGCGCGAACGCCTTGAAGCTGGCTTCGATCTTGTGATGGTTCGAGCGGCCGTGCATCACCTTCACGTGCACGTTGGCGCGGGCCGCCGAGGCGAACCCTTCGAAGAAGTCGGTCACGAGTTCCGTCTGCAGGTCGCCCACGTAGCGCACGCGCACCTTCGTGTCCACGACCGTGTGCGGACGGCCGCCGAGGTCGATCGCCACGACCGCGAGCGTCTCGTCCATCGGCATCACGAAGTAGCCGGCGCGGTTGATGCCCTTGCGATCGCCGAGGGCCTTGTCCACTGCCTGGCCGAGTGCAATGCCGATATCTTCCACCGTGTGGTGCTGATCGACATCGAGGTCGCCGGTCGCGGTCACGGCCAGATCGAAGGCGCCATGACGGGCCACGAGATCCAGCATGTGGTCCAGAAAACGCACGCCGGTCGTGTTCTGGAAACGTCCACGCCCTTCGAGCGTGAGCGCGACCTTCACGTGCGTTTCGGCGGTCTTGCGGTCGATTACGGCTTTGCGCACAGCGCCTCCAGCGCGGCAATCGCCACGCGCGTGTGCTCCACCGGGCCCATCGTGATGCGGAAGCAGCCGGCGCAGCCGTGTTCCTTGCTGCGATCGCGCACGAGCACTCCTTTGGCGCGCAGTCCGGCCACGAACTCGGGCAGCCTTTCACCGGCGTTCACGAGCACGAAGTTCGTCTCGCTCTTCCAGTGCGGCAGGCCGAGGCGGGTCAGCGCCTCGTAGAGCAGGGCCTTGGACTCACGGGCCTGCGCCACGCACCACGGCATGAACTGAGTGTCGGCAATCGCCGCCCGCAGCGCCGCCACGGCCACGGCGTTCAGGTTGAAGAGCGGCATCACGAAGCGGATCGGTGCGAGCAGCTCCGGCGGGCCCACGAGCAGCCCCACGCGGATGCCGGCCAGACCGTACGCCTTCGAGAACGTGCGGCCCACGATGACGTTCGGGAACTCGCGCGTGAACGACAGGTAGTGCACGCCCTGGAAGTCGTGGTACGCCTCGTCGATGAAGACGACGGCGTGCGGCGCCGCCGCGATGACCGCGCGGATGTCAGCTTCGCTCACCGGCCGTCCGCTCGGGTTGTGCGGCGTGTTGATGAAGATGAGACGCGTGTTCGGCGAGATGGCGGCGAGCACCTTGGCGAGCGGGAACGCGAAGTCCGCATCCGACGGAATTGCGATCGTGCGCGCGCCGAGCGCTTTGGCGTTGATGATGTACGGCTCGAAGGTGGGCAGCACGAGAATCTGCTCGGCCTGGCCGCTCGGCGCCACCGGCAGCGCGCCGAGCGTCACGAGGCCTTCGGGCGCCTTCGGCATCAGATACGCGATGGCCGTGAGCAGCAGGCCGTCGTCGAGGCCGTTCGTGAGCGCCACCCAGTCGGCGTCGGCGCCGATGAGCCCCGCCGTTTCGCGTACGGCCGCTTCGTAGTCTGGATACGTCGCGACGTCGTCCGCCGTGACGCGGCGAATCGCCTCGAGCACGGCGGGCGAGCAGCCGGCGGTGTTTTCGTTCAGGTGCAGGCGCAGGCCCGGACCGAGATTGGGCATTCCCTGGATGATGCTCATCGCCGGCTCGTCTTCTTTCGCGTGGTCGTGGACAGTCTGACGTCGATGGACCGGGCGTGGCCTTCAAGACCCTCGGCGCGCGCGAGCGTCGTCACCGTCGGGCCGATGGCCGTGAGCCCGGCCTTCGTGACGCGCTGCACCGACACGAGCTTCACGAAGTCCGCCGTGTGCAGGCCGCCGCGCACGCGGGCGACGCCGGCCGTGGGCAGCGTGTGGTTCGAGCCGATGGCGTAGTCGCCGGCCACCTGCGCCGTCCACGGTCCGATGAAGATCGCGCCGGCGTTGCGGATGCGCCCGGCGCGGACCTCCGTGTCCACGACCAGATGTTCGGACGCCGCCTCGTTCGCGAGCGCCACGGCGTCCTCCATGTTCTTCGTCACGATGATGCCACCGTGATTCCAGAGTGACGCCGCGGCCGGACCGGTGGCCGGCAGTTGCCGCGCCACTTCTTCGGCCACCTCTCGCGCGAGCGACAGCTTCGACGTGATGAAGACAGCGCGGGCGTCTGGGTCGTGTTCCGCCTGGGCGATGAGGTCCGCGGCAATCCAGTCCGCCGGGCCGCTGTCGGCGACGATGAGAATCTCGGACGGGCCGGCGTAGAAGTCGATCGGGCAGTCCTGCGCCACGAGCGCCTTGGCCGCCGACACCCAGCGGTTGCCCGGACCCACGATCTTGCTGACACGCGGCACACTCTTCGTGCCGTAGGCCAGCGCCGCCACCGCGTGCGCGCCGCCGATGCGGAACACCCGATCGGCGCCGGCTTCGACCGCCGCCGCGAGCACCACCGGATCCACCGACGGGCTGCAGACGATGACTTCGGGCACTCCGGCCACGCGCGCGGGGATGGCCGTCATGAGCAGCGACGACGGCAGCGGATACCGTCCGCCGGGCACGTAGCAGCCCACGCGCTCGAGCGGAATCACGCGCTGTTCGACGCTGACGCCCGGCGCCACACGGATGCGCCATTCCTTCGGCCGCTGCGCCGTTGCCACGTCGCGAATGGCGTCGGCCGCGCGCTTGAGCGCGGCGCGGATTGCCGCCGGCGCCTTCTTCGCGCCGGCCTCGATCTGCTTCCGCGGCACCTCGAGCGGCCCGCCCCAGCCATCGAGCGCCTTCGCGTACGCCCGGAGCGCCTCGTCGCCGCCGTTCCTCACGTGCTCGACGATCGTGGCCGCCTTCTTCTCGGTGGCCGCGTCGCGAATGACGGATGGCTTCAGCAGCGCCTCGACTTCGGCGCGGTTGGTGGAATGAACGATTCTGATCATGTGTGCTGTCTTTCGAGTCCCGGGCCCGGGCCCCGAGCCCCGCCCTAGAGAACGATCTTGTTGAGCGGGTATTCCACGATGCCCTGACCGCCGGCGGCCTTGAGGCGCGGAATCAGCGTGCGCACCGTCTTCTCTTCGACGATGGTGTTCACGGCGACCCAGTCGGCGTCGGAAAGCGACGAGATGGTCGGACGCTGCAGCGCGGGAAGCTGGGCGATGACGGCCTCGAGGTCGCTGCGCTTGACGTTCAGCATCAGCCCCACGCGTCCCTGGGCGGCGATGGCGGCCTTGAGCAGCAGGGCCAGCGTTTCGATCTTCTCGCGCTTCCAGGCATCGGCCATCACGGCTGGATTCGCGACGAGGCGGGTGTTGCTCTCCATGAGCGTCTCGACGATGCGCAGGCGGTTGGCGCGCAGCGTGGACCCCGTTTCGGTGGCCTCGACGATCGCGTCGGCCAGCACCGGCGGCTTCACTTCGGTGGCGCCCCACGAGAACTCGACGTCCACCGTCGTGCCCTTCTGTTCGAACCAGTGTTTCGTGACCCGCACGAGTTCGGTCGCGATGCGTTTGCCCTGCAGGTCTTCGGCCTTCTGCACGGGGGAGTCTTCCGGCACGGCCAGTACCCACTTGACCTTGCCGAAGCTCACCTTCGAGTAGACGAGGTCGCAGACCGAGACGAGCGGCGCCTGTTCGGGGTGGCCGATGGCGTGTTCCTCGATCCAGTCCATGCCGGTCAAGCCGGCATCGAGCACGCCGTCGCTCACGTAACGCGCCATCTCCTGCGCGCGGATGAGCATGCACTCGATCTCGGGGTCGTCGATGGTGGGGAAGTAGGAGCGGGAGCTCGTGCGGATCTCGTAGCCGGCGCGCCGGAAGAGCGCCACGGTGGACTCTTCGAGCGAGCCCTTCGGAATCCCCAGTTTCAGCGTGCTCATCGCGCGGCCTCCGGAAAATCGGTCACTTCGGTGTTGAAGCAGGTGCGGGCGCCGGTGTGGCACACGTTGCCGTCGCCCTCACGGGCGGCCTTCACGAGCACGGTGTCGTCGTCGCAGTCGACCAGGATCTGCTTCACGGCGAGCCGGTTGCCCGAGGTTTCGCCCTTGGTCCAGAGCGTGTTGCGCGTGCGGCTGTAGAAGGTGACGTAGCCGATGCGCCGGGTGATGGCCCAGGCCTCTTCGTTCATGAAGCCCACCATCAGCACCTCGCCGCTTTCGTGGTCCTGCACCACGGCGGGCACCAGGCCGTCCAGTTTCGTGAAGTCCAGTGTCATCGGTCGTTCCTTCGTCGGTCGTTCGGGCGGATGAGTCGGACCGGGTTCCCGCGGGGCGCACAAACAAAAAACCCCGCCGGATTCCGGCGGGGCTGCTCAGGTTCTGGTGTGAACGCTGGTCCGTGTCTGTGGCTACACGTGCAGTCCGGCCGGCCCGAAGGCGGCATGGTGATGGACATGATGCACGTGGTGGAGCGCGAACACGACGAGTAGAGCGTAGCCCAAAGGGCCGGGCGGAGGCAATGTCCGGTTTCACCCCGGCGATTGCGTAGTTCTGGATGCGGGCGTGCTGCCCGCCTTCTGGAGGATGAACGTGATGGCTTGGATGGCCCCCCGGCTGGCGCTGATGCTGGCCCTGTTCGCTCTGACCGCGCTTCCCGCAAGCGCCCAGCCCCTGCCGATGGGTGTCTTCACCTGGCAGCTCGCCCCGTACTGCAACGTGCTGTCGCTCACGACGTCGCAGGATGGCGCCGTCTACACGTTCGACGGCACCGACAATCAGTGCGGCGCCTCCACGCTCGGCACCGTGCAGGGCCTGGCCGTCATCAATCCGAATGGCACGGTGGGCATCGGGCTCACCATCGTGAGCACGCCGGGCGGGCTGCCGGTGCACGTGCAGGGCACGATCGACCTGGGCTCGCTGGGCGGACCCTGGACGGACGACCACGGCAACTCCGGCACGCTGGTCTTCGCGCCATCGGCGCCGTCCGGGGCGCCGCGTCCACTGGCCTCGGCCGCCATCCCCACCGGCGCCGTCACGAGCGCGAAGATTGCCGACGGCACGGTGGCCGCGGTGGACGTGAATGCCGCGGAAGTGCAGAAGCGCGTGACCGGCGCGTGTGCCACCGGGGAACTGATGACCGGTGTGAACGAAGACGGCAGCGTGGCGTGCGCGGCGGTGTCGTCGGGCAGCGGCGGCGACATCACGGGCGTCACCGCGGGCGTTGGTATGCTGGGCGGCGGCACGACCGGCACGGTCACGCTGAACGTGAATCCCAGTGTGGTGCAGGCGCGGGTCACCGGCACGTGCCCGGCGGGCCAGTCGATCAGTGCCATCGCCGCCAACGGCACGGTCAGTTGCGAGGTGGATGACACGGGCGCGACGGTCACCGGCAGCGGCACCTCCGCAACGGCGGCCCGCGTGGACCACACCCACGAGCGCAGCACCACCAACAGCACCGCCGTCGGCCCGGGCGCCATGCCCTCGACCTCGGCCCAGCGAAACACCGCCATCGGTTTCAACACGCTGGCGGCCCTGCCGAGTGGCCCTCAGAACACGGCGGTTGGTGCCGATGCTCTCGCGCTGGTGGACGTCGGCAGCAACAACACCGCGATTGGCGTCCGCGCTGGAGCAGCGCTCACGAGCGGTACCTCGAATGTCGCCGTGGGCTCCCTGGCCCTTCGCAACAATGCGACTGGCGGCAATAACGTGGCGCTCGGGTACACGACCTTGAACGACGCGCTGGGGTCGTGGAACACGGCGGTTGGGTTCGGCGCCCTCACCAGTCTTGTCAACGGCGACCGCAACACCGCCCTCGGCAAGCAGGCTGGCGATGCTCTGACTGACGGGTACGACAACATCTACATCGATCACCTTGGCGCGGCGGCCGAGAACTCGACCACCCGTATCGGGACCATCCAGACGCGGACGTTCATGGCCGGAATCCGCGGGCGCACGACCGGGCAGAACGACGCCGTCGCCGTCGTCATCGACAGCGCCGGTCAGCTCGGCACGGTCTCGTCGAGCGCGAAGACGAAGTTCGACATCCAGGATCTGCCGGCGGATGTGACCGCGGCCGTATCGCGCCTGCGGCCGGTGTCGTTCCGCTACAAGCAGCCCTTCGCGAACGGCTCGACGCCGGTGCAGTACGGCCTCATCGCCGAAGAGGTGGAGCAGGTGCTGCCGGAGCTCGTGGCCTTCGACGAACACGGCGACCCGGCCACGGTGAAGTATCACGTGCTGCCGTCACTGCTCCTGGCCGAGGTGCAGCGGCTGCAGACGGCGCTGCGGGCCGAGTCGAGCCGCACGGCCGCGCTCGAAGCCGCCGTCGCGGAGCTGCGCGCCACGCTCGCCGCCCGCGAACGCTGACGCGAACACACCGGTGGGCCCGGGCGCGATTGCCCGGGTCTGCACCGCTCCTGCGCACGAAGGAGCCCAGCCCTGCTATAAATGTGCGGTGCAACGCATCGGCCAGCTGACCACCCTGCTCCAGCGCGCGGGCGAGGGCGACAGCGAGGCGGCCGATGCCGTGTTCGCCGCCAGCTACCCGGTGCTCCGCCGCCTCGCCCATGCGCGGCTGCGCGGCCACGTGCGGACACCCACCATCGACACCTCGCTCGTCGTGCACGAGGCGTATCTGCGCTTCGTGCAGGCCGGCGATCTGAGGCTCGAAGACGAAGTGCATTTCAGGCGCTGGGCCTCCAAGGTGATGAGGTCGGTCATCGTGGACCTGGTGCGCCGGCGCAAGGCGGCGCGGCGCGGCGGCGACGTGGACGAAGTGACCCTCTCGACCGACCTGCCGCTGCCCTCCACCGGACGCGGCGAAGATCTCGTGCTGCGGGTGCACGATGCCCTCACCGCGTTCGCCGAGGTGGATGCCCGGGCCGCGCACGTGGTCGAGATGCGTTTCTTCGCCGGCATGACCGAACCGGAGGCGGCCGCCGCGCTCGGCATCACCGAGCGCACGGTGCGCCGCGACTGGGAACGCGCGCGGCTCATGCTGGCGGAGATGCTGCGGTGACAGCAAAACACGACATCGAGGCGCTGCGCACGCTCAACCGGCTCGTGGACGAAGCGCTCGCGCTCGACCCGTCCGCGCGCACGACCTGGCTCGATCAGCTCACGACCGAATACGAGGCCTTCAAGCCGCGACTCAAGCTCATGCTCGAGGCCGTCGCGGCCGACGACTTCGACGAGTTCCTCCGCACCCTGCCGGAGCTCGAGATCGACGCCGACGATGCCGTCGAGGCCCTGCCGGCCTTCGAGCCCGGCGCGCTCGTGGGCGCCTACCGGCTCGTGCGGCAGATCGCCCGCGGTGGCCAGGGTGTCGTGTGGCTGGCCGAACGGGCCGACGGCCTGCTCGAGCGCGCCGTCGCGATCAAGCTGCCCGGCGGCGTCATGCACCGGCGCGGACTGGCCGAACGCCTGGCGCGCGAACGCGAGATCCTCGGCCGGCTGGAACATCCGAACATCGCGCGGCTCTACGACGCGGGCGTGACGCCGAACGGCGAGCCGTTCCTGGCAATGGAGTTCGTGGATGGGCGTCCCATCGACACCTTCGTCGCCGAAGACGGGCTCGACACACGCGCCGTCGTCCGCCTCGTGCTGCAGGTCGCCTCGGCCGTGGCCTTCGCGCACGCCGCGCTCGTCATCCACCGCGACCTCAAGCCGACGAACGTGCTCGTGGACCGCGAGGGCCGCGCCCGACTGCTCGACTTCGGCATCGCCGCGCTGATGGACGAAGGCGGCGACGAACGCGACGGCCTCACCGAAGACGGCGGCCGCGCGCTCACGCTCGCCTATGCGTCGCCGGAGCAAATCGAGCGGCGTCCGCTTGGTGTGGCGACCGACGTCTACTCGCTCGGGGTGCTCACGTTCGAGCTCGTGGCCGGCCGGCGTCCCTACGACCTGCCGCGCGAAACCGCCGGTGCGCTCGAAGAGGCCATCCTGCACGCCGAACCGGCCCTGGCCAGCCGGGTCGCCGCCTCCGTGGAGCGGCGTCGCGCCCTCGCGGGCGATCTCGACACCATCCTCCGTAAGGCCCTGCGCAAGCCGGCCGCCGACCGTTACGAGAGCGTGGCGGCCTTCGCCGAGGACCTGCGCCGCTGGCTCGATGGCCGTCCAGTACTGGCGCAGCCCGACCGCTGGACCTATCGCGCCGGCAAGTTCCTGCGCCGCAACCGCGTGCCGGTCGCGGCCGCGGCCGCTGTGACGCTGGCCGTGGGCATCGGCGCCGGTGTGGCGTATCGCCAGACGCAGCAGGCCCGCGCCGCCGACGCACAGGCGGCGAGCGCCGAAGTGTTCATCACGTCCATGCTGCGTCAGGCCAACGTGGATGGGAACGACAGCCAGTCGGACCTGCTGGTCGTGGACCTGCTCCGTCGCGCCGGCAATGACGTGGTGGCGATGCAGGCGCCGGCGGCCACGCGCGTCCGCCTCATGAACCTGGTCGCCGATGGACTGCGGGGGTTCGGCCAGGCCTCGGACTTCGGTGACATCGCGTCGAAAGCGCTGGCCGAGGCTGCACCGCTCGGACCCGATCATGCCGAGGCGCTCAAGGCCGGCTTCCTGAGGGCCAACGCGCTCATGGAGCTGGGGAAATCGACCGAGGCGGCGGCGATACTCGCGGACGTGATTCCACGGCTCGAACGGCAGGCGGCGTCGGATCCGGTGACCTACGGGCGGGCCCTGCGGCTCGTGGCTGACCTGGGCATCGTGGAGGCGAAGTTCGCCGACGCCGAGGCGGCCGCCCGCAAGGCCGTCGAGGCCATGGAGCGCTATCTGGGGCCGACCCATCCGGAAACGGCCGCCGCCTTCCGCACGCTCGGCGAGGTCGTGAGCCAGGACCACCAGATCGACCGCGCGCTCGATCTCTCGGCCCGGGCGCTCGAGCGCACGCTTGCCGCGCACCAGGACCAGCCGAACCACCCGTGGATCCTGCGGGCGCGCGAGTTGCGTGCCCAGGCGCTCGGCGACGCCGGCCAACTCGACGAGGCGGTGGCGGAGTTGAAGCGCGCCCTGGACGTGCGCACGGCGATTCAGGGCCCGAACTCACGCGGCGTCGGCATGAGCGGCCACAATTACGCCGGCAATCTCTATCGCCTTGGCCGCCTGGCCGAGGCCATCGAACATCACGCGCGTGCCCTCGCGATTCTCGACCCGCTCATCGACCACGACGCCAGCGACTACCTGAACGTCAGGAACCTTCGCGGCCTGCTGATGATCGCCGTGCGCCGCGGTGACGACGCTATCGAGGCCGTGGCGCCGGGGCAGCCCGCGTTCACGACGCTGATGGGCGCGGCCCATCCGCTCGTGCTCATGAACCGGGCCATCGTGGCCGGAGCGCATGGATACGAGGGCCGGCTCGATCGCGCGGCGCCTGAGATGGCGGCCGTGCTGGCCGACATGCGCGCGGCCGGTGCCGCGATGCCGCCCGTGCTGCTGACGGCTGGCCGGCTGTATCGACGGCTCGGCCGCGACGGCGAGGCCGGCCGCCTCTTCGCCGAGGCCGAGACCGCCGCCGGCACGGCCGCGCCAGCCGCGCGCCTGGTGGCGCAGATCCGGATGGAACGGGCGCTGCTCGTCGCGCCGCCGGACGCCGCGACGGCCGCCATCACCGAGGCGCTGGCCCGCCTCGATGTGCTCTATCCCGTGCCCACGCCGTGGCAGGCCGACGGCCACGTGGCGCTGGCGCGGTTGCTGCGGGACGAGGGGCGCGTGGTCGAGGCCGGCACCCACGCGCGCGTCGCCATCGACGTCTGGCGCTCGCTCAATCCCCTCGGCCCGTGGCTGGCCGAGGCCGAGCGTCTGCTCGCACCGGCCTCCACCACGCGCTGAGTCCGTTCCGCGACACACGCGGACCACACGCCCGCCGCCCCTCGCGCCTCGTCTGCGCGCCTCATGTCCGGATTTCCGCGCCCGTTGCGTAGGAAGAGACAGGGCGGCCTGCGCGCCCATCAAGGAGCGATGACATGGCGCGTATGTGGAGTGTGATGGTGCTGGTGGTGCTGGCCGCGGTGCCGGCGTGGGCGCAGGACCGCGATCGCGGCTGGGCGCAGGTGTCGTTCGGCGGGGCGTTCTCCACCGCGGGTGAAGAAACGCGGCGCTTCGAAGGCCGCTACTTCGGCGAGCCGTTCATCGATCAGGCCGACTACCCGGCCCCCAAGGCCACCTGGACGTTCGACGTCGGCGGCGGCGCCTGGATCACCGAGCGCCTCGGGGTGGGCGTAAGCGCGGGGCGCGCGAGCCGCGAGTACGACGTGCCGGTGTTCATCACGGTGCCGCATCCGAACCGCGCCAACGCGGCCGCCACCGCCCGCAGCCTGAGCCCGTTCTTCGACCGCGTGGAAACCGAGATCAACGTGCACGCCGCGTGGGCGCTCGTGAATCGTGACCGCATGCGCCTGCGGGTGTTCGGCGGTCCGACGTTCTTCAGGTACAAGGACGTGCTGACCTACGGGCTCGAATCGAACCAGACCCTGCCCGGCGGCGTGAACACAGTGACCATCGTGAGCATCGACGCTCAGGAGTTCACCGCCAACACCATCGGCTTCCACCTGGGGCTCGATGGCGGCTACTTCTTCACCGACCACATCGGCGTGGGCGCGATGGCCCGGCTCAGCCGCGGATCGGTGGACCTCGACGAGCCCGACCCGGCGCCGCCTACGACGCCGCTCTCGAACACCTTCCAGCCGTTGCACACCGGGGACGGCTCGGTGGGGGTGGGCGGCTTCACGCTCGGCATCGGCCTGCGCCTGCGGTTCTGACCGGAGCAGCCGGCATGTGACCGGTCCGGTGGCTCTGGCCGCGCGCGGCCGCCGGACCGTGGCACACTAGGATCATGCGCACCAGAGCCTTTGCCGTTGCCCTGGCTGCCGTGGCCGCGACCGGATTCGGGCTTGCCGCTCAGGCACAGAAGCCCGCACCCGCCGCCGCGTCCAGGGTGGTCGTCTACAAGTCCCCCACTTGAGGCTGCTGTACCGCCTGGATTCAACATCTCCGGGCGGCAGGCTTCCAGGTGGAAGCCCACGACGTGACTGACGCGAAACTCAACACAGTGCGCGCCGAAGCCGGCGTCTCCGACGATCTGAGTTCCTGTCACACGGCCAAAGTGGATGGCTACACGGTGGAAGGCCACGTGCCGGCCGCTGACATCCAGAAGATGCTGAAGGAGCGGCCGAAGATCACGGGCATCGCCGTGCCCGGCATGCCGATTGGGTCGCCGGGGATGGAACAGGGCGGGATGAAGCAGCCCTACAGCACGGTGGCGTTCACGAAGGGCGGCGCGAAGACGGTGTTCGCGAAGCACTGATATCCGGGACGGCCGGGGCCTCGCGCGAGGCTCCGGCGCCTGTCAGGTGCGCCAGCGCCTGCACCGTCAGCGGATAGGTGTCGCCGAACGCCGCGCGAAAGGTCTCGTAGCTCTCCTTCAGCAGCGCGTCGGCTTCGTCCGTGTGTCCGAGCGCGCGCAGCGTCAGGCCGAGTTCGCCGGCCGCCGCCGCGATGCGGTCTCTGGAGTCCGGATGCGGCTGCAGGAGGGCCCGGGCCTCGCGCAGCGCCTTCTCCGACTCCGGCAGGTTGCCGAGGAGCCGATAGGCGATGCCGAGCCCGATGAGCGGCCCGCTGAGATCCGGATGCCGCGCCGGCCGGGTGCGGCTGTAGGCGTCGTAGGCCTCGAGCAGTGCGGCCCGTCCGCGATCGGCTTTTCCGTTGCTCACGAGCGCGCGTCCCCAGCTGTACGCGATCATCGCGCTGTACGGATGGTTAGCCGGCAGCGAGCGCGCCGCCTCCATCGCCACCGCCGCCTGCTGCTCGGCCTCCGCATGACGGCCGCGCACTCGCGCCAGGGTCGACAGGTAGGAGTAGAACACCGCGCTGACGGACGGCGGCGCCGGCAGCGCGCGAATTCGGCGCACCGTGTCCTGCAGGGCGGCTTCGGCCTCGTCCAGCCGCCCCGCCTGCAGCAGCATCGCACCGACGTTGCCGAGCACCACCGCCGTGCCGGCCGGGTTGATGCCGTGGCGATCGGCCACCGCGATCGACTCGCGCAGCAGGCCGAGCGCCTCGGCGCTGCCCGAACTCTGGCTGATCAGGGCCACGGCCAGGTCGTTCGTCGCGATCATGTGCAGCTCGGGATCGGCGTCAGCCCCCCGTGACCGGACGTACGTCACGCTGTCTCGCAGCAGCGCTTCAGCGGCCTTGAAATCGACCGTGATGAGCTTGTGTTCGCCGAGCAGCATCTGCGTGAACGCCACGCCGAACGCGTCGCCCTGCGACTGGTAGAGCGTGAGCGCGCGTTGCAGGTGCGGCAGGGCGGCGTCGGCGGCGCCAAGACCGATGTAGGTCCGGCCGACCGTGCGTCGCATCTCGGCTTCTACTTCGGGGGCGTCCTTGAGCTCGGTCGGAATGAGGGCTCCGGCGCCGTCGAGCACCTGGCGCACGGTGATTGAGCCGGCCTGGCCGGCGTTGGCGTTGTACCAGCTGGGATTGGCCGACGACAACATCTGCGTCAGGAAGCGGTTCATCTGACGTGCCTTGCCGGATTCGGCGCGTGCGACCCGCGCCTGCTGCACCGAGATGCCCGTGGCGGCGACGAGCGCCACGAACAGTGTGGCGGCGACGCCGACGGCCACACGATGCCGCTGCACGAAGCGCGCGGTCCGGTAGGCCACCGACGGCGTGCGACCTTCGATCGGCTCGCCAGCCGACCAGCGGGCGAGATCGTCGGCGAGATGCTGCACGCTGGCGTAGCGGCCGGCCGCCTCGTGCGCGAGCGCCTTGTTCACGATCGTGCCGAGGTCGCCGGTGAGCGTGCGCTTGAGCCGGGCCAGCGTGGTGCGGCGGACCGCCGCCGCGCCCTCGGTCACGACCGCCTGGGGCGCAACGGTGGTGGTGCGCGTCATCGCGCGTTCCATCGCCGCGATGAGTGAACTGCCGCCGTACGGCGCCACGCCCGTGAGCAGCTCGTAAAGCATGAGGCCGAGGCTGTACTGGTCACTCGCCGTGCCCACCGCGCGCCCGGTCAGTTGTTCGGGGCTGGCATAGGCCGGTGTGAGCGGCGCGGTCGACACCGTGGCCAGGCGGTCGGGTTGCAGCAGCGTCGCCGTGCCGAAGTCCACGACTTTGGCGTGGCCATCAGCCGTCACGAGCACGTTCGATGGTTTCAGGTCGCGATGCAGCACCAGGTTACGGTGTGCGTAGGCCACGCCGTCGCACACCTGCGCGAAGAGCCGCAGACGTCCGGGTAGATCGAGCTGCTGCGCGTCGCAGTAGCGATCGATCGACTGCCCGTCCACGTACTCCATCACCAGATACGGCGCGCCGACGGCGGTCACACCGCCATCGAGCAGGCGCGTCAGCGCTGGATGTTCGAGGCCGGCGAGAATCTGGCGCTCGACGCGGAACTGCGCGACCAGTTCCGGCGCCGAGAGGCGCACGTCCATGATCTTGATGGCCACGCGCTGTTCGAACTGCGTGTCGGCGCGGCGCGCCTCGTACACGGCGCCCATGCCGCCGCGGGCGATGAAGCGGGTGATCTCGTAGTTGCCGAGGCGCAGCCCCACATGCGGATCGGCGGCAGGCGCGTGGGCCCGTTCCGCCGTGGCGGCGTCGGCGGCCAGCAGCGCCAGGACCTCCGCCACCACCTCCGTATCGCCATCGCACAAGGCCGCGAGCCGCGCCTCGCGGGCCGGGCCCGGCACGTCGTCGGCCAGCGCGTGGAACGCCGCTTCGACGCGTTGCCAGCGTGTGAAATCGCTCACGATCGTTGCGCCATACTATAGTTCCCGCAGATGCCGGAGCCCTCGAGCGACCTGACCCAGTTGCTCCGCCAGTGGAGCGGCGGTGACGACGCGGCGCTCGAGCAACTCATCCCCGACGTCTACCCCGAACTCCACGCCATGGCCTCACGCTACGTGAGCCGCGAGCGTCCGGGCACGATTCAGGCGACGGCGCTCGTGCACGATCTCTACCTGCGGCTGCTGAAACAGCAGCGCGCGAACTTTCCGAACCGCCGCGCCTTCTTCGGCTTCGCGGCCGCGGCCATGCGGCACATGCTCATCGATCGCATCCGCGCCACGCAGTCACAGAAGCGCGGGGCGCAGCGGGTGCGCGTGCCGCTCAGCGACGATCTGCAGTTCGTCGATCCGACGAGCGACGACATCCTCGATCTCGACCGCGCGCTCACGGAACTGGCCGCGCTCGATCCGCGCAAGGCGGAAATGGTGCAGCTCTGTGCGTTCCTCGGCTGCGATCAGCGCGAGGCGGCCGACGTGCTCGGCATCTCGCTCACAACCGCGAAGCTCGATTTCCGACTGGCGCGCGCCTGGCTCGACGTCCGGCTCGGGCGGCAGTCCGCGCCGGACGCGTGACGACGGCGGGGCCACGGGGCACCCGCCGTCATCGACGCGACTGGTGCTAGGGCACCGTGACCGTGACCTGGTTCGACGCCGGGCTCGTGCCGGCGCCGTTACTGGCCGTGAGGCGCAGGTAGTAGGTGCCACTGGGCACGTTCGGGAACGACACGCCGGTGCCGCTGAGCGGCACGGTGGCGACGGGCGCCCCGGCCGGTGACACGGCGGCGCTGAGCGTGTAACCGGCGGGCGCTCCGCCGCTGCCGGGCGTCCACGACACATTCACCGCGCGTCCGCTCACGCTGGCGCTGAGCGTCGGCGCGCCTGGCGCCGTGAGGCCCACCACCGTAAGCGTGACTTCGTTCGACGGCGCGCTGGTGCCGCCGGCGTTCTGCGCCACGAGACGCAGGTAGTAGGTGCCTGCGGGCACGCCTGGAATGGCGAGGCTGGTGGCGGAGGCCGGGACGGGCAGCGCCGCGAACGGCGCGCTGAAGCCCGGCGTGGTGCCGGCGAGCAGCACGTAGCCGGATGGGGCGCCGCCTGAGAGCGGCGCGGTCCACGAGAACGTCGCCGTGCTGCCTGACACGTTCACGCCGAAACCGGTGGGTGAGGCCGGAGGCACGAGCGCGGCCGGGAAGGTCACGGAGGCCACCGCGGATTCGGGACCCGTGCCGCTGGCGTTCGACGCGGTGAGACTCAGCAGGAAGATGCCGTTCGGGGCGGTCGCGGCGAAGGCGTTGATGGCGCCGAGCGGCAGCGCCACGACCGGCGCCGCGCCTGGGGACGTGCGGGCAAGCAGCGTGTAGCTGGTGGCCGGTGCGCCGGTCGTCGGCGCGCCCCACGTGAGGTTCAGCGTGTTGCCGCTGGCGGTTGCCTGCACGTTCGTCGGCGCACCGGGTGCACCGGTGTTGGTGGGCAGGGGCAGGAACACGCCGGAATCCGACGTGTAGCGCACCTGGCCCGGCAGGTTCTCGAAGGTGAATCGCGCCGTGTGGGCCACCGACGCCTGCACCTCGGCCTGCGCCGTCAGCCGCAGCGTCGGACGGACCGTCATCGTCGGGCCGACAATGTCGAAGAAACCTTCGTAGACGAGCGTGTCTCCCGTGCGCGTCGTCCAGCTGCCGTTGGCGCCGACGAACACCCCGGTCGGACGCGGCACGCCGGGGTTGCCGCCGTCGAGCGTGATCGTGGCGCCGGCCGACTCCAGGCCACAGGCCTGGCTCTGGAAGTTGTCGAGGCACAGATAGGCGTCTACCGACCCGGTGTTGTTCCCGAGAGGACTCCCATTCGTGACCACCGTGTTGCTCCACGCGCCGGTCACCGCGTATTTGAAGCGCACGCGCGTCACGGTCTGCGCCGTCGCGCCCGCCACCGTGAACTGCAGGACGTCGTGGAGCACGGCCTCACCGCGACTGCCGCGGTACGACCCATCCACGCTGTTGGTCACACCGACGCCGAGCGTGGCCGTTCGCAGGTCCGCCGTCACCGTGGTCGCGCTCGAGTACGGGCGGGGAATCAGGGTGCCGCAGGGATTGCTGCCCACCGCTGCGCAGTCGTATTCCGCCGAGTTCAGGCTGATGTTCAGGTCGCGCCCCCGGCCGGTGCCATCCGCCGTACCCGTACCGCCGAAGAGACCGCGTCGTGGCGCGCCGACGACGCCGTCGTCGAAGCCGCCGCCGATGAGCGTCGGGTCGGTGAGCTGGTAGTTGTATGAGTAGCCCACGCGACTGTTGCCGTTGAAGGCACTGGAGTTCGCCGTGCCCGACACGTAGTAGGCGTTGTAGTTGTAGGCACCGCTCTGTGCCGCGGCCGGCAGCGGTGCGCTACACAGGCAGGCCCACGCGAGCAGGGCCCAGGCCCCGATTCCTGATTTCATCCGTCGTCTCCCCGGGGCGACCGCCACCGGGCCGGGCCGGCCAGGTGCAGCGCCTCTCATTCACAAGAGCGGGAACGACGCGCGGGAGGGTCGGAGGGAGGGCCGAGGCGCGGTTACAAGGGCCGCGCGGACCGGACGGCCCAGCGCAACTTGGCGGACGACGCCCGGCGATTGGCCCGCGTTTCCTCCTTCGTCGAGCGGATGACCTCGCGCGCGATCGACGAATAGAGGCCGGCGCGGTGGCCGGCCTGGAACGCCTTCTTCACCCGCCGGTCCTCGCCCGAGTGGAACGTCAGGATGGCCACGCGTCCGCCAGGGGCGAGACACGTCGGCAGGGCGTGGAGCAGCCGCTCCAGCGCCTCGAACTCGGCGTTCACCGCGATCCGCAGCGCCTGCAGCGTGCGCCGCACCGAGAGCTTCACGTCGCCGCGCGGCAGATCGGGCAGCGCCGCGCCGAGGCCTGCGCGCACCGTGCGCTCGAGGGCGTGTGTGGTCGTGACTCGTTCGCGCGTGAGCAGGTGCGCGATGAGACCGGCGTGCGGCTCGTCGGCGTGCGACGTGAGCAGGGCCGCCAGCGCCGCCTCGTCGAGGCGTCCAAGCAGCGCCGCCGCGGTCTCGCCGCCAGACGACGGGTCCATGCGCATGTCGAGCGGGCCCACCGTCCTGAAGTTGAAGCCGCGGGCCGGTGTGTCGTGCTGCATCGACGACACGCCCAGGTCCGCGAGGACGAGGTCCGCGCCTCCCGGGCTGTGCTGCGCGACGACGGCTGCGAGATTTGCGAAGTTCGCGTGCTGTATCACGCACGCGCCGGCGTCGTAGCCGTCCGCGCGCAGGCGCGCTTCGGTGCGTGGCAGTTCGGTCGCGTCCACGTCGAGGCCGACGAGGCGTCCCCGGGGTTGGATATGTGCGAGCAGCGCCTCGGCGTGACCACCGCCACCCAGTGTGGCGTCCACCACGACATCCCCCGGCCGCGGCTGCAGCGTGCGCAGCACCTCGCGGAGCATGATCGGCCGATGCGGGCTGGTCGCGTCGATGCGCGCGAGCACCTCGGCGCTCGGCGGCGCCGCGCCCGGCCGCGGCCGTGGGAAGCGCTGCCGCCGGTTCTCATGCTGTGGCACGCCCGACATCGTACTGAATCCGTTCCCGCCGGCAGTCGCCGCCTTCCGATTGTGGGGAAGGCGCCACCCAGAGGTATGGCGCGTTCGCAGCCACGCGCTGTGCGCCGGCCGCGATCCCGAGGCATTCGAACACGGTCACGCTGGCATCGCGGTTGCAGCCTGCCGTCCCACGGTGGCGCTTCGCGCCGGCTGCCTCGACCATGCCCACGCCTCCACCACGCCGCGCCGATCTCGCCGCTGACGATCCGTGGGGCTTCGGTGCGTCCGACGGCACGCTGGTCTCGCTGAGCCACGACACGCTCGAGCCGGCCGCGCCGGGTGTTCCGGTCACGACCGCCGCCAATCCGCACCCGGCGCGCGAGCCAGCGGTCGCGCCCACTCCGCCGTCGCCTCACATGCTCGTGGCGGACCCGCCGTCCGCACCGGCGCCGGCGGCGCCGTCCCGGGAATCCGTCCGCGCCGCAGGCACTGCGGCCGGTGGACCCGCGTTCGCGCATCCATTTGCCCCGCGACAGCGCAGTCACCGGTTGAGGTCGTCCGCGCTCGCCGTGGGGGTCATGGCCGTCGCGGCGGCGGCCGGGTATCTCTGGTTCGTGCCGGTGATTCCGTGGCCCGTGCTGCGCGGCGCGCCCGTCGAGGCGCTGCCGCATGGCGAGTTCGTCCTGTCGTCGCAGCCGCCGGGGGCCGAAGTGCTGGTCGATGGAATCTCCTCGGGGGTCACGCCCGTTGCGCTGCGCCTGACGGCCGGCAACCACACGATCGTGGCCACCGCCGCCGAAGGGGGCTCGCAGCAGTTTGCCGTCGCCGTGCCGGCGGGTGAAACGGCCTCGCGCCACCTGGTGTTCGAGGCGCCGCCCGACGTTGCGCTCCCCGCCGGTCCACCACCCGAGGTTGCCCGCGCCGCCGTTGAACCACCCGCCCCTGACCTTCCGGGATTCGTGACGCTGGTGGCGCCCTTCGACGTGCAGCTCTACGAGAACGGGAACTTCCTCGGCTCAGGAGCCAGCGAGCGCGTGCGTGTGCCCCCAGGCCGTCATGTGTTCACGCTCGTCAACGACGCGCTCGGCTATCGCGTCGAGGAGGTGGTGAACGTCGGCGCGGGGCGGTCGGTGCGCCGGCTCGTCAACCGGCCGAGCGCGCTGCTGAGCGTAAATGCGGAGCCGTGGGCCGACGTCTTCATCTCGGGCAAGAGCTTCGGGGAGACGCCGCTGGCGAACATCTCGCTGCCGGTGGGCCATTACCAGTTGACCCTGCGGCATCCCACACTCGGCGACCGCGAGATCGCGACGACGGTGCGGGCCGATCGGCCGAACCGCCTCGCCGTGGACATGCGCCGATGACCCGCGGCCACCTGGGCGCGGCGCTGGTGGCCCTGTGCCTCACGTTCGCAGCCGTGCATCCGCGGGCGCAGGCGCCGCAGATGGCCGGCTCCCTCGAGGCGGCGAAGCAGTTGTATGCGTCGGCGGCCTACGACGATGCCCTGGCGATGTTGACCGCGTTGCCGACCGACACCCTCGACGCCGGGCAACTGGCATCGGTCCATCACTACCGGATGCTCTGCCTGCTGGCGCTCGGGCGCACGGCCGACATCGACGCCGTGGTCGCCGCGCTGCTCGACGCCGATCCGGGATTCCGGCTCGACGAGACCGGCACGGCGCCGCGCGTCGTGAAGGTCTTCGTGGAGGCGCGGCAGCGCGTCGTGCCGCAGGTGGCGCGCCGGCGGTACGAGGTGGCCCGCCGGCACTACGCCCGACGCGACTTCGCCGCCGCGGCGGCGGACTTCCGCGTGGTGCGCACCCTGCTCGACGACCCGGCACAGCCGTCCGCACCCGATTCACCGCTGGCGGAAATGGCGCAACTGGCCGCAGATTTCGAGGAGGTGAGCCGCGTAGCCGTCGAGCAGCAGGTGCGCGCCGAACGCGAACGTGCCGCCGCCCGCGCCGCTGCGGCTGCCCGGGAGGCGGAACGTGCCGCCGCCGCGACGGCCGCGGCCGTACCGGCTCCTCCGCCGGCGGCCCCTGCGCCAGCGCCCGCCCCGCCCGACGGTATCTATGGCCCGCTCGACCGTGGCGTCGTGGCGCCGCTTGTCGTCGATCAGGAACTCCGTCGCTGGATCGGGCCCATGCCGCCACCGACGGCCGGTGCGCCCCTGGGCACCGTCGAGGTCGTCATCGACGAACAGGGCGCCGTCATCGCCGCGAGGATCGCCGCCTCCATCAACGGGTTCTACGACGCCGTGCTGCTGGATTCGGCCAGGACCTGGCGGTACCGGCCGGCCACGAAGGACGGCCGCCCGGTGCGCTTCCGCCGCCTCGTCTCGCTGCTCGCGCGCTGACACGCGCTCTCGTCACCGGCGTCACGTTGTACCCTGCGTGACGATGGCGGAACCGCTCAAGCATCAGTTCGGACCTCCGGTCGTGCGTCGTCTCGGGCAGGAACTCGCCGCGGCGCACCGGCGCTTCGATCGCGCGGCCTTCGAGCGCGAGGCCCTCCGCGGCTTCGAGGCGCTCGAACTGCTCGACCGCGGCCGGCATCTGGGCCGCGTGCTGCGCGACCACCTGCCCGCGGACTTCCCGGCGGCGGTGGACGTGCTGCTGGCGACGCTGCCGGAGCACAAGGTGCCGGCCGGCGGCATGTCGTCGTTCTACTATCTCGCCCACACCGAGTTCGTGCGGCAGTTCGGCGTGCCGCACCTCGACGACTCGCTGCGGGCGCTCCACGCGTTCACGCAGGTCTTCACCGGCGAGTTCGCGATCCGGCCCATCATCGAGGCGCACCCCGGTCCGGTGCTCGAGCGTCTGCGCGACTGGACGCGCGACCCGAGCGAACACGTCCGCCGCCTGGTGTCCGAAGGCACACGATCGCGGCTGCCGTGGGCGCCCCGCCTGCGGGCATTTGCCGCCGATCCCTCGCCGGTCGTCGCGCTGCTCGAACGTCTGCGTGACGACGAGTCGCTCTACGTCCGCCGCTCGGTCGCCAACAACCTCAACGACATCTGGAAGGACCATCCGTCGCGCCTCGTCGGCATCGCCGCCGCGTGGATGGACGGCGCGTCGGCCGACCGCCGCTGGATCGTGCAGCACGCGCTGCGCGCCGCCGTGAAGAAAGGCGACGCCGGCGCTCTCGCGGTGCTCGGCTTCGGCGCGAAAGCGTCGCTGCGCGTCGTGGACCACGCGATCGTGCCGGCGCGTCCGCGCATGGGCACGAAGGTCGTCGTCACGGTGACGCTCGAGAATCCGTCACGGCGAACACAACAGGTCGTCGTGGATCTGGTCGTGCACTTCGTGAAGGCGCACGGCGGCACCAGCCCGAAGGTGTTCAAGCTGGCCAACGTGACCCTCGCGCCGCGCGAGACCATCGCCCTGCGCAAGACGGTCTCGCTGGCGGACCTGACGACCCGGCGTCACTATCCCGGCCGGCACCTCGTGGCGCTGCAGTTGAACGGCGCCGCCGAGCCGCTTGGCGCCTTCACGCTCGTGCGCTAGAGCCCGGCCGCGGCGGCCGTCAGCTTCGTCACCATCTCCTTGTAGAACGTGAACTCGCTCTGCTGGTCGGCGGTGGGACGCCCCACCCAGCGGCCGGTGGCGCCCATGATCCCCGAGAGGCGCGAGGTCAGCTCGCGTGCCTGGCGCTTGATGTCCGCATCCACCGACGGTCCCTTCTGGAGCTTGTCGGCGACCGGGCCCCATTGACGGATCGTGGCGGCGACCTGCATCTGGAAGTCACTCCAGATCTTCCGATCGGCCGGCAGCGCGTCGATGCGCGGGTCGTCCTTCACGGTGACCTTCTGCTCGAGCGTCTTCCCGCCCACGAGCATCCGCACGGTGTAGATGCCGGGCGTGACGTACGGCCCCGGCATGTTGCCGCCGCGCGGCGCGTCGTCGTCGTCGCCGAAGCCGGCGCGCACGGGCAGCTCGGCGTGGCGCAGGTTCCAGACGACGCGGTTCACGCCCTTCGCGCGTGTGGCCGCGAGTGTCTGCACGAGCGTGCCCGAGGCGTCGTGCACGGTGAGGACGGGCGCAGCGGCCGTAGAGCCGAGCCAGTAGTCTACGATGGCGCCATTCGGCGGGTTCTCGCCGCGGAAGGTCATGTCGCCGGCGTGCGCCTTGAGGTTCGTATAGCGGATCTGCTCGGCCGGCTCGATGGGGAAGAGCTGCGCGTCGGTGGTGGCGGCCGCGCCGAGACCCTGGATCGCCGTGAGCGAATCGAGGATCCAGATGCCGCGCGCGTGTGTCGCGAGCACGAGGTCGTTGTCGCGCATCTGGATCGTGAGGTCGTTGAAGGGCATCGTCGGCATGTTGTTCTTCAGCTCGATCCAGTGCCGCCCGCCGTCCACGGTCACGAAGAGCCCGATTTCGGTGCCGAGATACAGCACGTTCGGGTTGCGCGGGTCTTCGCGCAGCGTGCGCGCCACGCGGTTGGTCGGCAGGTCGCTCACAATCGACGCGAACGTCTTCCCGAAGTCGGTCGACTTGAAGACGTAGTTCGCGAAGTCGTTGCTGCGATGGTTGTCGGCGGTGACGTACACCGTGCCGTCGGCGTGCCGCGAGGCTTCGATGCCCGAGAACCACGACGAGGCCGCCAGGCCCGGGAAGCGCGTCTCGGCGCTCTCGAACGTCCTGCCGTCGTCCATCGAGATGCGGAACTTGCCGTCGTCGGTGCCCACGTAGAGCACGCCCTTCTTCCGCGGCGACTCGGCAAGCGCCGTCGTGCCCGGGTAGTAGGGCACGCCGTCGTCGATCGAGAGCATCGACTCATCACTCTTCTTCCCCATGATCGGCAGCGTCGAGCGATCGACGCCGGTGGTCATGTCGCCCAGGTCCTGCCAGGTCAGCCCGCGATCGCGCGAACGGAACAGGTGCTTGCCGCCGGCGTAGATCGTGGCCGGGTCGTGCGGCGAAAGCAGCACCGGCGCGTCCCAGTTGGCCGGATGCATGGCGTTGCCGAGCACCTGCTCCGGCACGTTCTTCCCCCACGTGTTCCAGTTGCGGCGGTCGCCGATGGCGCCGGTGGGATCACCGGGGCGGATGTCCTGCACCTGCCAGGTCTTCGTGTCGTTGCGCTGCAGGCCGAGGAACTGCGACGACGAATAGGTGATACGCGGATCCTTCGGGTCGGGCACGCCGTAGAAGCCGTCGCCGCCGCAGAGGCGCGACCAGTGTTCGTTGAGCACGCCGCCCGAGGTCCAGTTGGCGCTCGGGCCCACCCAGCAGCCGTTGTCCTGCAGGCCGCCGTAGACGTTGTAGGGGTGCGCGTTGTCCACCGCCACGCGGTAGTACTGCGCGAGCGGCAGCGAGGTGACGTAGAGGAACTTCAGGCCGCGGTCGTAGCTGATGCCGATGCCGCCGTCGTCGAGCTTCACGACGTGGCGGGAATCCTTCGGGTTCACCCACACGAAGCGGTCGTCGCCGTGGGTGGTCGTGCGCGGCGCCGTGAACGACTTGCCGCCGTCGTCCGAGAACGAATACGCATTCAGCATGTAGATGCGCTGGTCGTCGTTCGGGTCGATCGTGGGCTGACTGGCGTACATCGGCCGCGGGTTCCAGTTCGACATGAACGTCCAGGTGCGGCCGCGGTCGTTGCTGCGATAGAGGCCGGCGCCGCGGGTGATGTAGGCGGTCGAGGCGTTGTAGCGCGAGCCCTGTTCGATGCTCACGTAGACCACGTTCGGGTCCTTGCGATACACGGCGATGCCGATGCGGCCGTATTCACCCTCGGGCAGGCCGCTGCCGGTGAGCTTCGCCCAGGTGGCGCCGCCGTCGGCGCTCTTCCAGAGCGCGCTGCCGGGGCCGCCGCCGTTGAAGCCGAAGGCCGTGCGCCGGCGCTGGTAGCTGGCCGCATAGAGAATCGACGGATCGCGCCAGTCCATCGCCACGTCGGTGACGCCGGTGTCGTCGTCCACGTGCAGCGTGCGCGTCCACGTCCTGCCGCCGTCGCGTGTCACGTAGAGTCCGCGGTCGCCGCCCGGGCCCCACACCGAACCCTGCGCGGCCACGTAGGCGATGTCGGGGTTCGTGGGATGGAGCTGGATGCGGCCGATGTGGCGGCTGGTCGTCAGGCCCACGTTGGTCCACGTGCGGCCGGCGTCGATCGACTTGTAGACGCCGTCGCCCCAGCTCACGCTCTGGCGGTTCGCGCGTTCGCCGGTGCCCACCCAGAGGATGCGCGGCTCCGGCTGGAACACGGCGATGTCGCCCACCGAATGCACCGCTTCGCGCTCGAAGACGGGCGTCCAGGTGACGCCGTTGTCGGTCGTGCGGAAGACACCGCCGGTCGAGGAGGCGACGTACATCGTGTACGGGTCGGATTCGACCACGTCCATATCCACCACGCGGCCTGACATCGTGGCCGGGCCGATGTTGCGCAGCCGGAGTCCGGCGAGATCGGACGACTGCAGCGCGGCCGGCTGCCTGGCGGGCAGCGGCACGGTGGCGAGGAGGGCGAGGGCAACGGCGACGAGCAGGCGAGATGGCTTCATGGGGCAGACTCCGCGCAGTCATTATGTGCGGGCCACTCGCCTGTTCTCTACAGTCCGGATGGTTGCGCTTCGATACATCCTGCGACACGTGTCGTCCCGCTTCCTGTTCCTTGCCCTGCTGCCGGTGCTTGCCGCGGCGTGTTCGACACCGCCGCGCTGGCCGCATCCGCTGACGCCGCTCGATCAGCTGGCGTGGCCGGTGGCGCCAGCGTTTGCTCCGTGCACACCGCCGCCCGGTCCGGCCCTGCCGTTGCTTCCGCCGCAGACCGGACGGCTGCGCGTCGAGAACGCCGTGCGGCTGCTGCCGGCAGGCGTCGTGACCACGCTCGACATCGTGGCCTTCACCGCTGGCGGCGTCTTCGACCCGATGGCGCAGGGCACGCTGACGCTCGATCTGCACGGGCGCGGCGACGTGCTCGAGGTCTCGCCGCTGCGAGATGGACGCGCCGTGGCCCGCATCAGGCCCGCGGGCGACGGGCCGGTCTCGCTCGGCCTGCGCGCCGGGGCGCTCACGGCCGTGAGTCCACTCGTGGCCTACGAGACGCGCCTGCCGGTCTGGGAGCTCACCGTCGATCAGGTGCGCCTCGACGGGCTTGCGGCCACGCCCCACGAGAACCATCGCCTTCCTGCCCGTCTCACGGTGGACGGCATCGACTACGACACGACCGTGCGCCTGCACGGCGGCACGAGCCGCGACTATCCGAAGAAATCGTTCCGGTTCGACCTGGCTGAGGGACACCAGCTCGGCGGCCGGCGCGCGGTCATCCTGCGCGGCGAATGGAACGACAAGACGCTGCTGCGCAACTGGCTGGCGCACGAGGTGTTCCGTCAGGGCACCTGGCTGCCCACGCCCGAGACGCGCTACGTGCACCTCCGGCCGAATGGCCGCTACTACGGGCTGATGCTGCAGGTCGAACGCATCGACCGCGCGTTCCTGGCGTCGCGCCGCCTCGATCCCGAGGGCGACCTCTACGAGTCCGACCCGCCGCTCGGCGGCCGCGTGGGTGACATGACGCCCCTGCCGGCCGATCAGTACGCCGTGGTCTACGACCGTCACGCCGGGGCTGCCGACCACGCGCACCTGCGCCGCCTCATCGAAGAGGTGCTCACGCTCGACGCTGCCGCCTTCGAAGCGGCATTGCCGCGCGAAGTGGCGGTGGACGACCTGCTGGTCTATCTCGCGGGTATGGCGGTGGTGCAGAACCACGACCACGTGCGGAAGAACTACTACCTCTACCGCGCACCGTCGCCGCCACGCGGCTGGGTCGTGTTGCCGTGGGACCTCGACCTCACCTTCGGCCACCTCTGGACCGAAGGGCAGGACGTACTCGGCGAGCAGATCACGACCGACGCGGATCCGTTCGTCGGTTCGCTCATCGCGGGGCAGGGCCAGCACAACGCGCTCATCGAACGGGTGCTGGCGTATCCGGAACTGCGGGCGCGCATGGTGGCCATGGCCCACCGGCTCGCCACGACCGTGATGGCGCCGGGCGCGCTCGACGCCCGCATCGATCAGGCGCTCTGCGGCATCATGCCCGACCTCGCCGCCGACGAACGGAAGCGCGCCTCGAACGCGGAGTACTCCGCGCGGCTCGACGAGATCCGGCGGTTCGTGGCGGCCCGCGGCGCCATGCTGCGGGCGCTGCGCTGACACGAGGCGGCGTCCGGCACATACTGTCGGACATGGTCGCGCGTCCGCTCGCACCTTCGTTCATCGCCCGTCGATTCGTCAGCGTCATCGCCCTCGCCGCCCTGGGCACGACCTGGGCGGACGCTCAGGGGCAGCCGGCCGCGCCGTCCGCGGGCGCCGCCCGCGCCACCGACCACGTCGTGGTCATCTCGATCGACGGCTTCCGTCCGGCGATGTATCTCGATTCGGCCCGCGAAGGCGTGAGCCTGCCGCACCTGCAGGCGCTGCGCGAGGCGGGATCGGCGGCCGAAGGCGTCGAGGTCAGTCATCCCTCGATGACCTATCCCTCGCACACCTCGATTGCCACCGGCGTGCGGCCGGCCCGCCACGGCATCGTCAGCAACACGATGTTCGATCCGCCGATCGGATCGCCGCGCTGGTACTACGAGTTCAGCGCCGTGAAGGTGCCGGCGATCTGGGACCGCGCGAAGGCGCGCGGGCTGACCACGGCCGGAGCGTCGTGGCCCGTCACCGTCGGCGCCACGATGGACGTGCTCTTTCCCGAATCGAATCAGGCGCCGCCGGATTCCACCTGGCTGGCGCGCGCCCGCGCGGACTCGACGCCCGGGCTCGTGGATGCCGTCGTCACGGCCCTCGGCGGCTACGGCGAGAACGCAAATCGCAACGCGATCGAGCGCGACCGGTTCACGGCGGCGATGGCCGCCCACATCCTGCGGACGGCCCGGCCCAACCTGCTGCTGATCCACCTGATGGAGACCGACACGGCGCAGCATGCCGATGGCCCCGGCTCGCCGGCCGCGCGCGACGCGATTCAGCGCATCGACGCCCACGTCGGCGCCATCGTCGCCGCCACCGAGGCGGCCGGCATCCGCGCCCGCACCACCTTCATCATCACCGGCGACCACGGCTTCTCGCGTGTCCACGCGCTCATCCAGCCGAACGTCATCCTGCGCGAGGGCGGATGGCTCACGACCGACGCGCGGGGCCGCGTGCAGACATGGCAGGCGGCCGCGCACGCCACGGCAATCCGCCTGAAGGATCCGTCCGATACGGCGCTTGCTTCGCGCGTCGAAGCACGGTTCCGCGAGCTGGCCGACGGCCGCTATCGCGGCATCTTCCGCGTGGTGTCACGCGCGGAGCTGGATGCGCTCGGCGCCTATCCGGATGCGGCGTTCTTCATCGAGCCGGCCGAGGGTTACTACGTGTCTGACGGTGTCGAGCAGGGGAGCGTGCTCGTGGGCACGACCCGTCGCGGGGCGCATGGGTTCCTGCCCACCGAGGCGCGCATGCGCACCGGCTTCATCGCCGCCGGCGCCGGGATTCGCGCCGGCGTGCCGCTGCCGCTGCTGCGGCAGATCGACATCGCGCCCACGGTGGCGCGCCTGCTCGGCTTCGAGATGCCGGACGTGGACGGCGTGCCGGTGGTCGGGCTGCTGAAGTAGCCCGCCGGGCCGCGGCCGCGTATAGTGACCAGAGACGCCGGAGGACTCAGCATGACGTCGCGCCTGGTTGCCGTTCTCGTGATCGTTCTGCTGCAGGCCCTGCCCGCCGCGGCCCAGTCGCTGGGGCAGGTCGCCGCCGAGGAAGCCGCCCGCCGCAAGGCGATCACGTCGCCCGCCCGCGTGATGGGCGACGCCGACCTGCGCGCCGACTATCCGGTGACGACGCCCACCGACGTGCCGGCGTGGCCCGATGACGCCGCGGCGCTCGACCCGTCCACGCCGCGCCGACTGGTCGAGCCGGCGTCGCTCCAGGGCGGTCCGCTGCCGGTCATCCCGGTGATGGCCGTGGCCGGCGGCGAGGTGTTCCTGGAGGTCGCGGTGAACACCGAAGGTCGCGTGTCGGCCGTGACGCCGTTCCGCGACACGCCGCCCTTCACCGACACGCTGTCGGCCGCGGTGAAAGCGTGGAGCTTCGAGCCGGCGACAGACGCCGCCATTCCCGCCGCCGGACAGCCCATCGACGACCGCACCCGCCGGCCCGCGGCGTCGAAGGTGCTCGTGGTCGGGCTCTTCCGTCCGCCGGCCCTCTTCGCGAATACGCTGGGCGAGCCGCCGAAGAACGTGGGCGCGCCGTCCGAGGACGTGCCGGCGCCGGCCGGTGCCGCGCGCATGCCCGACTACCCGGTGAACGCGATGTTCGACGGCGTGGTGCTCGTGGAACTGCAACTCGGCGTGGACGGCTCGGTGATGCGCCGCCGGCTGCTGCGGTCGTCACCGGCCTTCGACGGGCCGGCGCTCGTGGCCGTGGACGCGCTCTCGTTCCGGCCGGCACGCGTCCGTGGCGCCGCCGTGCCGTCCGTGGCCTACGTGGTGCTGGGCTTCCGGCAGCCGATCACGCAGTAGCGGCGCCGGCAGGTGCCGCGGGCCTCAGCGCCCGCCCATCGGCTTTCGCGGCAGCTTCTCGGGCCAGTTGGCCGCCTGCCACGCGAACACCGCGGCCACGGCGCCCTGCTGTTCCACGTCCTCTTTCTGGACGCGATCGAAGGTGTCCATGTTCGAGTGGTGCGATCGCGAGTTGTATTCGAGTCGTTCCTGGATGAACTGGAACCCCGGCAGCCCGACCTGGTCGAACGACGCGTGATCGGTCGCACCGACGCTGCGCGGGCTGGCCATCTTCCAGCCCAGGGGCTTGAGCGGCTCGCCCCACTTCTCGAGAATCGGCAGCGCGCCCTTGTTCGCCTGGCCCCACACGCCGCGGATGCGGCCGGTGCCGTTGTCGAGATTGAAATAGGCGGCGACGTTCGCGTGATCCGGCTTCGGACGGCGGGCGTCCGCGTCCCAGAAGTGCGCGGCCACGTAGGCGCGCGAGCCGAGCAGGCCCTGTTCTTCGCCGCCCCAGAGCGCCACGCGGATCGTGCGCCGCGGCTTGAGCTTCAGGGCCTGGATGGCCCGCACCGCCTCCATCATCGCCGCCGAGCCGGTGGCGTTGTCTGTGGCGCCGGTGGCGTAGGGCACGCCGTCGAGGTGCGCGCCCATGATGACGACCTCGTGCGCCAGATCGGTGCCGGGAATCTCCGCGATGGTGTTGATGCCGTTCGGCTGCGCGCCTTCGGCGTGAAAGGTGGTCTTGATCTCGACCTCCATCCGCACCGGGATGCCGCGGGCGAGGAGCCGCACGAGGCGGTTGTAGTGTTCCACGGCGAGGGTCGCCGAGGGCACCTGCTTCGGCGCGTTCGCATCGCGGCTGCCGCCGCTCGTCGGGAAGATGGTGCCGCCGTCGGTCATCTGCGTGCGCCAGGTGAGGTCGCTGCCGCCGGCCGCCGTGTCGGCGTCGTTGCCGCGTTCGAGCAGCACGCCCACACCTTCGTCCACGAGGAACTTCTGCACGGCGGCGGCGAACTGCTGGCGCGCCCGGGCCGCCTCGACAGCGCCGGCGGGGGGCTGCACCTGCGGCAGCTGCTCCTGCGGCGTGGCGGCTTCGGTCCACCATGGGCCGTCGTCCATGCGCAGAATCACCGGGCCTTCGAGCATCCGCACGGCGCGCACGGGCTGCATGATCACGATCTT
>CADEFD010000027.1:0-3907 GCA_902826515.1 uncultured Acidobacteriota bacterium
CCCGGCATGATGGTGTCGGTGCACTACACCGGCTGGCTCTACGATCCGGCCGCGCCGCAGACTCGCGGCAACAAGTTCGACAGCTCGAAGGATCGCGGCGAGCCGTTCGAGTTCCAGCTCGGCAAGGGCGACGTCATCGCCGGCTGGGATGAAGGTGTGGCCGGCATGAAGATCGGCGGCACCCGCGTGCTCACGATTCCTTCGGCCATGGGCTACGGTGCGCGCGGCGCCGGCGCCGACATCCCGCCGAACGCGGCGCTCGTCTTCGAAGTCGAGCTCCTCGGCGTCAAGTAGCGCGTGACGGCCACGGTGGTCACGCCCCGCTGCCGGCACGCCGGCCGCTGCGGCGGATGCCCGTGGCAACACATCGCGTATCCCGATCAGCTCGCGCAGAAGCGCGACGACGTCGACCGCCTGCTCCGGCAGCATCTGCGCACGCTGCCGGACGTGTTGCCCGTGGTGCCGATGCCCGTGGACGACGACGGCATGCCATGGCACTTCCGTCACAAGGCCGCGTTCGTCTTCGGCCGCGCGGGCCGCGACGGCCGCGGACTCGTGATGGGCCACTTCGCTTCCGGCGGACGCGAGATCGTGCCGGTGGAGGAATGCCCGGTGCATGGCCAGCGCGCCAATCGCATCGCTTTTCGCCTGCGCGACGAACTCGTGAAGGCGCGGGTCACCGCGGCCGGGCCGGATCTTGGCGGCGTCCTGCGCCACATGCTCGTGCGGACGAGCGCCGATGAACGCGACGCAGTCGCCATGCTCGTCGTCACGCGCAATGCCGGCGAACTCAAGAAGCCCGTGCGCGCGCTGCTCGCGAGCGACGATCGCCCCGACGGCTTCTTCCTGAACATCCACGAGGCGCCGTCGCCCTACATGGTGGGCCGCGAGACGATTCGCCTCGACGGCCACGCGCACGTGCGCGAGAAAAGCCTCGGCCCGACGTTCCTGGTCTCGCCGACCGCGTTCTTCCAGACGAACCCCACGGCCGCGGCAGCGCTCGTCGCGCTCGTGCTCGAGGCGATCGATCCGCGGGCCGGCCATGTGCTGGATCTCTACGCTGGCGGCGGGCTCTTCACGCTGCCGCTCGCGGCGCGCGGCCACCGCGTGACGGCCGTGGAAGAGAACGCGCGCGCGGTCGCCGACGCCGGGCGCAACCTCGACGTGAACCGCCTCGACCCGCGCCGCGTGCGGCTCATCAACGCGCGCACGGAACATGCGATCCGCGATCTGGAACGTCAGGCGGTGGATGCCGTGGTGCTCGACCCGCCGCGCCAGGGGTGCGCCCCGGCCGTCATCGACGCCGTGTTCACGCGCCTCGCGCCGCCGCGCGTGGTCTACGTCTCGTGCAACCCGGCCGCGCTGGCGGCGGAACTGCCGGCCATCGTGGCCGCGGGCTACCAGGTGACGTCCGTGCAGCCTGTGGACATGTTCCCCCACACCCCGCACGTTGAGGCCGTCGCCGTGTTCGATCGCAGGACAGGGGCCAGACCCCATTCTGGCTCGGGCCAGAATAGGGTCTGACCCCATGGCAGATATTGCACCGCTTCGTCCCGCCGCGACCGTGATCGTGCTGCGGCCCTCCGCGCCGCATCCCTTCGAGGTGCTGCTCGTGCGGCGCAGCGACAAGGTGGCGTTCATGGCCGGCGCGCATGTGTTCCCCGGCGGACGCGTGGACCCGACCGACGATGCTGTCCCGGCCGAGGCCTGCGAGGGGCTCACGACGCTCGGTCGATGCCGGGACCTCACCGCCGCCGACGAGGCGCGCTTCCGCGTCGCCGCCATCCGCGAGCTCATCGAGGAAGCCGGCGTGCTGCTCGCCCGCCGCAACGGCGAGATGGTGGACGCCGCGACGGCTGCCTCCGTGCGCGCGTCCCTGCAGCCGCACGCGTCCTTCGTCGCGCAGCTGGCCGGGCAGGGACTCACCGTGGCGCTCGATGCCGTGATGCCCTTCGCGCACTGGGTCACGCCGGAAATCGAGATCCGGCGCTTCGACACGCGCTTCCTGCTGGCGCGCGTGCCGGCCGACCAGGACGCCTCGCACGACGACGGCGAGATGACCGACCTCGAGTGGATGGCACCGGCGGACGCGCTCGAGCGGGCAGGTCGCCGCGCCATCAACCTGCCGCCGCCCACCTGGTCCACGCTCCTGCGCCTCGACACCTTCGCGAGCATCGACGAGGCGTGGGCGTGGGCGGCGACCACGCCCATCCCGCGCATCCAGCCGGGATTCCATCGCAGCGGTGACGCCACGATCTTCACCCTGCCTGGCGATCCGGCGTTCCCTGGCCCCGCCGCCGAGGGCGATCCGTTCGAGCACCTGCGCTTCGAACTGGTGGACGGCGCCTGGAGGCCCGTCCAGCCCTGATCGCGGACCGCTGTCGAAATCGACCACGCGAGAACGACTACCGAGCGGAGAATCCGCCGATGCGCCACCTCGCCGCTGCCCTGCTGCTCGCCGTCATCGCCCAGCCGCCACGGCCGGCTCCACCCGACCGGGCCACGGCCACCGCGCTGTTCGAACGCCTCGCCGGCGTCTGGACGGGCAGCGGCACCATCCTCGGTCAGCCGTCGACCGTCGAGATGCAGTGGACGCCCGTGCTCGAGGGCCGCTTCGTGCGCCTCACCTTCGCCAGTCACATCGGTCTGCCGCCGAAGACGCAACACTTCGAAGGCCACGCCTACTACGAGGTGCGGTCCGCCGGCCGGGTGCGCGCCACCTGGTTCGATTCGTCGGGCCTCACCCGGCCCATCGAGGCAACCGTGGAGGCCGCGTCTCTCGTCGCCGCGTGGGGCACGCCGGAGACCGAGGTGGGCGAGACCACGTATCGCCTCGTGTCGGATCGTGCACTCGAGGTCGTGGACCGCGTGCGCGGCACGGACGGCACGTGGCGGACGTTCGGACGGTCCACGCTCTCGCGTACACTACCTCCACGATGAACCAGCCGCCGGACGCCGTTCCGCCGGTGCCACCTGACCCGCTTGCCGACGGTCGTCCGCCCCTCCCGGCCGATGAGACGCCCGCGGACGTGCCACCCGCACTCCCCCCGCCCCCGTCCCCGCCCCTGCCGGTGGATCTCAGTCCGCGGCCGTTCCATTTCACCGGCAACGGCGGCGAGTACTTCCGCATCTGGATCGTGAACCTGCTGCTCAGCGTGGTGACGCTCGGCATCTACTCGGCGTGGGCCAAGGTGCGGCGCCTGCGCTACTTCTACGGGCACACGTCCCTCGACGGCGCCGCGTTCGGGTACCACGCATCGCCAATCGCCATCCTCAAGGGCCGGCTCATCGCCTATGCGGTCGTCGGCGTGCTGGCCCTGGCGTCGGAAGTGGCGCCGCTCCTCGCGAGCGTGCTCTACCTGCCGATTGCGGTGCTCGCCCCGATCATCGTCGTACGGTCGTTCCGCTTCCGCGCCGCCAACTCGTCGTACCGCGGTATCCGCTTCGGCTTCGACGGCCTCGACAGCGACGCCTACAAGGTCTTCCTGTTCTGGCCGCTCAGCGTGCCGTTCACACTCGGCCTCACGTATCCGTACGTGACCAAGCGGCAGCGCGAGTTCTTCGTGGGCGACAGCCGCTACGGCCGTTCGCTCTTCGGTCTCGAATTGCCCACCGGCCGCGTCTACAAGCTGTACATCCTCGCGGGCGTGGCGATGCTCGCGTGGCTGGCGCTCGTCGGCGCCACGCTCGTCGGCACCATCACGCAGTTCGCGGGCGCCGCCGAGGATGCCGAGGTGGCGACGCCTGGTCTCGGCGTGTTCGCCGGCATCGCGCTGCTCTATGCGGGCATTGGCGCCATCGTCGTCTTCGTGCGGACGTCGTTCGAGAACATGGTCTGGAACCATACGCTGCTCGATCGGCACCACTTCGAGAGCCGGCTGCGCGCCGGGCGGATGTTGTGGCTCTA
>CADEFD010000027.1:4007-44059 GCA_902826515.1 uncultured Acidobacteriota bacterium
TCGATCGGCACCACTTCGAGAGCCGGCTGCGCGCCGGGCGGATGTTGTGGCTCTACGCGTCGAACGTGGTGCTGCTCATCGTGACCCTCGGCCTCTTCGTGCCGTGGGCGCGTGTGCGCATGGCGCAGTACCGCGCCGAGTCGCTCACGCTGCTGCCGGGCGGCCCGCTCGTGAGCGCGTCGCTCGCCGGCGGCCTCGAGGCGGAAGCCACGGGTGCGGAGCTCACGGACGCGATGGATCTCGACTTCGGGCTATGACCGAGGCGGCGGGGACGTACCACGACGGACGGACGTCGGCGGCGCGCACGGTGCGCGTGCGTGTGGCCGATGGCCTCGTGCACATCGACGGCGACGACGTCTCGACGGCGTTTCCGCTCGCCGCCGTGGCGCTCGAGCCGCGGCTCGGCGGCCTGGCGCGCCGGCTCGATCTGCCGAACGGCGCGAGCTGCCAGGTGCCGGCGGAGTTCGAGCTGCCGACGCCGGGCGATGCGCCCGCGCGCATGGAGCGCTGGGTCAACGAGGCCGAGATCCGCTGGATGCCGGCCGTGGTCGCCACCGTGCTCGTCGTGGCCGGGCTTTATGCCGGCATCGTCTACGGCGTGCCGGCCGCGGCCAACGTCGTAGCCCGCCGCATCAGCCCGTCGATGGAACGCGGGATGGGCGATCAGGCGCTCTCCACACTCGACCGCGTGGCGCTCGAGCCGTCGAAGCTGAGCGCCGAGCGGCAGCAACAGCTCACCGCGCGTTTTGCGGCGCTGGTGGCCCACGTCGAACCCGGCAGCCAGCCGGTGCTGCTCTTCCGCGCGAGTCCGGCCGTAGGGCCGAACGCGTTCGCGTTGCCCGGCGGCACCATCGTGCTCATCGACGAACTCGTGGCCGAAGCGCAGCACGACGACGAGATCCTGTCGGTGCTGGCGCACGAGATCGGCCACGTGCAGGAGCGCCACACGCTGCGGCACGTGCTGCAGACCTCCGCCGCCGGCGTGCTCGTGGCGGCCGTGCTCGGCGACGTCGTGTCGGCGACGTCGTACGCCGTGGCGGCGGTGCCGACCTTCCTGCTGAACGCGCGCTACTCACGCGCCTTCGAGGTGGAAGCCGACGTCTTTGGATTCGCGCTGCTCGACAAGGCCGGCATCGACCGCGGACACTTCGCGCGTTTCCTCACCCGGCTCGAAAAGAAACACGGCGGGAAGAGCGAGCTGCCCGGCTGGATCTCGACCCATCCCGGCGCCGAAGAACGCGCCCGCGCCGCCCTCGGCGACCGCTAGCAGAATCTGCCACTGGGGTCTGACCCCATTCTGGGCAGAGGCAGACTAGTTGGTGTTGACGTAGCGGTAGAGCACGCGGATGAGGCGGTACGCCTCGGGCATCGCGTCGCGCTGGAAGGCGAGCGTGTCGGGCGCCGGGCGCGCCAGTTCCTGGAAGGCACTCATCACTTCGGGAATCGTCACGTCGCGGAACTGCATGGTGACGCGATACGGCCCCTTGCGCACGGGCGCCGGCTTCTTCGCCGCCGCCACGGCTTCCTTCGCGCCCGCTTCGATGAGCCGCCGCGCCTCGGCGAGCGGCAGCATCTCGACGGCGCGCGTGTTGATGGCGCGTTTCACCGTGACGCCCTTCACGCCGGGCACGATCGCCTGCACTTCCTCGACCGCGGTGTCGTCGCCGGTCACGAGCGCCACCGCCACGCCGTACCACGCCGCCATCGCCGCGTTGATGCCGCCCTCGCCCACCGCCACGCCGTTCAACTGCAGGTCGCGCACGATGCCCGAGCCGGTGTGGGCGAAGAGCCCGCGCGCTGCGCCCGCTCGCGCGTGGTAGCCGATGAAGAGGATGCTGTCGAACGTCTCGTCGAGCCCCTCCACCATGCCGTGGCGCTTGAAGCTGTGGCTGATGAGGCGCGCCCGCGGATCGAGATCCTCGGGCAGCAGGTTGCGCTGGCCCCCGTGCGAGTCGTTCACCACCACCTCGGTGGCGCCGCCGGCGAAGGCGCCGCGGATCGCCGCGTTGGCGTCCTCCACCATCAGCTTGCGGCCGCGCGCGTATTCGGCCTGGCCGGCCGAGGTCTGATCGTCGCCGTTGATGCCGCTGATGCCTTCCATGTCCACCGAGATGTAGACCTTGCGGCCGCCCTGCGCGAACGGACCGATGGCAAACGCGAGAGCGAGCAGCAGGACGAGCGTGACGACAGCGCGCATGAACAGCCTCCGGACGAACCGGCTACGAGTGAGGAGCGTCGTCGGCGCGCTGCAGCACGGCGTCGACGAAATCGGCTTCCGGCAGACCGCCGAGGATCTCCACCGTGTCGTTCACGATCGTCTTCGGCACGCCGGTGATGCGGTAGCGGCGCGAGAGATCCATGAACTCCTGCGCGTCCACGGCGTCGGCGGTGATGTGCGGGTTGGCGTAGGCGAGCTTGTGAGCCAGGACGACCGCCCTGGGGCAGTGCGGTCAAGTGGGTGTGGAGAACACCTGGATGTGCATCGGCGTGTCCACGGCGGCAAGCGACGCCACGGTTTCGGGCTCGAGCTCCAGCGTGCCGGTGCCGGCCAGCAGCACGGCTTCGACGAGCGAGACGAACTCGTAGCCGGTGTTCGCGCCGTAGAAGCGGATGCGGGTGTCGGCGCCGTCGCCGAGCACGACGAGCGCGGGCGCCTTGTCCACGCCGTATTTCGCGCGGTCGTCGGTATCCAGCACGAAGTTCTTCTCGACCACGGCGATCATCTCGTGGAGCGAGGCCACTTCGTCGGCCACCTGCTTCGCGATGAGTCCGCTTTCGCTGCCGCCGATGGTCTGCGTGAACAGCAGCAGGTCGACCTTCCTGCTGATGGGCGCCAGGTGCGCGGTCAGGGTCTGACGGTCTTGCGGCGAGAGAAGGGCCATGGGGCGATCTTACAGGGACGAGGGACCGGGGAACAGGGATCGAAATCTCGAAGCCCTCAGTCCCTGTTCCCTGTTCCCTGCTCTTTAGAAATTGAAGAGGTCGTCGAAGGCCTTCTTCGCGCCGGACGCGGATTCCGGCGCGCCGCTCGTGGGCGAGGCCGGCGCCGGCGTGGAGCTGGTCTCGCGTTCCCAGCTCGCGCGGGCGGCAAAGAGGCCGCATTCGTTGGCGCCGTCCTTCGGCGAGACGCGCGCGGGGATGGTTTCGCTGCACTCGAAGCGGGCGCTCGGATCGAAGTGCACGCACTGGATGCAGGCGTGCAGCGCCGTCTGGCACTTCTCGCACTTGCTGAGCGAGAGCACCTCGGCATCGAAGGGCGTGCCGCAGCGCGCGCACTTGGCCACGGCGCGGTAGCCCATCATGCGCGGGTTCTTCGCGCCCTCCGACGACATGCGGCGCGTGCCGGCGGGCGCGCCGGGTTCGCGTTCGGGGCGCCGGTCGCCGCCTCCGCCCGGGCCGCCCTCGCGCGGGCGTCTGTCGCGGTCGTCGTCCTGATAGCCGTGCTGCCGATACTTGCGGTCGGACATGTGCCTGCCTTCGGCGCGCCGTCAGCGGCGCGCGGGATTCATCGAGTCGACACAGGGAGGGAGCGGGGAGCGAGCGTCATGAGCTGCTCGGCGAGTTCGCGCAGCCGGGGAACGTTGTCGAGATTGGCGAAGAGGACGGCGGCCGTGCGCGCCTTCGGCTCGCGCAGCAGGTAGGTCGTGCCGCCCATCGCGCCGCCGCTGTGCGCCACGAGCTGCCGCGTGCCCTGCTGGTTCACCATCCAGCCGAGACCGTAGCCGGTCTGGTTGCCGTTCGTGAGCCGCGCCGACGTGTACATCCGCTCGAGCGTATCGGCGCGCAGCAGCTTGCCCTGGTTGAGCGCGATGTCGAAGCGCGCGATGTCGCCGGCGGTGGCGATGAGGCCGCCGCCGGCCCACTTCACGCTGAGATCCACGTAGGGCGCATTCAGCCACGAGAACGGCGTCGTGCCGCGCACGTACTGCCGCACGCGCTGCCGCACGAGTTCCTGCGGCCGTTCGAGGAACGTCGACGTCATGCCGGCCGGCCCGAAGATCGCCGAGCGCAGGTACTCGTCGAACGAACGGCCCGTGACCTGTTCGATGACGCCCTGCAGCAGGTTGTAGCCGTAGGTCGAATAGAGATACCGCTCGCCGGGGGCGGATTCGAGGGGGTCGTTGCGGAAGACGGCGATGGCGCGGTCGAGGGTGGGGAAGGATTCGGCGAGCGAGAACTCGTTGCCCCGGTAGTGCCGGATGCCCGAGGTGTGCGTGAGCAGGTGCCGGATGCGTATCTCGCCCTGCGGTTTGCGCGGGTACGAGGGCACGTATTTCTGAATCGGATCCTCGAGCGAGACGAGCCCGCGCTCGACCAGCTGCATCACCGCCACGGCGGTAATCGGCTTCGAGATCGAGGCGATGCGGAACACCGATTCGGGCCGCACCATCACGCCCTGTTCGACATCCGCCGTGCCGAAGCCCTGCGCCCATACCACCTGATCGCCCTGCACCACGGCCGCCGAGAGCCCGGGGACGTTCACGCCCACACGCCAGTCGTCGGCGAGCCGCGAGAGCACGGCCGGCTCGCGGTCGGACACGGCACGCGCCATCGCGGCAGGCTGCGCCGACACGACGGCCGACAGCGCGAAGCCAGCAAGGGACAGCGAAGCGAAGGGGCGAAGGAACCTGAGGTGCATGCGCCGGGGTCAGATATCGCCCCGTGGCCATTCCGGCACCGGCCCGCGGCCGGCGCCTCACGGCGAGTTATGCGCCGCCCGCCACGGGCCTGTCAAGGAGATTTGGGGGATAGGATGCGCACATGCGACGTTCCGCCCTTGCTCTCGCCCTCGTCCTTGCCGCCTCCGCGTCCGCCCTGGCGCAGCAGAAACGGCCGCTCGGCGTCGTGGACATGATCCAGCTGCCGGCCATCCAGGATCCCCAGCTCTCGCCCGACGGCGCCACCATCGTCTTCGTGCTCGACGGGCCCGACTGGAAGGCCAATCGCCGCCTGGGCCACCTGTACCGGATCGGCGCCGACGGCACCGGCCAGGCGCAGCTCACCTTCGGAGAGCGCGGCGAATCCAGCCCGCGCTGGTCGCCCGACGGCCGGCGTATCGCCTTCCTGGCGCGGCGCGGCGACGACACCACGTCGCAGATCTACGTGCTCGACGCCGGTGGCGGCGAAGCGCGCCGCGTCACGACACACACAACCGCGCCCGGCGATCTCACGTGGGCGCCCGACAGCCGGCTGCTCTTCTTCACGGCGGCCAACGCCCCGAATGCCGCGAAGAAGGAGAAGCAGCGCCTGCAGGACGACGTCTACGCGTTCGAGGAAACGAACTTCGAACACGAACATCTGTGGGTCACGGATCTCGAGGGCGCCACCACGCAGATCACGTTCGGCGACTACTCGGTGACCGACTACACGCTGTCGCCCTCCGGCAGCACCGTGGCCATGACGCGCGCGCCGTCGCCGCTGCTCGAACACATGCGGAACTCCGAGGTGTGGGTGATGGACGCCAATGGCGGCAACGCGCGGCGGATCACGACGAACGAGGTCGTCGAGAGCGAGCCGCTCGTCTCACCCGATGGCGCCGAGGTGCTCTTCACCGCCGATGCGAACGAACGCTTCGAGCCGTATTTCAACGACAAGCTGTTCGTGGCGCCGCGGGCGGGCGGCGCCGCCCGCGTGCTGCTGCCCGACGTGCCGTATCAGGTCACGAACGCACAATGGACGCCCGATGGCCGCGCGATCGTGTTCGTGGCCAATCACGGCGTGCACGCGGAGCTGATGCAGGTGGAGGTGGCCACCCGCCGCGTGACCGCGCTCACGAACGGCGACCACACTGTGGGCAACTGGCGCTTCCACGCGCGCACCGGTACGCACGTGTTCACGCTGAACACGCCGGCGCGGCCCGGTGAGATCCATCTGCTTGCGCCCGGCGCGGCGATGCGACGCGTGACGCGCGTCTTCGACCACGTCGACACGACATTCGCCGTGGCCCGCCAGGAGCGCCTGACCTGGAAGGGACAGGACGGCGCAACAGTGGAAGGCCTGCTGTACTACCCGGTGAACTACCGGCCCGGGCAGCGGTATCCCCTGCTCGTCTTCACGCACGGCGGTCCGGCGGCCTCCGACACCTTCGGCTTCTCGCCCGAGGCACAGGTCTACGCCGGAAAGGGCTACGCGGTGCTGCGGCCTAACTACCGGGGCAGCACCGGCTACGGCGACACCTTTTTGCGCGAGATGCGCAACGGCTACTTCAAGCAGGCGCACCTCGACGTGCTGGCCGGCGCCGACGCCGTCATCGCCATGGGCGTGGCCGACCCCGACCGGCTCCTCAAGAAGGGCTGGAGCGCCGGCGGGCATATGACCAACAAGCTCGTGACATTCACCACCCGCTTCAAGGCGGCGTCGAGCGGCGCCGGCGCCGCCAACTGGATCTCGATGTACGCCCAGAGCGACCACCGGGCCTTCCGCACGCCGTGGTTCGGCGGCACCCCCTGGCAGGTCGCCGCGCCCATCGACCTCTACTGGGAGCACTCGCCGCTGCGGCACGTGGCCAACGTGAAGACCCCGACCCTGTTTCTCGTCGGCCAGGAGGATCCGCGGGTGCCCATGCCGCAGTCGGTCGAGATGTACCGGGCCCTCAAATACAACGGCGTGCCCACCCGGCTCTGGGTGGCCCCGCGCGAGGGTCACGGCTGGGCGGAGCTCCGCCATGTGCTTTTTCGTGTGCAGATCGAGCTCGAGTGGTTCCAGAAATGGCTATCGTCTGGCGACTACGAATGGGAGGTGGCACCAGGTGATCCGCCAGCTCTGCAGCGACCAGCGATTCAGTAATGTTTTGTTGATCGCCCAAATGTTTCACGGAGCGCAAGGAAATCCGACCATTTCGGTTCCTTGTCTAACCCCGTCGATTCTGGTAAAACTCCTTGCGAAAGTTTTCACAAACAACGCGCACCCACCTCGATCACCCGCACCTGAGCGCCGCGGAGTGTTGGGGATGGGTGTGATTGCGTGTAGAGTTTGCCCGCGCCCCGCGGGGAAGTAGCAGTCCGGCGACTGCTGAAACGACGGCTCATGTCGCAGATTTTTTCGAAGAGCGCAAACGCCTGGTCGAAGGCCAGCATCTTCGCGGTGCTGGGACTTCTGGCGACGATCGGTGGCGCCGTTGGCGTGCTCCAGCGGTCGGACTTCGTCACTTCGGCCAATCAGTTCAAAGACCAGCCGGTGCAGTTCAGTCACCAGCACCATGTGGGCGGGATCGGCATCGACTGCCGCTACTGCCACACGTCGGTGGAGGTGTCGTCCACGGCCGGCATTCCGCCGACCAAGACCTGCATCAACTGCCACTCGCAGATCTGGTCGACGAGCCCCTACCTCGAGCCGGTCCGTTCGAGCTTCCGCGACGACAAGCCGCTCAAGTGGCTGCGCGTGCACGACACGCCCGACTTCGTCTACTTCAACCACAGCATCCACGTGAAGAAGGGCATGGGCTGCGAGACCTGCCACGGGCGCGTCGACAAGATGCCGCTCATGAAGCAGCAGAACTCGCTCCAGATGGAGTGGTGCCTCAACTGCCACCGCAACCCCGAGCAGTTCGTGCGGCCGCGGTCGGAAGTCTTCACCATGGGCTACGTGCCCGCCGTGGACCAGCGCGAGCTCGGCCCGCAGCTGGTGGCCGAATACAAGATTCAGAGCCTGACCAACTGCTCGGTGTGCCACCGCTGAGCCGTTCGCAACGACGCGACTGACCGGGACGAACACACGCCGAAGTCTCGCCGAAGCGCGCGGGTAACACCGCGCGAAGGCGGACGGTGATAAGAACGATGAGTGCAGAGCAGCTAGACCTCAACGCCATTCGCGCCAAGCTCGCGGGCACCAGCGGCCCGCAGTACTGGCGCAGCCTTGAAGCCGTCGCGGAAACGCCGGAGTTCAAGGAATTCCTCCACCGCGAGTTCCCGGCCAACGCCTCGGAATGGAACGATCCGGTGGGCCGTCGCGGCTTCCTGAAGCTGATGAGCGCGTCGCTCGCACTGGCCGGCGTCACCGCCTGCACCGTGCAGCCCGACGAGCTCATCGTGCCGTACGTGCGGCAGCCCGAAGAGATCGTGCCCGGCAAGCCGCTCTTCTTCGCGACGGCGGCGTCGCTCGGCGGTGTGGCGACGGGGCTGCTCGTCGAGAGCCACGAAGGCCGGCCGACGAAGATCGAGGGCAACCCCGATCATCCGGCGAGCCAGGGCGGCACCGACCTCTTCGCGCAGGCCTCGATCCTCTCGCTGTACGACCCCGATCGTTCGAGCACCATCACCGAACTCGGCCAGGTGCGTCCCTGGAGCGGCTTCGTCGGCGCCATCCGCGGCGCCCTTTCGGCCCAGGCGGCCACCGGCGGCGCCGGCCTGCGCATCCTCACCGAAACCGTGAACTCGCCGGCGCTCGCCGCGCAGATCCAGCAGATTCTCGCCGCGCATCCGCAGGCCAGGTGGGTCCAGTGGGAACCGACCACGCGCGACAACGTCCGTGCCGGCGCCCGCGCCGCGTTCGGTGACTACGTCGAGCCCGTCTACGACTTCACGAAGGCAGACGTCATCCTCTCGCTCGACGGCGACTTCCTCGCCGCCGAGAACGCCTTCGGCGTGAAGTACGCGCGCGCCTTCGCTTCGCGCCGCCGCCTCGACACGGCGCCCGAGCGCATGAGCCGTCTCTACGTCGCCGAAGCGACGCCCTCGGTCACCGGCGGCCGCGCCGATCACCGCATCGCGATGAAGGCGGGCCAGGTCGAAGCGTTCGCCCGCGCCATCGCCGCGAAGCTCGGCGTGGCGGGTGTCACCGGCGGTGCGCCGGACGGCACGGACGCCTTCGTCACCGCGATTGCCGCCGACCTCACCGCCCATCGCGGCACCTCGCTCGTGGTGGCCGGCGAAGCGCAGCCCGCCGCGGTGCATGCCCTCGCCCACGCCATGAACGACCTGCTCGGCAACGCCGGTCAGACGGTGTCGTACATGGCGACGCCCGAAATCGTGCCGTCCGAACAGCACGCCGCCATGCGGCAGCTCGTGGTCGACATGGACGCCGGCCGCGTGCAGGCGCTGCTCATCATCGGCGAGGCGAACCCCGTGTTCACCGCGCCGGCCGACTGGAAGTTCGCCGAGGCCCTGCAGAAGGTCGCCTGGCGCGCGCACTCGGGCCTCTTCCACGACGAGACCGCCGAGCTGTGCCAGTGGCACGTGCCCTCGACGCACTACCTCGAGATGTGGAGCGACGCGCGCTCGATCGACGGCACCGTCTCGATCGTGCAGCCGCTCATCCAGCCGATGTACGGCGGCAAGTCGCCGCATGAAGTCGTGGCCACGCTCGGCGAACGCGCCGAACAGACCGGCTACGACATCGTGCGCGGCTACTGGATGACTGCCGGCGCCACGCCGGCGCCCGCGGCCGCACCGGTGGATGCCGGCGCCCCCGTGGCCTCGCCCGCTGCCGCCGCTCCGGCCGCCGCGGCCGCCGCGGCACCAGCGCCGGCGGCGACCGCCGCGCCGTTCGACAAGCAGTGGCGCAAGTGGCTGCACGACGGCTACATCGCCGGCACCGCGGTGGCGCCGAAGACGGTGGCCCTGGCCGCCGGCTGGAACGCCGTTCCGCCCTCGGCGGGTCCCGCCGCGGGTGTCGAAGTCATCTTCAAGCGCGACGCCTCGGTCTACGACGGCCGCTTCGCGAACAACGGCTGGCTGCAGGAACTGCCGAAGCCGGTCACCAAGCTGACCTGGGACAACGCGGCCCTCGTCGGCCCGCGCACGGCGGAAAAGCTCGGCGTCGCCAACGGCGACCTGCTGAGCGTGAAGCTCGAAGGCCGCACGCTCGAAGTGCCGGCCTGGATCGACCCCGGTCACGCGCAGGACGCCGTCACGATCTCGCTCGGCTACGGCCGCAGCCGCGCCGGACGCGTCGGCAACGGCGTGGGCTTCAACGCCTACGCGCTGCGCGGCAGCGGGTCGGTGTGGTTCGCCGGCGCCGAGGTGGCCAAGGCCGGCGGCACCTACAACCTCGTGAGCACGCAGGACCACTGGTCGATCGAAGGCCGGAACCTGGTGCGCTCCGCCAAGCTCGAGGAGTACAAGGCCAATCCGGCCTTTGCTCACGAGATGGAGCACATGAAGCTCTCGGACGGCCTCACGCTCTACCCGAAGTGGGAATACTCGGGCTACTCGTGGGGCATGGCCATCGACCTCAACACCTGCACCGGCTGCAACGCCTGCGTGGTGGCCTGCCAGTCGGAGAACAACATCCCCGTCGTCGGCAAGGACCAGGTGGCCAACGGCCGCGAAATGCAGTGGCTGCGCATCGACCGCTACTACGCGGGCGACATCGACAATCCCGACACCTACTACCAGCCCATGCCCTGCCAGCAGTGCGAGAACGCGCCCTGCGAGGTCGTGTGCCCGGTGTCGGCGACGGTGCACTCGGCGGAAGGCCTGAACGACATGGTCTACAACCGCTGCGTCGGCACGCGCTACTGCTCGAACAACTGCCCGTGGAAGGTCCGCCGCTTCAACTTCACGCTGTATGCCGACTGGGAAACCGAGTCGCTCAAGATGCAGCGTAACCCCGACGTCACCGTGCGCAGCCGCGGTGTCATGGAGAAGTGCACCTACTGCGTGCAGCGCATCAACTCGGCGCGCATCCAGGCCAAGCGCGAAGACCGCGAGATCCGCGACGGCGAAGTCGTGACCGCGTGCGAGTCGGCCTGCCCGTCGCAGGCCATCACGTTCGGCAACCTGAACGACCCCACCAGCCGGGTGGCGAAGCTCAAGGCCGACCCGCGCAACTACTCGATGCTGGCCGAGCTCAACACGCGGCCGCGCACGACCTATCTCGCGGCGGTGCGCAATCCGAACCCCGCGCTGCCGTCGAACCCGACCGTGGGCGGCCACCACGCCGAGTCCCATGAAGCGGCCTCGACCGAGAGCGAGCACTAAATGGCGCAGCACGTCCACGCACAGCAGTCCGCCACGACCCTGGAGCACCCGGTAATCGGGCCGGGGCAGGACTACGAGTCGATCACCGAGGCCGTCTCCGAGATTCCGCTCGGGAAACGGTATCCGTTCGGCTGGATCATCGGCCTCCTCATCGGCCTGGCCGGCCTCGGCGCGCTGCAGCTCGCCATCGGCTACCTGCTGCTGAAGGGCATCTACATCTGGGGCAACAACGTCCCGGTGGGCTGGGCCTTCGACATCATCAACTTCGTCTGGTGGATCGGCATCGGCCACGCCGGCACGCTGATCTCGGCGATTCTGATGCTGTTCAAGCAGCAGTGGCGCATGTCGATTGCGCGCTTCGCCGAAGCGATGACGATCTTCGCGGTGGCCTGCGCGGCGATGTTCCCGCTGCTCCACACCGGCCGGCCGTGGCTGGCCGCCTACTGGCTGTTCCCGTATCCCAACACGATGGGTCTGTGGCCGCAGTTCCGCAGCCCGCTCATCTGGGACGTGTTCGCCGTCTCGACCTACGCCACCGTCTCGGTCGTGTTCTGGATCGTCGGCCTGATTCCCGACCTCGCGACCATGCGCGACCGCGCCACCTCGAACGTGAAGCGGATGGTGTTCGGCACGCTGGCGCTCGGCTGGCGCGGCTCGGCCCGCCACTGGCACCGCTACGAAGTGGCCAGCCTCATCCTGGCCGGTCTGTCCACGCCCCTCGTGCTCTCGGTGCACAGCGTCGTGAGCTTCGACTTCGCGGTCTCGGTCATCCCGGGCTGGCACGCCACCATCTTCCCGCCCTACTTCGTCGCCGGCGCCATCTACTCCGGCTTCGGGATGGTGCTCACGCTGGCGATTCCGATTCGCGCCTACTACAAGCTCGAACACCTCATCACGATGAAGCACATCGACAACATGGCCAAGGTCATGCTGGCGACCGGCCTCATCGTCGCCTACGGCTACGCCATGGAGGCGTTCTTCGGCTGGTACAGCGCCAACCAGTACGAACGCTTCATGCTGTGGAACCGCATGACCGGCCCGTACGCCTGGTCCTACTGGCTGCTCATCTTCATCAACGCGGTGCTCATCCACGTGCTGTGGTTCAAGAGCGTCCGCTACAACCTCAAGTACATGTTCGTGCTGTCGCTCATCGTCAACCTGGCGATGTGGCTCGAACGGTTCGTCATCATCGTGACCTCGCTGCACCGCGACTTCGTGGTCTCGTCGTGGGACATGTATTCGCCCACCGCGTGGGACTTCATGATGTTCGGCGGCACGATGGGCCTCTTCATCACGCTGTTCTTCCTGTTCATGAAGTTCGTGCCCATGATTTCGATCTTCGAAGTGCGCACGCTGCTGCCGGAAGCCAAGGTGCACGTGCCGCACGGACACGACACCCACGGCTCGGGCCACTAGGCGGGATTTCCAGTCATGCACGTCAGCAAAGACAAAACCGGGCTTTACGGGCTGATGGCCGAGTTCGACTCGGCGCAGAGCATCGTTGACGCCTCGATCAAGGCGGTGGACGCGGGCTACTCGAAGCTCGAGGCCTACACGCCGTTCCCGATCGAGGAACTCAACGACATCATCCACAAGAAGCGGACCAACCTGCCGAAGCTGGTGCTCTTCATGGCCTTCTGCGGCATGATGACCGGCTTCACGCTGCAGTACTGGGCGTCGGTCATCGAGTACCCGATGAACATCGGCGGCCGGCCGCCGGCCACCTGGCCGGCGTTCATCATCCCGTCGTACGAACTGACGATTCTCTTCTCGGCGCTGACGGCGGCCATCGGGATGATCGCCCTGAACGGCCTGCCGCAGCCCTACCACCCGGTGTTCAACGTGGACCGCTTCTCGCTGGCGTCGTCCGACAAGTTCTTCCTCGTCATCGAGGCCGAAGACGCGCACTTCGCCAAGGAACAGACGAGCTCGTTCCTGCAGGGCCTTGGCGCAAAGGGAGTCTACGACGTTGCGGAGTAATGGACGTCTCCTCACGTGTGCGCTCGTCGTGGCGTCGGCGGCCGTCATGGCCGGCTGCCGCCAGGACATGCACGACACCCCGCGTTACGAGGTGTTCGAGGCCAACAAGAACTATCCGGATGGCCGCGCCTCGCGGAACCTGCCGACGGGCACCGTCGCCCGCGGCCAGCTCCGCGACGACGATCACTTCTACACCGGCAAGGTGGATGGCTTCTTCGTGCGCGAGTTCCCGTTCGCGGTGAACGCCGCCGACATGCAGCGCGGCCAGGAACGCTACACCGCCTACTGCACGCCCTGCCACGGCCAGACCGGTGACGGCCAGGGCATGGTGGTGCAGCGCGGTCTGCGTCAGGCGGCCACCTACCACCAGGACCGGCTGCGCTTCGCGGCGCCCGGCTACTTCTACGATGTGATCACCAACGGCTTCGGCGCGATGCAGGGATACGCCGAGCAGGTCCCGCCGCGCGACCGCTGGCTCATCGCCGCCTACGTGCGGGCGCTCCAGCTCAGTCAGAACGCGACCGTCGACGACGTCCCGGCCGCGGATCGCGGCCGCCTCGATGCGGCGCCCGCCGCGGCCGCGATGGCCGCCGCGGAACCGGCGAAGAAGGCGGAACACTAGACATGGCTTCGGAAACCTACACCCCGCCCGCGAGTCTCGCGGGCCTCCAGTCGAAGGGCATGATTGCCGCCGTCATCGGCGCCGTGCTCACCGGCGTCGGCTTCACGATGGCGGGCGCCGATCGCTTCTACGAAGCGTATCTGGTGGCCTGGGTCTACTGGACCGGCGTCGGCCTCGGCAGCCTGGCGCTGCTGATGGTGCATCACCTGAGCGGCGGCGCCTGGGGCGTCGTCATCCGGCGCATCCTCGAAGCGGCCACCCGCACGCTGCCGGTGATGGCCATCCTCGGCCTGCCGATCCTGGCCGGCATGGGGCACCTCTACCACTGGACGCACGAGACGACCGACCCGGTCATCCTCGACAAGGCGGCCTACCTGAACGTGCCGTTCTTCATCGGCCGCTACGTCTTCTACTTCGCCGTGTGGTGCTTCATGGCGCTGCGCCTGAGCGCGTGGTCGGCCGAGCAGGACCGCACCGGCGACCCGGCGCTCGCGCAGAAGATGACGGCGCTCTCGGCCGGCGGGCTGCTGGTGTTCGGCCTCACCGTGACCTTCGCGGTGGTCGACTGGACGATGTCGGTCAACCCGCACTGGTTCTCGACCATGTGGGGGCTGCTCTACGTGGTGGGCTGGGGCCTCTCGGCGCTGGCTTTCGCGATCTTCATCCTGGCCCGCCTCTCGAAGGAAGGCCCGATGAACCACGTGGTGAACCCGTCGCACTTCCACGACCTCGGCAAGTTCCTCTTCGCCTTCATCATGCTGTGGGCGTACCTGTCGTTCTCGCAGTTCCTCATCATCTACTCGGCGAACACACAGGAAGAGATTCCGCACTACTTCGTGCGTTCGCAGCACGGCTGGCAGTGGATCGGCTGGACGCTCGTGATCTTCCACTTCATCCTGCCCTACGTGCTCCTGCTCGCCCGCGACATCAAGCGCGACTGGAGCCGCGTCAGCAAGATCGCGCTCTGGATCGTCGGCATCCGCGTGGTCGACTACTACTGGCACGTGGCGCCGGAGTTCCACAACGAGGGCCTGTCGCTCGGCCTCATGGACGTCGCGCTGCCGGTCGCGCTCGGCGGCATCTTCGTGATGCTGTTCGCGATGCAGCTCAAGGGCCGCCCGCTGCTCCCCCTGCAGGACGAGGGACTGGCGAAGGCGCTCACGCACCACACGCACTAGGACAGGGACTAGGGACCAGGGACCAGGGACTTCGAACCACCCTCGACCTTCCCGGGACAACGACATGTCGAACGACGCAGATCTCGAATACGGACCGACGCCCCCGGGGGCGCAGTACGAGCACACGGATATCGATCCCGGTATCGGCTACCGGTTCGGGATCTGGCTCGCGGTGTCCATGGTGATTGGCGCCGCCATCGTCTACGGCACTTACACGTTCCTCGAACGCCGCGGGGACGCGGCCGATGCCGCCGCCCAGCGCTTCCCGCTCTCGAAGGGCATGTCGCAGGTGCCGCCGGCGCCGCGTCTGCAGACGCAGCCCTTCAAGGACGTCATGCAGCTCAAGGCGGAACAGCGCGCGACCCTCACGAGCTACGGCTGGCTCGACAAGGCGAACGGCGTCGTCCACATTCCGATCGACCGCGCCATGGCCCTCACGCTCGAGCGTGGCCTGCCGGCGCGGCAGGACGGCTCGGCGGCGCCGACGATGGTCGTGCAGGACTCGTCGGCCGGCCGCACCTCGGCTCCCCGGTAACACCCGACCATGAACACCTTCACCCGATACGTCCTCGCGCCCGCGGCTCTTGCCGTGATGGCCGGCGTGTCGGTGCTCGCCCAGGCCGACGCGCCCGGCATCCGGCCCTCGGCCGGCCCGCCGTCGAACGCGATGCCGGCGGCGCTGCAGCAGGTGAAGTTCGACCAGAAGCTCGACGCGCAACTGCCCGCCGACGCCATGTTCAAGGACGACACCGGCAAGACGGTGCGTCTTGGCGACTACTTCGGCGAACGGCCGGTCGTGCTGGCGTTCGTGTACTACGAGTGCCCGATGCTCTGTAACCAGATCCTGAACGGTCTGGTGAGCGGCGTCGGCGTCCTCGACCAGACGGTCGGCACCGACTTCGACGTCGTCGCCATCAGCTTCGACGCGCGCGAAACGCCGACGCAGGCCGCCGCCAAGAAAGCCACCTACCTCGATCGCTACCAGCGTCCGGGCAGCGAGCGCGGCTGGCACTTCCTCACCGGCGACGAAGCGACGATCAAGCGCGTCACCGACACGGCCGGCTTCCAGTTCGCCTGGGACGCCGCTTCGCAGCAGTTCGCGCACGCGAGCGGCATCATCGTCACAACGCCCGAGGGGAAGCTGTCACGCTATCTCTTCGGGATCGAATATCCGCCGCGCGACCTGAAGTTCGCGCTGATGGAGTCGTCGGCGGGCAAGATCGGATCGGTGGTCGATCAGGTGTTGCTCTACTGCTATCACTACGAACCCGCCACGGGGTCCTACAGCCTCGTGGCCATGAACGCCGTCAGGATGGGCGGCGTCGTCACCATGGTGGCGCTGCTCGGGTTCGTCGCGATTTCGCTCAGGCGCGATAACCGCGCCCAGGCTGGGCACTAGGTCCTTATGGGTGGTATTCCGCTGTTTCCAGAGGCCGCATCGTCCTTCGCTTCGGAGGTCGACGCGCTCTATCTCTTCATCGTTGCCGTCTCGGCGTTTTTCACGGTGGCCGTCTCGGCGGCTGTCGTGTTCTTCGCCTTCCGGTACCGCCGCAAACATCCCGAGGAGATCGGCGCGCACATCGAAGGGTCGCTGCCCCTCGAGCTGCTGTGGTCGGTCATCCCGACCATCATCGCCATGGTGATGTTCGCGTGGGGTGCGAAGCTCTTCTACGAGATGCGCCGCGCTCCTGCCGAGAGCATGCAGATCTACGCGGTCGGCAAGCAGTGGATGTGGAAGTTCCAGCACACCGGCGGTCAGCGCGAAATCAACGAGCTGCACGTGCCGGTGGGCCGTCCGATCAAGGTGCTGGTCACCTCGGAAGACGTCCTCCACGACCTCTACTTCCCGTCGTTCCGCACCAAGATCGACGCCATCCCCGGCCGCTACCAGACCTTGTGGTTCGAAGCCACGAAGCCCGGCCGCTACCACATCTTCTGCGCGGAGTACTGCGGCACGAAGCACTCGGGGATGATCGGCACCGTCATCGTGATGGAGCCGCAGCAGTACCAGGACTGGCTGGCCGGCGGCGGCAGCGAAGGCACGATGGCCGAACGCGGCGCGAAGCTCTTCAACGACCTGGCCTGCAACACCTGCCATCTCGACAGCGGCCAGGGCCGCGGCCCGTCGCTCAAGGACATCATCGGCAAGCCCGTGGAACTGGCCGGCGGCCAGACCGCGGTCGTCGACGAAGCCTACCTGCGTGAGTCGATCCTCAACTCGCAGGCCAAGATCGTGAAGGGCTTCACGCCCCTGATGCCGACCTTCCAGGGTCTGGTCAGCGAAGAGGGCCTCGCGGCGCTCATCGAACACATCAAGTCGCTGTCGCCTCAGGCGGCCGCAAGCACGCCGGCGCCCGTGCCGGCCGCGGCCCCCTCAACCAGCACGCCAGCCGCGCCGGCGCAGGGCGCGCGAAGGTAAGCCATGGAAACGCCCGTCTACCCAGCGCACAACTACCTGTCGAACGGCCACGGCCTCAAGTCGTGGCTGCTCACGAAGGACCACAAGCGGATCGCGATCCTCTATCTGATCTCGATCTCGGCGTTCTTCTTCCTCGGCGGCCTGTTCGCCGTGGGGATCCGGCTCGAACTCACGACGCCCCAGGGCGACCTGTTCCAGCCCGACACCTACAACAAGTTCTTCACGCTGCACGGCGTGATCATGGTGTTCTTCTTCCTGATCCCGTCGGTGCCGGCGGTGCTGGGCAACTTCCTCATCCCGCCGATGATCGGCGCGAAAGACCTGGCGTTCCCGCGCATCAACCTGCTCAGCTGGTACATCTATGTCATCGGCGGCATCTTCACCCTGTTCGCCATCGTCGCCGGCGGCGTTGACACCGGCTGGACGTTCTACACGCCCTACAGCTCGGCCTCGTCGAGCACCAACGTCGCGGCCACGGCTCTGGGCGTCTTCATCGCCGGGTTCTCGTCGATCCTCACCGGCCTCAACTTCATCGTCACCATCCACCGCATGCGGGCGCCGGGCCTGCACTGGTTCAAGCTGCCGCTCTTCGTGTGGGCGCACTACGCCACCAGCCTCATCCAGGTGCTCGGCACGCCGGTCGTTGCCATCACCATCGTGATGGTGTTCGCGGAACGCGCCTTCGGCTTCGGCATCTTCGACCCGCAGCGCGGCGGCGACCCGGTGCTCTTCCAGCACCTGTTCTGGTTCTACTCGCACCCGGCGGTCTACATCATGATCCTGCCGGCGCTCGGCGTGATCAGCGAGATCGTCTCGACCTTCTCGCGCAAGCGCATCTTCGGCTACAGCTTCGTGGCCTTCTCCTCGCTCGCCATCGCCGTCTTCGGCTTCATCGTGTGGGCGCACCACATGTTCGTCGCCGGCATCACGGTCTACGCCGCGATGGTCTTCTCGTTCCTGAGCTTCTCGGTGGCCATTCCCTCCGCCGTGAAGGTCTTCAACTGGTCGGCCACGCTGCACCGCGGGTCGCTCAGCTTCGAAGCGCCGATGCTCTACGTCTACGGCTTCTTCGGGCTGTTCCTCATCGGCGGTCTGACGGGCCTCTTCCTCGCGACGCTCGGCACCGACATCCACCTCCACGACACCTACTTCGTGGTGGCGCACTTCCACTACATCATGGTCGGCGGCGCCATCATGGGCTACCTCGGCGGCATCCACTTCTGGTGGCCGAAGATGATCGGCCGGATGTATTCCGAGTTCTGGTCGCGAATCAGCGCCATCCTGGTGTTCGTCGGCTTCAACCTGACGTTCTTCCCGCAGTTCGTGCTCGGCTACATGGGCATGCCGCGCCGCTACCACATGTATCCGGACGAGTTCCAGGTGCTGAACGTGCTGTCGTCGGGCGGCGCCGCGGTGCTCGGCCTCGGTTACCTGCTGCCCGTCATCTACCTGGTCTACTCGATCAAGTACGGCGAGGTGGCCGGCAACAACCCGTGGGGAGCCTCGGGCCTCGAGTGGCGCACGCAGTCGCCGCCGCTCACCGAGAACTTCCTCGAAGTGCCTACGGACATTCCTGAAGCGTACGAATACACGCCCAAGGTGATTCGGGAGGCCAAGCTTGTCTAACGGCATCGCACACGCCGAAGGGGCCTCGTCAATGCACGGCCACGATCACGCGCATCATCCCGCGCTGCAGCACCACTTCAGCACGATGTCCCAGCAGCGCGAAGCTGGGGTGCTCGGCATGTGGGTGTTCCTGCTCACCGAAGTGCTCTTCTTCGGCGGGCTGTTCATCACCTACACGCTGTACCGGATGTGGTACTACGAGGCGTTCGCCGCGGCGAGCAAGTCGATCGAGATCACGCCCGGCCTCATCAACACCGTCGTGCTCATCGGCAGCTCGCTGACGATGGCGCTGTCGGTGCGCGCCTCGCAGACCAATCAGCGCAAGGCCACGGTGAACTGGCTCATCGCCACCATCATCCTCGGCTCGGTGTTCCTCGGCATCAAGGTCTACGAATACGCCGACAAGTTCGAGCACCACCACGTGCCCGGCCCGTCGTTCCAGTTCGCCTCGGAGCACGGCGCCGAAGGCGCTGCGCACGAAGCGGCGCCGGCCGAGGGCGGCCACGAAGTGACCATGGGGCCCGACCAGCTCCAGCGCACGACGCAGATCTTCTTCAGTCTCTACTTCGTGATGACCGGCCTGCACGCGCTCCACATGATCGTGGGCATCGTCATCCTGTTCATCATCACGTGGATGGCCCACAAGGGGCGCTTCGACAGCGAGTACCACGCCCCGGTCGAGATGACCGGGCTCTACTGGCACTTCGTCGACATCGTCTGGATCTTCCTGTTCCCGCTGCTGTACCTCGTCGAACGGCACAACTAGGTAGAAGCGAACATGTCATCCGTTCACGTCTCTCCACTCAGCACGTATCTCACGATCTTCACCGCCCTGATGGTGCTGTCGGCCATCACGGTGGGTGCCGCGTTCGTCGATCTCGGCTCGCTCAATCCGGTCGTGGCGCTGGCGATCGCCGGCCTCAAGGCCACGCTCGTCATCCTCTACTTCATGCACGTGAAGTACAGCAGCCGCCTGACCAAGCTCACGGTCGTGCTCAGCATGTTCTTCGTCGCGATCCTGTTCGCGGAGACGCTCATGGACTACGCGACGCGCGGCTGGCTCAACTACGTCCCGATGGGGCAGTAGCGGCGACGCGATGACAGCACCAGCGGCGCCGGCGCGGCGCCGGCCCTTTCTCACCGCCCGGTGGGAAAGCCTGGTGCTCCTCAACTACCCCTGCCGGCGCGAGTGGCTCGAGCCGCTCGTGCCGTCCGGCACCGAACTCGACACCTGGCAGGGCGAGACGCTCGTCAGCCTCGTCGGCTTCCTGTTCACCGACACCCGGCTCCTGGGTGTGCCCGTCCCCTTCCATCGCACCTTCGAAGAAGTGAACCTGCGGTTCTACGTGCGCCGCCGCGGGCCTGACGGCGTTATGCGACGCGCCGTGGTGTTCGTCCGCGAGCTGGTGCCGCGCGTGGCGATTGCCTGGACCGCGCGTGCCATCTACAACGAGCCGTATCTCGCCGTGCCGATGTCGCACGCCATCGCACTCGACCCCGCCCACGGCGGACGCGCGCAATACGGCTGGCGCCACCGCCATGAGGTGTTCGCCCTCGAGGCGGCGGCGAACGGCCCGGCTGCCGCGCTTGAACCCGAGACCGAGGCGGCCTTCATCACCGAGCACTACTGGGGCTACACGCGCCAACGCGACGGCAGCACGCTCGAGTACGAAGTGGTGCATCCCCCGTGGCGCGTGTGGACCGCCGCGAGCCACAGCTTCCGCGGTGATGCCACCGCCCTCTACGGGCCTCACTTCGCGGACCTCCTGCGCACGTCGCCGCGTTCGGCCTTCGTCGCCGCGGGCTCAGCCGTCGAGGTGCACGTGGGGCAGACAATTCCACGTCGGCCATAACGTCCGACACGATTGCGTCCGGCCCGGAGCCCCGAGCCCCGGGCCCCGTCGGGATGTGCCACAATCCCGAACCATGAAGCGCTCGATCGTCCTCATCGCCCTTGTCGCCCTGGTCTCGTGCAAGGGCGCCCCGCCGCCCGCGCCCGCCGTCTCGCCGCAGATGGCAGCCTGGCAGGCCCGCGCCGCCAGCGTCACGATCGTGCGTGACGACTGGGGTATTCCGCACATCACCGGCAAGACCGACGCCGACGCCGTGTTCGGCTTGATGTACGCGCAGGCCGAAGACGACTTCAACCGCGTGGAGACGAACTTCATCAACGCGATGGGCCGGCTCGCCGAAGCCGAGGGCGAAAAGGAGATCTACCGCGACCTCCGCATGAAGCTCTTCATCGATCCGGTGGAGCTCAAGGCCGAATACGAGAAGGCGCCCGACTGGCTCAAGGCGCTCATGACGGGGTGGGCCGACGGCCTCAACTATTACCTCGCCACGCATCCAGACGTGAAGCCGCGTGTCATCACGACGTTCGAGCCGTGGATGGCCCTCAGCTTCAGTGAAGGCAGCATCGGCGGCGACATCGAAAGTGTGTCGCTCGCCCGCCTCGAGGCGTTCTACGGCAGGAACCCGGCGGCGCTCGCCCGCGTCGAACCCGATCCGCGCTACATGGCCGTGCCGCCCGAGCCCACCGGTTCGAACGGCTTCGCCGTGGCCCCCGCCAACACCACTGCCGGCAAGGCGCTGCTCTGGATCAATCCCCACACCTCGTTCTCGTTCCGCGAGGAAGCGCAGATGACGAGCAGCGAGGGACTGAACGCCTACGGCGCCCTCACCTGGGGTCAGTTCTTCATCTACCAGGGCTTCAACGAGAAGGCCGGCTGGATGCACACGTCGAGCGGCGTCGACAACATCGACGAGTTCCTCGAGACCATCGTGCAGAAGGACGGCAAGGTCTTCTACAAGTACGGCGCCGAAGAGCGCGAAGCCACGGTGAAGAAGATCGCCATCCCCTACAAGACCGCGACCGGCATGGCGACGAAGGAGTTCACCACGTGGCGCACCCACCACGGGCCGATCGTGCGCGAGCAGGACGGCAAGTGGGTGGCGGTCAGCCTGATGGAGCAGCCGCTCAAGGCGCTGCAGCAGTCGTACGGCCGCACCAAGACGAAGAACATCGCCGAGTACAAGCAGGTGATGGAGCTCCACACCAACTCGTCGAACGACACGCTCTACGCCGACGCCGACGGCAATATCGCCTACTTCCACTCCAACTTCGTGCCGAAGCGCAACCCGAAGCTCAACTGGGAGGCGCCGGTGGATGGCAGCGTGCCGGCCAACGACTGGCAGGGTGTGCACGCGGTGGACGACAGCCCGAGCGTCGAGAATCCGCCGAACGGCTGGGTTTACAACACCAACGACTGGCCGTTCATGGCCGCCGGCAAGTACAGCAAGAAGCAGAGCGACTTCCCCGCCTACTTCGACACGGCCGGCGAGAACCCGCGCGGCGCCCACGCCATTCGAGTGCTCGACGGGAAGAAGGACTTTTCGATCGACGCCCTCATCGCCGCCGGCTTCGACACCGCGCAGCCCGAGTTCGACGTCCAGATTCCGCTGCTCCTCAAAGCGTGGGACCAGGCGCCGGCCTCGAATCCGCTCAAGGCGAAGCTGGCCGAACCCATCGCGGCGCTCAAGGCGTGGGATCGGCGCTGGGCGGTGGATTCGGTGCCGCAGTCGCTCGCCATCTTCTGGGGCGAGGAACTCTGGTCCAAGAGCACCGACGCCGCCCGCAAGGCCGGCATCAGCGTGTATCAGCAGATGCGCGCGAAGGCCACGCCGCAGCAGCGCCTCGAGGCCCTGGCCGCGGCGGTGGACAAGCTCACGGCCGACTTCGGGACGTGGCAGACGCCGTGGGGCGAGATCAACCGCTTCCAGCGCATCTCGCCCGAGATCGTGCATCCCTACACCGACGACAAACCGAGCACGCCCGTGGGCTTCGCCTCGGCGCGCTGGGGCTCGCTCGCGTCCTTCGGCGCGCGGTCCTACAACGGCAGCAAGCGCATCTACGGTTCGAGCGGCAACAGCTTCGTGGCCGCGGTCGAGTTCGGCAAGGACGGCGTGCGTGCCCGCGCCATCACGGCCGGCGGCCTGAGCAGCGACGTCACGTCGAAACACTTCAACGACCAGGCGGAACGGTACGCCACCGGCAACCTGCGCGAGGTCTACTTCTACCCGAAACAGCTCGAGGGTCACACCGAGAGGACCTACAATCCCGGGAAGTAACGACCGATGCCGAGACGACGGCGGACGATGGCCGCGATGTTGGCCGTCGCCATGACCTTCGGGCGTGGGGAGCCCGGTGCGGCGCAGACCGCGCTCGACGAGCGCCAGCAGCACGTGGCCACGATTGTGACCGGCGAAATCGAGAAGCTCACCGGGCCCGCCGGCCGAAATTGCGGCATCTATACGCTGAGCGGCGTGGACGGGCCGTCCCCCGTGGGGCGCCGCGAGCTGCGCGAGGCGCTCCGGTGTGTGCTCGCCGCGCAGCGACGCGGGCAGGCCGCGTGGGCGATCTGGCAGGTGCCGCACGTGGACGCGATCCTGTTCGACGGCGTCGGCGCCAGCGCCGTGAGCGCGGTGCACACGGTGGCCGGTCGCGGCAGCAATGCCGACGTCGAGCTCGCGCCCTGCCTCGATCCGCGTGTCGGCAGGGACCTGACGATCGAGTGCGCCAACCGCCGCCCCCCCACCCCCCGCGACGTCGAGAAGGCGCGGCGGGCCCTGCGGCGCGACCTCGAGCGGACGTCGGGCTTCGTGTGGGCCGACGTGGCGCCCGAGGCGCCGCCGGCTGGCACGAGCGGCGACCCGTCAGAGGCGCTGACCGCGACGGTGACCGCCGCGCAGCGCCACGTGCATGCCGCCGGCGAGCCCCAGTGGCCACGGTGCCCGCACCACTTCGACCATCCCCTCACCTACCGCGACGGCTGGTGGTTCTGCGAGCGCGACGCGGCGTTCATCGCCGCCGTCGGCCGTCTGTCCACAGTGATTCCGCGGGTGAAGCGCCGGCGATGAGCGGCGGCGTGCTCATCGACGAGTTCGGCCACATCGACATCTACCTGTTCGATCAGTTGCTGCGCGGCCGGATCGCTCCGGGCATGCGCGTCGTCGACGCGGGCTGCGGCACCGGACGCAACCTCGTCTACCTGCTGCGCGAAGGCTACGACGTCTACGCCACGGACCAGGATCCGCAGGCCGTGGCCGCCGTGCGCGCCCTGGCCGCCGCCCTTGCGCCGCAGCTGCCCGCCGACCACTTCCGCGTCGAACCCGTGGAGCAGTCGTCGTTCGCAGACGCGAGCGTGGACGTCGTCATCAGCAACGCCGTGCTGCACTTTGCCCGTGACCACGCACACTTCGACGCGATGGTGAAGGAGATGTGGCGCGTGCTGAAGCCCGGCGGCCTCTTCTTCGCGCGCCTCGCCTCGTCGATCGGCATGGCCGACCGCATGCGGCCGCTCGCCGGCGGACGGCATCAGATGCCCGATGGCTCCGAGCGCTACCTGGTGGACGAAGCGAAGCTCATGGCCACCACGTGGCGGCTCGGCGGCCGCCTGCTCGACCCGCTCAAGACCACCATCGTGCAGGACCAGCGCTGCATGACCACGTGGGTACTCGCACGCTGAACCCGGCTCGGCCGATCCGGAGTGACATTCGATTGCAATTCGTCATGGGCGTGTGTGACCATGCGATTCGCAGCGGGCTGACCCATGACCATACGTAATGGGCGAGCGTCTCGCGGCGCATCGTGCACGCCACACGAAGGAGCACAACGGGAATGGGTCAGCGGATCGTGACGACTGGTGCAGTCGCCGGATGGTGTCTTGTGTTCTTGATTGGAGCTGCTGCGGAGGCCGGACAGGGCACATCGCGCGCGGCGGCTGCCAAGATGAAAAATCCCGTCGCGACGGGCGCGGCGTCGGTCACCGCCGGACAGCAGGTGTACCAGAAGCAATGCCGCATGTGTCACGGCGCTTCCGGCGCCGCCGAAACGCCGATGGCCAAGAAGATGAACGCCTCCGATCTCACGGACGGCACCTGGACCTTCGGTTCGACCGATGGCGAGATCTTCACGGTCATCCAGGAAGGCGCCGGGGCTGGCTCCAAGATGACCGCGTTCAAGGGCAAGGTGAGCGAGCAGGACACCTGGCACCTCGTGAACTACATCCGTAGCCTCGCCGCGGCGAAGAAGTAGGCGGCGCGTGCCCGCGTGGCTCGTTCTGACCGTGCTGGCGCTGAGTGCGGCGTCCTGCGTCGACGCTCCGTTCTCTGAACGTCAACAAGCCGAGCGCGTGCTGCAGCGTTCGCGCTGGGGCACGTCGTCCGTCTATACGCCGGCGCGTACCGGCCTGGCCGACGCGGCCCGGACACATTTCGGTCTGCGCGCCGACCCTGTGCAGCCGTTCGCCTACAGCCACCGCGTGCATCTGGCGCAGGAGATGGCCTGCGTCGACTGCCATCAGGGAGTGGAGAGCGGGCCGCGGGCCGGCCTGCCCGGGATGAACACCTGCATGACATGCCACGCGGCGATCGCCACCGAGAAACCCCTCGTGCAGACCATGGCGAAGATGCAGGCCGAGGGGCGCGACTTCGCCTGGGCGCGCGTCTACGACTACGCCCGTGAGGCGCACGTGCGCTTCGAACACGCGCCGCACATCCGCGCCAAGGTCGAGTGTTCGACGTGCCACGGCGACATGCGCCAGCAGGACGTCGCGACTCGCGTGGTCGACATGGACATGGCGTTCTGTGTGAACTGCCACACACAGAAGCAGGCGTCGAACGACTGCCTGACCTGCCACTACTGAACCGGCGAGCCCCGATGACGCCCATGGACCGCCGCCGATTCTTCAAGATTACCGCCATCACCGGCACCACGGCCGCGCTCGCCAGCTGCGGCAATCCGGAGAACCAGATCGTGCGGTTCATCCCGGACGAGGAGCTGACGCCCGGAGTCGCGGTCTGGAAGCCGAGCGTCTGCCCGCTCTGCGCGGCCGGCTGTGGCGTGACCGCCCGCGTGATGGATGGCGATGCCGAGGTCTTCCGCAGCGGCCAGCCGGGGGTCACCCGTATGGGCCTCGTCAGGAAGCTCGAAGGCGACCCCGAACACCCGCTCAGCAAAGGCCGGCTCTGCGTACGCGGCCAGGCGGCAGTGCAGGTGACCTACCACCCGGATCGCCTCGTGGCGCCCCAGCGGCGCAGCGGCGATCGCGGCAGCGGCCAGTTCACTGAAATCACCTGGGACGAGGCCCTGAGCGTGCTCGTCGAGCGGCTCGATGCCACGGCGGCGGCGCCAGCACAACTTGCCGTCCTCTCGCGCCCGCGTCGCGGCCGGCGTCACGAGCTCGTGGCCGAGTTCCTGCGCCGGTTCGGCGCGCCGGCGCCGGTCAGCTTCGAGATCTTCGACGACGCGGTGCTGCGCCGGGCCAACGACCTGAGCTTCGGCCGCCACCAGCTGCCCACGTTCGATCTCGCGCGCACGAGCTACCTGCTCAACTTCGGCGCCGACCTGCTCGGCACCTGGAACTCGCCACTGGCGCACAGCGTGGCCTACGGCGCCATGCGACAGGGACGCGGCGGCAGCCGGCCGAAGTTCGTGCAGGTCGAACCTCGCATGTCGCAGACCGGCGCCAGTGCCGACGAGTGGCTGGCCGTGCGGCCGGGCACCGAAGGCGCGCTGGCCCTCGGGCTGGCGCACGTGGTCATGAAGGCCGGCCTGCGGCCCGCCGACGGCGGCGGACGCGCCGGCGCGCAGATCGAGGGCTGGTCGGGCGGGCTGCCGGCGTTCACGCCCGAAGCGGTGGAGAAAGAGACGGGCGTGTCGGCGGAGAGGATCGAGCGGCTGGCCCGCGAGTTCGCCTCGTACGGACCGGCCGTGGCCGTCATCGGCGGCGCGCCGCTGGCGCAGACCAACGGGCTCGCGCAGGCGCTGGCCGTGAACGCCCTGAACGCGCTCGTGGGCAGCGTCGGCGTCGAGGGCGGCGTCTCGTTCATGCCGCAGGGCCCGGTTCCGGCGGCGCCCGCGCGCACGCTGCGCGAGGCCCTGGCCGCGGCACCGCCGCAGGTGCTCCTCCTCGACGACGCCAATCCCGTGTTCGCGGCGCCGGCGGCGTGGAAGGTGCGCGACTGGCTCCGGCAGGTGCCCTTCATCGCCAGCTTCGGCTCGTTCATCGACGAGACCAGCGCGCTGGCCGACCTCATCCTGCCCGACCACTCGTTTCTCGAATCGTGGGTGGAATCGGCGCCCGAGTCTGGCGCGGCGACCGCGGTGGCCACCGTGGCCGGGCCGGCGATGCGTCCGCTCTACGACACGCGCTCGATGCCCGACGTGCTGCTCGACGCCGGGCGGCGTCTGAAGACGCCGCTCGCCCCGGCGCTGCCGTGGCAGACCTTCGAAGAGATGCTGCAGGCGCCCGCCGCCGAGCCGGCACCGGTGGCGGCCGCCCCGGCGCGCAGCACCGCGGCCGCGGCGCCCACGGCGTGGCGTGCCCCGGAACTCGACGGCAGCGCCGGCGAGTATCCGTTCCAGTTCATGCCCTACCCGTCTCAGGCGCTCTTCGACGGCTCACTCGCCCACCTGCCGTGGCTCCAGGAACTGCCCGATCCGCTCACGACTGCGATGTGGAGCAGCTGGGTCGAGCTGAACGTCAGGACAGCCGAGACGCTCGGCATCGCCGACGGCGATGTCGTCGAAGTGGCCTCGGCACACGGATCGCTTCGCGCGCCGGTGGTCATCTCGCCCGGCATCGGGCCCGATGCGGCCGCGATGCCGGTTGGCCAGGGCCACGAGACCTTCACCCGCTACGCCAGCGGCCGCGGCGCCAACCCGCTCGCCATTCTGGCGCCGGTCGCGGAGCCGTCCACCGGTCAGCTGGCGTGGGCGGCCACGCGCGTCAAGATCACCAGGATCTCGGGCGCCGACGGCAGCCTGATTCTGTTTGCCGGCGCCACGCGCGAGCGGCCCGACCACACGAGGGGAAGAGGCTGATGGCGCATCGCTGGGGCATGGTCGTGGATCTGGACAAGTGCACGGGCTGCGAAGCCTGTGTGACCGCCTGCCACGCCGAGAACAACATTCCAACCGCCGGCGCCACCGAGGCGGGGCGCGGACGCGCGATGCACTGGCTGCGCGTCGAGCGTTACTGGGAAGGCGACTTCCCCGACGTGAAGGTGAAGTTCAAGCCGGTCATGTGCCAGCACTGCGACAACGCGCCGTGCGAAGCCGTGTGCCCGACCTACGCCAGCCATCAGACCGACGAAGGCCTGAACGCGCAGGTCTACAACCGCTGCATCGGCACCCGGTACTGCGCCAACGCGTGTTCCTACAACGTGCGCTTCTTCAACTTCTTCAACCCGCAGTGGGAGAAGCCGCTGCAGCTCCAGCTGAATCCGGACGTCTCGGTGCGCGAAGTCGGCGTGATGGAGAAATGTACGTTCTGCGTGCAGCGGATCAAGTCGGGGAAGTCCGCCGCCAAAGCCGACGGCCGCGAGCTGAAGGACGGCGACATCCAGCCGGCGTGTGTGCAGTCGTGCCCGGCCGGCGCCATCATCTTCGGCGACCTGAACGACCACGAGAGCCGCGCGGCTCGGCTCACGCACTCGCCCCGGGGCACGAAGCTGCTCGAAGACGAGGGCACCGAACCCAAGGTCACTTACCTGCAACGGCAGTCGTGGAATGAACCGGACACGCAATAACCCGCTCGCCGACGACCTCATCCGTCCGCTGCTCCACACCTCGGTGTGGTTCTACGGCGCGGTGCTGGTCCTTGCCACCATCGTGTTGTGTGGTGCGGCCGCCTGGGCCTACCAGGTCTGGTACGGCATCGGGGTGGCCGGCATCAACTGGCCCGTGTTCTGGGGTTTCTATCTCACGAACTTCGTCTTCTGGATCGGGATCAGCCATGCGGGCACGTTGATCTCGGCGATCCTGCGCCTGGTCAACGCACGCTGGCGCCGCCCGGTCACCCGCTGCGCCGAGGTCATCACGGTCTTTGCGCTGATGATTGGCGCGACCTTTCCGATCATCCACCTCGGCAAGCCGTGGTTGTTCTTCTGGCTGGCGCCGTATCCGAGCGCCCGCGAGATCTGGCCGAACTTCCGATCGCCGCTCGTGTGGGACTTCTTTGCGATCAACACCTACCTCACCGGCAGCCTGCTCTTCCTCATCCTGCCGATGATTCCTGACTTCGCCGTCATCCGCGATCGCTCCAGCGGGCTGCGCCGCCGCATCTACGGCACGCTCGCGCTCGGCTGGCAGGGCACCACCACGCAGTGGCATCGCCTCGAAGCGGCCATGCAGATCATGGCCGTGGCCATCATTCCGGTGGCCGTGTCGGTGCACACGATCGTGTCGTTCGACTTCTCGATGGCCCACGTGCCGATGTGGCACTCGACGATCTTCGGCCCCTACTTCGTGGCCGGGGCGATCTTCAGCGGCATCGCGGCCCTCATCATCGCGATGGCGGCCCTGCGGCGCACGCTGAGGCTGCACGCCTACCTGCACCCGCTGCACTTCGACAACCTCGCCAAGCTGCTGCTGCTCATGAGCCTGCTGTGGGGCTATTTCGTGTTCTCCGAGCGGCTGACCGTGTGGTACGGCAACCAGCCGTCGGAGATGGCGGTGTTCTGGGCCACACAGCGCGGCGAATACGCGTCGCTCTACTGGACGATGGTGTTCTGCAACTTCATCATTCCGGTCGGCATCCTGTCGTTCCGGCGCCTGCGTACGCTCCCCGGCATCGTGCTGGTGTCGTGCGGCGTGCTCGTCGGCATGTGGCTCGAACGGTTCCTCATCATCGTGCCGGGCCTCGCCAACAAACCGCTGTCCTACAGCTGGGGCACCTACAGCCCGCAGCCCACGGAAATCGTCATCATGGTGGCGACGTTCGCCGCGATGGCCCTGCTCTACATGCTGTTCTCGAAGGTCGTGCCGATCATCTCGATCTGGGAGATGAAGGTCGGCAACCAGCCGCACCCCGCGTTGCCCGCGGATGAAGAGGAAGAACAGCAGGGCCTGTGGAGGGCGCGTCCATGAACGCGGTCTACGCCCTCTACGACAATCCCGCCGCGGTGCAGCGCGCCGTCGACGGCCTGCGCGCAGCCGGGGTGGCCGACGCCGATATCCAGATCATGTCGTCGGAGCCGTTCGAAGAGTACGAGTTCGGCCACAAGGACAGCGCCAGCTGGATCCACTGGATCGCCGGTCTCGGCGGCATCACCGGACTCACGGCCGCGTATCTGCTGACGAGCCTCACCCAGCAGGCGTGGCCGCTCAGGACGAGCGGCATGCCGATCGTGGCGCCGTGGCCGAACCTCATCGTCATCTTCGAGATGACGATGCTCGGCGCGATCCTGGCGACCGTGCTGACGCTCTTCGTGAGTGCGAAGCTGCCGCGGCGGCTGCCTCCCCTGTACGACACCGAAGTCTCCGACGGCTACATCCTGGTGGGTGTGCAGCGCACCAGCGGACAGCCACTAGGCGACGTGACCGCGGCGCTCGAGGCGGTGGGCGAAGGACGCGTCAAGCACGTCGGCCGCTAATACGGATACACCCGGCCGTCACGCGCGCGCACGCGGGGGAAGCTGTCGCCCGACGGCGCCCGGAAGTACCACGCCCAGCCTTCACGCGGCAGGAAGATCATGTAGGCGGCGTAGAACGGGCGATCGCTGAACCCCCGCGCCGTGCGTGCCTTCGTCAGCAGGTCGGGCAGCCGCAGGCTCGCCGGGGCCGGCGTGGCAGGCTCCTCGCGGGCGCTCGTCTCCATCAGCACGCGCACCGTCGTGCCCTGCACCTGCAGCATCATCCCGCTCGCCGTCGTGCTCTTCGTGCCGCCGTCGCTTTCCTGCTTCCACCGCAGCAGCCGCGCCGGCGAATGGAAACGGTAGCCGCTCGGCGTGTCGCCGGCGAGATCCACGACCCCGGTGGACGACACGCGGCCCACGTCGATGCGCGTCAGCAGAGCGTCTGCCGCCCAGGCGTGTGCGATCGACATCCCCCACGGCAGCGCGGCCACCGGATCGAAGCTCGCGAAGCCGCCCGGCGGCGGCGCCGTGTCCACGGCCTTCCACGCGTACTCCGTCAGCGTGCCGAGTTCCGTGAGCGCGAGCGGACGGTTCCGGTCGGCCACGCGCTGCCGCACCGCGTCTGTGGTCTCGCGCACGCGCGTCGTGACGTCGTTCCTCGCGCGATTCGCGATGTAGAGACTGCCCCCGACCGCCAGCGCCACGGCCAGGAGCACGATGGTCGCGATGGCTCTGGCGGCCCCGCCGGTGCGCGGTGAGCCCACCTGCACGACGATCGGTGTGGCCTCGGCGGCGAGGTCGTTGATGTCGTGGCGCAGGCCGCAGAACCTGCAGACGATGGTGAGGTCGTCGTCGGTGGGGTCGCCGAGCGCGGCCCCGCATCCCGAACAGCGGCGCGGAGTGGGCATCACCACTACTAGCGGAATCGGTCAGAAAAAATACGCGAGCACGGCGAGGCCCACGATGAGCAGGCCGAAGAACGACTTGGCCACGATGCCGAGGACGAACCCGGCGATGCCGCCGAGTCCGGCCATGCCGGCCTTGCGCAGATCGGGATTGCGCGCGAACTCGAGGGCGAAGGCGCCCACGGCCGGCCCGAGGATGATGCCCGGCACGCCGAAGGGAATGCCGGCCAGCATGCCCACGGCCGCCCCGGCCACGCCCCACGCCGACGCCCCGGCCCGGCGGGCGCCGAGCAACGTGGCCACGTTGTCGGCGAGCGAACCCACGACGGTGAGCACGAGCAGGCCGCCGAGCGACAGCCAGCCGATGCGGGCGAACCCGTCGGCCCAGGCGACCAGGACCACGCCCGAGAAGATGATGCCGATGGCCGGCACGGCCGGGATGGCGAGGAGCCCGATGCCCAGCACCGTCACGAGCAGGCCGAACACGAGCAGCACGATGTGCACGCGCACATCATAGCGGGCGCTGCCGCTATTCAGTGCGCATCGCCGCCACGGGATCCACGCGCATCGCCCGCCAGGCCGGCAGCACCGAGCCGAGGAGGGTGATGAGTCCTGCCGCGCCGACGGCGGTCGCGTAGGTGGCCAGGTCGGCGGCGCTGATGCCGGCCAGCAGCGCCTGCACCGAGCGGCTCGCCGCGTAGGCCACGACCAGGCCCGCGCCGGCGCCGGTGGCGGCCAGCAGGGCGGCCCGCCGCGCCACGAGTGCCAGCACCTGCCCCCGCGTGGCGCCGAGCGCCATGCGGACGCCGATCTCCTGCGTGCGCGCCGCCACCACGTAGGCGAGCAGGCTGTGGATGCCCACGAGCGCCAGCAGCAGCGCCACGCCGGCAAACGCCACGAGCACCGAGACCTGTGTCGTGCGCGATGCCATCTGGCGCTCGACGATATCGGTCATGACCTGCACGTCAGACAGCGGCTGTTCCGGATCGGCGCGCGCGACCGCCGCGCGCACCACCGGCACGATCGACGAGAGCGACGTGGAGGCGCGCACCACCAGGTCTTTCGGGATGTAGAAGCCGAGGCCGCCGTCGGGCACTTGCGGCGCCGGCAGGTAGACCTGCGGCTCGCTCTCGCGTTCGAGGCCGCGGACGCGCACATCGCCGACGACGCCCACCACCACACGTTCCTGGAGCGCCGTCGAGAAATGTTGCCCCAGCGGATCCTGCCCGGGCCAGTAGAGTTCGGCAAACGAGCGGCTCACGACCGCCACGTACTGCGTGTCCTGGCGGTCGGTGTCTTCCACATCGCGCCCGCGCACGAGCGGCACGCGCATGGTCGCGAAGTAGCCCGGCGTGACGAAGCGCACACTGGCGGCGCGGGCATCTTCGGGCACGGTCGTACCCGGCAGCAGCACCGGCCAGATGCCGCCGCCCATCACCATCGGGAGGAAGCTCGTGTAGGCGGCGCTCTCGACACCGGCCGTGGCGCGCACCTCGTCGAGCACCTGCCGGTAGAACTGCGCGCGGGCGCTGACGGCTTCGTACTTCGGGAGCGGCAGCGTCGTGCGCGCGGTGACGACGCCGCGCGGATCGAAGCCGGGATCTATCTCCTGCACCAGCCACAGCGCTTTGAGGAAGAGGCCCACCGTGACGAGCAGCACGATGGCGGCCGCCACCTCGCTCACGACGAAGAGGCCGCGCAGCCGCTCGGTGCCGCGCGTGCCGAACACGCGCGCGCCGTGCCGCAGGTCGCCGCTGGACGCGGTACGCCCGATCCGCCACGCCGGCACGAGGCCGAAGCCGAGCCCGGTTGCGAGGGTCGCGAGCGTCGCCAGGCCCAGCATGCGCAGGTCGGGCGAGGGCACCTCGGCGATCGGCAGCGTCGTCGGCACGAGTGCAGCCGCCACCGGCACGGCCACGATCGCCAGGGCGGCGCCGATGACCCCGCCGGCCGCCGAGAGCGCCAGGCTCTCGGTGAGCACCTGCCGGGCCAGCCGGCGCGGCCGCGCGCCCATCGCGAGGCGCACGGCAAGCTCCCGCTGACGCGCCACCGATCGCGCCAGGAACAGACTCGCCAGGTTCGCGCAGGCGATGAGCAGCACCGCCACCGACGCGCCCACGAGCGCGAGCAGCATCGTGCGTGATTGCCGCGTCACCTCGTCGCGCAGCGCCACCACCGTGGCGCCTGTCTTGTCGTTCGCTTCGGGGAAGGCGCGGGCGAGTCCGGCCGCCACCACGTTCAGATCGGCGCGCGCCTGTGCGATCGTGACGCCGGGACGCAGCCGCGCGACCACGCGCAGGTAGACGTTGGCGCGGTCCGCGAGATCCTCTGGCGCGAAGCGCAGCGGCAGCCAGACGTCCACGTCCCGGGTCGGGAACTCGAACCACGGCGGCATCACGCCCACGACCACGTGCGCCGTCCCGTTCAGGGTGATCGTCGTGCCCGTCACCCCGGGCGCGGCGGCGAAGATGGAGCGCCAGACGTGGTCGCTCAGCACGACCGGCGGCGTCGAGGATGCGGCGCCGTCGGCGGCCACGAGGGCGCGGCCCGTGGCGGCGTGCACGCCGAGGGTCTGGAACAGCGTGGCGCTCACCTCCGCCGCATCGAGACGCACCGGGCCGCCCGGGGTCATCGCGTTCACCGACGAGGCGGCATAGGCGCTCATCGCGTCGAACGACGACGACTGCGCGCGCCAATCCTCGAAGTTGCCGGGCGAAAGTTCCATGCGCGAATAGCCGCGCGCGGTCTGGTCCTGCCACAGCTTCACGAGGGCGTCGGGCGCCGCAAACGGCAGCGGCCGCACGAGCACGTGGTCGGCGATCGAGAACGCCGCGGTGGCCGCGCCCACGCCGAGCGCCGTCACCACCACGACACTCGCCGCGAAGCCGGGTGCGCGCCGGGCGCTGCGCCAGACGTCGCGGAGGTCGAGCGCCGTCGCTTCGACATGTGCGACGACCGCCGTCCCCACCAGGTCGGCGACGGCGGCGATCGCGACGCCGATGCGGCCGGTGCCGTGCGCGGCGGCGAGGTCGCGCCGCAGCATCGCCGTCATCTCGGCGCCGTGCGCCTCACGGAGCGTGGCCGGCAGCAGGTGCAGCAGCAGATGCCAGATCCCCATCACGTCGTCCTCGGGGCCAGGCCGCACGTGCGGGCGATCCGCACGAGCGCCTGCAGGCGTTCCGCCTCCGCGCGCGCCACCTCGCGGCCGAACGGCGTGATCCGGTAGTAGCGGCGCCGTTCGTCATCGAGGTCGGGCGCCGGACGCTCCGCGGTCTCTTCGATGAGGTCCAGCTCGACCATGCGCTGGATTGAGCGATACAACGTGCCGGCCGAGAGCTTCATCTCGCCGCCCGTGCGGGCCGCCACTTCCTGGATGATGGCGTAGCCGTGGCGGTCCTGATCGGCAGCGGCGAGCAGGATGTGGAAGGTCGCGGGCGGCAGGGGCAGCAGCGAGGCCGCGGTCGGTTCGTCGGGCGTGAATGTATCCATAGTGGATATAGCCGATGCGGGTGGAGACGGAGCTGGCGGGGGAAAGGTTCAGCGGCCGCGGTCCGCAGACCGTCGCGTGAGCCGCAGTGCCGGCTGTCTGCGCACTACGCAGCGGAGACACGGACATGCGACTTCCTGAAACGGTCGTGCTGGCGGCCGGGCTGCTGGTGGCCCTTGGCGGACCCGCGACGGCGCAGCCCGCGGCACAGGCCACGGCCGCGCCACGCATCGTGGCCGACGGCGCCCTCGGATGGGCCGGCTTCGGCGACGAAGGTATCATTCACCACACGCTCATCGGCGCCGCCTGGCGAGGCTACGTGACGCGGCGCATCAGCCTCGGCCCAGAGGTGCAGTTCATGTCGGGGCCGGGATCCGACCGCGACCTCATCCTCACGGGCAACGTCATGGTGGACCTTCTCGCTCCAACCGCCAGCCGGCCGCGGCGCACGACGCCGTTCGTCGTGCTCGGCGGCGGCCTCTTCCGCCACACGCAGCGGTTCCTGACCGGCACGTCCACCTCGACCGAAGGGGCGTTCACGCTCGGCGTCGGCGCGCGCACGTGGGTGAACGAGCGAGTCTACGTAGCGGCCGATGCGCGCCTCGGCTGGGAGCCGCACCTGCGCGTGGCCGCGCTCGTCGGCGTGGCGCTCCAGTGACGCGGGATCTGCCGAGCGCATCGGCACTGGTGCAGGCGGTGGCGACGCGCGCGCGCACCGCGGTGGAGGTGACCGAAGACGCGCTCGCGTGTGTGGCGGCGCGCAACGGCGAACTGAACGCGATCGTCACCCTCAACCCGCGTGCGCTCGACGAGGCGCGGGCGATCGATGCCCGTCTCGCGGCCGGCGACACGGTGGGTCCGCTGGCCGGCGTGCCGGTGGGCATCAAGGACATCACGCCCGTGGCAGGGCTGCGCACGACCTACGGGTCGCCGATCTACGCGGACCACGTACCTGACGCGGACGCCGTCGTGGTCGAGCGGCTGCGGCGGGCCGGCGCCGTCATCATCGGCAAGACCAACACGCCGGAGTTCGCCGCCGGCGCCAACACGTGGAACACGGTGTTCGGCGCCACGCACAATCCGTGGAATCCGGCGCTGACCTCGGGCGGCTCGACCGGCGGCGGCGCGGCGGCGCTCGCCACCGGCATGATCGCGCTGGCCGATGGCACCGACCTCGGCGGATCGCTGCGCATTCCGGCGGCCTTCTGCGGCATCGTCGGTCTGCGGCCCTCGCCGGGACTCGTGCCGCAACATCCGGTGGACTGGGTGTGGGACACGATCTCGGTGGCCGGGCCGATGGGCCGCACCGTGGAAGACGTGGCGCGGATGCTCCAGGTGATGGCCGGCGCCTCGCCGGGCGCGCCGCTCGGCCAGAGCCTGCGCGGCCGCGACTTCATCGCCGCCGCCACGCGGCCGCTCGGCCCCGGTGTGCGCGTCGGCTACTGCGCGGATGTCGCGCGCATCGGCGTGGACGCATCGATCGAGGCGACGTGCCGCGCCGCCGCCTTCGCGCTCGCCGCAGGCGGCGCCGACGTGCGCGAGATCGCCTGCGACCTGAGCGGGTGGCGCGACACGTTCCTCACGCTGCGCGCCGAGTGGTTCCTCGCCGGCATGGCCGGACGCATGGACCGCGTCGACGACTTCGGCGTGAACGTCCGCGCCAACGTGGAGGCCGGGCTCGCGCTCGATCCGCGGGCGCTCGGCGCCGCGCATCACGCGCGCGGACAGTTGTGGCAGACGATGCGCGAGCTGTTCTCGCGCGTGGATTATCTGGTGACGCCGACCACGGCCGTGCCGCCGTTTCCCGTCGAGCAGAACTACCCCACGGAAGTGGCGGGTCGGCCGATGCGCACCTACGTGGACTGGTTCGCGCCGACCTTCCTGCTGAGTCTCACCGGGTTGCCGATCGCGTCGGTGCCGTGCGGCCTCGACACGCGCGGCCTGCCGGTGGGCCTGCAGATCGTGGGACGCCCGCAGGACGAAGAAGCCGTGCTGACGCTGGCCGCTGCCGTCAGAACGGCGACTTCATGATGACGCGCGACACCTTCCACACCCCGCCTTCACGCTGCAGGATGATGCGGCCGTCGTTCGGCGACTTGTCGAAGCCGACGCCCCTCACGAGCAGCGCCGCCTGATCGCCGCGCTGCACGCCGCTCGTGACCGTCGCCGTCTTCAGTTCGAAGAGCTGCATCAGCTCGACCAGCTTTCTGGCCTCGGCGCCGCGCAGGGCGGGCACGTCCGCCGCCTTCGCCGTCGTGACGCTGGCGCGGATCGCCGCCAGATCCCCTTTGCCGAGCGCTGCCAGGTATTTCTGATACGCCGCGCCGACCTCGCCGCCGCCGGCCGCGAGCGGCGTGCCGGACATCGACCCGGCGAGCACCGGCGCGTCCCACGTGAAGTCGAACTGGAAGGTCTTGTCGAAGAAGTCGGAGGGCTTCTCGAGGAAGTAGCGACCCGTGACCCGCTCGGCGGTGTTGACCTTGATCGCCACCTTGCCCTGGCCGCCGAAGCTGAAGCCGTCTTCCGGCGCCGTGGACGTCCAGCCGCCGTCGATGCGGTCCACGGTGGCGCCCGGTGCCAGCGTGAAGGTGACGAACGCGGGTTTCTGCGGTGCCGCCTGCGCCTTCACGGCGTCCACCGGGTCGAACGTCTGGTCCGCGCCGTCGCAGTCGAGCGGCTTGTCGGACAGCACGACATGGGTCACGCCGGACGTCGCGCCCGAGGGATCGGGCAGCCGGAAGGCGCAGGCGTGACTGAATTCGCTGCGGGTCTTGTCGAGCCGGAAGTAGCCGCTGGCCTTGCCGGGCGCCGCGTGGGCGGTCGCCGCCGCGAGAAGAAGTGCCGCCGTGGTCAGCCGTGCCGTCGTCGTCATGCGCGCCTCCGCGGGGCGAACGGGCCCCAGTTCGACTAGCGCAGGAATCGGGCGGCCTCCCTCAAAGAAAAACCGCCGGCCGGGCTGAGGGCCCGACCGGCGGTGGTGTGTCGTGCGCGTGCGACGCGAGGCTTACCGGAACAGGTAGCGGAGGCCGCCCCAGAACTGGTAGTTGCTGTCGATGTCGCTCGCCCGGCGGAGCAGCACGCGGCCTTCGGTCACGAAGAACAGCGTGCGCTGGTCGTCGCCCTTCCAGAGCGGCAGCCCGAAGTGCAGGAGCGCGGTGGGGGTGATGAAGTCGCTGTGGGTGATGTCCCACAGGCCGAGGCCCGTGCCGATGTAGGCGCGGTTGCCGAAGCGCTTGTTGATTTCGGCATCCACGAACAGGCTCGAGCGGTCGCTCTCGTCGGTGTTGAACGCATAGCCGACGGCCGGCGCGAACACCCAGTTGTTCCGGAGCGACTTCTCGATGCCGACCTTGCCGCCGAACAGCGGATCGCAGAAGCCGGGCAGGAACGCCGTGCCGAGGCCGGCCGGGTCGTTCTCGTCGTACTGCCGGCGCTGCTTGCCGCCGAAGGCCGCCACGAACGGACGGATGGAGAGCTCGCGTTCTTCGGCGAGCCGGGCTTCTTCGGCCTTGCGGGCCTCTTCGGCCTGGCGCGCTTCTTCGGCCTTGCGGGCCTCTTCGGCGAGGCGGGCCGCTTCGGCCGCCCGGGCGGCTTCCGCGGCGCGGGCCGCTTCCGCGGCCTTGGCGGCTTCGGCCGCGCGCGCGGCTTCGGCGGCACGCGCCGCGGCGGCGCGTTCTTCCTCGGCCTTGCGGGCGGCGGCGGCTTCGGCATCGCGCCGGGCCTGCTCGCGGCTCGGCTCACGCGAGACGAGCGAGAGGTTGCCGCAGTCCTGGGGGATGACGAAGGTGTAGGTTTCCTTCAGGTCATCGATGACGAACTCGAAGCCGGCAAACGGCTTGGCGCCTTCCCAGCGCACGAGGCGCAGGATGTCGGCGCGGGTGCCGCCGCGGCGCAGCGCCATCCACTGCAGCGTGGAGCCGGGCGCGAAGGTGACTTCCCGCACCGCGCCGTCGGCAATGGCCTTCTTCACCTCGGCCTCGAGGTGCGAGAGTTCGGCCAGCTTGAGCACGGCCGTGATGTCGGTCTGCGTGCGCGGCCGGGCGAACGTCTTCTGAAGGTTCGGAATCGTGCGCACGGCCGGCGTGAACCGCGACGCACCGCCGAGCCTGCGGGCGACGTGGACCTTGTCGGTGGACGCCTGGGCAAATGTGTCCGCGGGCAGACCGAAGGTCACGAACCCCAGCAGGGCGGCGAGACAAACGGCGTGCACGCGAGCATGGACATGAATGGTCATGACACCTCGCTGTCAAATACGGGTTGGCAGCCATGCTGGGGACACGGCTACTGTCGCCATTATAGACACAAGCCGACAGGCGGCAGTCACTTTCCGCCGCTAGAACGCGTACTCCACGCCGATCATGGGGGAGACCTTCGACCGGAGGCCGTCGGCGTTCAACTGGAAGAGCAGGTTGGCGTTCACGAGCAGCCGGTCGGCGATGTTCAGCTTGAGCCCGGTGGCAGCCGACAGCTCGTTCAGGGCCCGGCGGCGGAAAGCGATGTCGTTGAACTGAGTGGCGGCCGGGTCGAGGCCCCGGAAGATGGTGCGCGAGAGGCGGGGCGAGTCGAGCACCATGCGGCCGAGGACGTCCACGGCCAGGGTGAGCCGCGGGTGCACCTCGAGGGCGCCGCCGGCGCTGTAGACCGCCACGTCCGGGAGGTCGCGGGCCTGCCCGGAGCCCGGGTCGCTGCCGAGCACGCTCGCGCCGTTCCACCGGTAGCCGGCGTTCACGTGGGGCGAGAAGGCGCCGAACGACGCCGACCACACCGCGTAGGGCTGCACGGCCGTCGAGCCCGTGCCGAGCAGATTCATCTCGTCGCCCGTCGGCAGCTTCACGTCCACACCCACCGCGAGGCCCGCGTGCGGTGACTTGCGGAGGGTGGCCTTGGCGCGCAGGTTGACGTCGCCGATGCCGGTGGCCTGACCGAACGCCGTGTAGACGCGCTCGTCGCCCACCGAGTCGTCGGCCATGCGGAAGAAGTGGATCTGCGATTCGGTCGTGCCGAGGCGGCGGATGGTGGCGTGCGAGGTCACGAGCATGTCGGCGGTCACGATCGGCACGGCGACCGAGATGTCGAGGCGATTGGTCACGCCGTACGAGATGAAGGCGGTGGACCGCGTCACCGTCGCTTCGACCGAGTTCATCGTGGTGATGACGTCTTCGCGGCCGCCGAGCAGCTCGGCCCCTTCGTGCGCGAAGACGGCCGGGATCGCATCGAGGTCGAGGCCTTCGATCGAATCGAACTGCAGGCGCTGCGCGGCGAAGCCGAACGAGAGGCGTCTGGCGCCGATCGTCTCGGCGCGTTCCGACAGGATCGGGCCGAAGCTGTTGGTCGTGCGCGTGAAGACGCCGAGCGCCGGATCGAACTGATAGGTGAACCCGGCGGCGGGTGTGGGATACGGCAGCGACACGAGCTGGCTCGTGAGGGCAAGGCCGAACTGCGAGAACTCGCTCTCGAAGCCGCCGCGGAAGTGGCCCGAGTGCGACTGGCCGCCGGCC